>DASVEF010000123.1:0-14015 GCA_036380715.1 Thermoanaerobaculia bacterium | reverse complement strand
AGGAGGGTGGAGATCTCCTCGGCATACTTCGCGGACACCGGCTGGTAGAGGATGAGGAAGCCGCAGCCGGAGGGAAACTGCTCTTTCACCTTCGCCAGCAGCTCCTTGAGAGGAGTGAGATCGGAAAGGATCTCGTTGAGGGAGTCGAAGACGATCAGCTTCCGCTTGGCGGGCGGCCAGCTCGCGACCCACTCCTGGATCTTGGCCAGGGGAGCGCCGTTGGCCCAGTCGGCAGGGCCCAGGTAGAGAGCGGCGCACCTCAGCCCGGAAGAGCGCTCGCAGAGGAGAGGCAGGACCATGCCCAGAACCGTCTTGCCGCTCCCGGTCTCGCTCGCCATCGCGAAAGCTTCCTGGTGGCTGTCGATCTTGTGGCTCAGGAGGGAGACCAGCTCCTGCGCGTCGTGGGAGGTCGACTGGGGGGCCAGAGAAACGGCGAAGGATCGGGTCAGCTCCAGGACGTGCTTCCGCTGTCGCAGGAACCTGCGCAGAAAGTCTTGTACCTGTAGCCGTCCGCTCGCAGCTTGTCCTGGAGGAGCTTGCGGACGCGCGAGATCTCCCGGCGCTGGACGCGCCCTCCCAGGAGCCTCGGATGCCGGCGCTTCAACGATTCGAAGGACTCGAGGAGCCTGAGCACCGCGACGACGAACCCTACCACGGCGACGATCGAGCCAGCCATTGAGCCGGCGATGATGAGCCAGGTCTCGAAGTCGAATTGCATGGGCCGGGACTCGATCTCCTGACAGCAAGCCTCGCGGGAGACCGAACCGGTCTGCCTTGCACCGGCGGACGGGAACCTGCGAGAGCACTTCGGATGCGCAGTCTCTGAAGCGCCTTGGCGAGGTCCAAGCAGCGAGGCGGTTGCTGAATTCTTCGCGACCCTGGAAACGTTGTCAAGCGTACGCCGAAAAGCCGCCGGTGGTGGCCCCACCGGCGGCTCCGTGATCTACATAGCTACCGGTGGTCGTACCGGTAGTTGACCCGGGCGAAGTAGTAGCCTCCGTTGATGCCGAAGGGGAGGGTCTCCCAGCCGTAGACGAAGCCGAGCTGGGGGAAGGGGAAGGCGTTGACCGTGTCCCACTCGTCGGGGTACTCGTCGAAGATGTTGAGGCCGCCGACGGTCAGGCTCAGGGCGTCCGTCACGTCGTACGAGATCGAGAGGTCGGTCAGCCACTTGCCGCCCCAGGTCTGCTTGAAGCCGGGGGTGAAGCCCTCGCCGGCCACTTCGCCGAAGTAGTTGAAGCGGAGGTTGGTCTTCCAGTCGCCGCGGTAGTAGGTGCCCCCTACCAGGAAGTGCTCGCCGGGCTGGCCCTCCTCGATCAGGGTGACCTGGGCCTGGTCGAACAGCACGGGTGCCGGCAGGATGTCCGAGGACGACCGGCGGTCCGTGACCTCGGTGTCGTTGAAGTGGAAGGCGCCCTCCAGGCTCAGCAGCGAGTCGGCGCCGAGCTTCCAGTCGTACAGGGCGACGAGGTCCAGGCCGGTGGTCTCGGTGTCGATCGCGTTGGTGAAGAACAGCACCTGCCCGACGCCGATCGGGTCGAGGATGGCGCGGATCGGGCACCGGGCGGGGTTGAACGGCGTGCCGCAGGTGGCGGCGTCCTCGGGCTGGATGTTGCTGGAGAAGACGATGCGGTCGTCGATGTTGATCTGGTAGAGGTCCACGGTGATGCGGAAGTTGGGCGACGGCTCGCCGACCAGGCCGACGGAATAGTTCAGGGAGGTCTCTTCTTCCAGGGCCGGGATGCCGAAGGCCCGCGTGACGTCGCTGTCCTGGCGCGCGGTCAGCGTGTCGGTCAGCACGCCGGCGGCGTTCAGGTTGGTCGACCGCTGGCTGTAGAAGGCCTGCTGGATGCCGGGCGCCCGGAAGCCGGTGGAGACCGTGCCGCGCAAGGAGTACGCCTCGGTGAAGTCGAAGCGCCCCGACAGCTTGCCGGTCACGGTGTTGCCGAAGTCCGAGTAGTCCTCGAAGCGCAGAGCGACGCCGGCGAGGAACTGATTGGTGAGAGAAGACTCGAAGTCGAGGTAGAGCGCGGTGTTCGTGCGGCTCTCGTCCACGGCCTCGCGGGGCGACCAGCCGGGGAAGCCCTGGGTGCCCGGCTGCGCGATGGCGCCGGTCTGGTCGAGGATGCGGATGCTGCGGTCGTTGCTGCGGCCGTATTCGTAGGAGATCTCGTCGCCGGCCTCGATCTTGTAGCCCTCTTCGCGCCACTCGGCGCCGGCCGCGACGTGGAGCGGCCCGCCGCCCACGCCCCAGTCGAGCTCGCCGGCGAAGTCCAGGGTGAGGCTGAGCTGGTCGAGCTCCAGCGTGCCCGTGTCCGCGGAGGTCGCCGACTCTTGGAACCTGGGTCCGGTCGGATTGGCGGGATCGCGGGGCTCGTACCAGTAGCTGACGTTGACGGTGTTCTCCTCGCGGAACTTGAACTCGTTGTTGCCGTAGCTGAGGCCGAGGTCGTAGCTCCAGTCGTTGCGGAAGTCCCCCCGGTAGCCGACGGCGAGCGAGGTGTCGGTCGGCTCGGTGATGATCGTCGGCAGGAAGCCGTTCGGGTAGATCGCCGGCACGGTCCTGCCGTCGCCCGCGGTGCGGAAGAAGCCCGAGGAGTTGCCCTTGCGGTTCGACCAGCCGCCGAAGGCGTAGACCTCGCCGTTGCCGGTGGGGATCGAGGCGTTGAGCCAGGCCGAGATGTCCTCGGCGTCGGGATCGCCGATGCGCTGGGTCACGCTCGGGGGGCTGACGCGCAGGGAGTCCACGCCGGCGCGGTTGGTCTCGCCGCGGTCCCGGTATTCGAAGGTGAGGTTGGCGAAGCCGTCGGCGCCGATCCCGAAGCCGGTGTTGAGCCCGGTCATGAAGAGCTCGCCGTCCCCTTCGTAGGTCTGGCCCGCGTCGAAGCTGAGGTCGGTGGCCGCGGTCTGGTTCTTGAGGATGATGTTGATGACGCCGGCGATGGCGTCGGAGCCGTACTGCGCCGCGGCGCCGTCGCGCAGCACCTCGACGCGCTCGATGGCCGACGCGGGGATGGTGTTGATGTCGTACCCGGCCGAGCCGCGGGCGATCGTCTGCTGGACGTTGAGCAGCGCCGTCTGGTGGCGGCGCTTGCCGTTGACCAGGACCAGGACCTGGTCGGGTCCGAGGGCGCGCAGCGTGGCCGGCCGGATGATGTCCGTGCCGTCGCTGATCGTGGTGGAGGAGAAGTTGAACGAGGGCGCCAGGAGCTGCAGGATCTTGCCGGTCTCGGTGGCCCCGGTGGATTCGATCGCCTCCTCGCCGATGACGTCGACGGGCGACGGCGTGTCGGTGGCGCTGCGCCCTTCGACGCGCGTGCCGGTGACGGTGATCTCGTCCTTGAACCCCGGCTCTTCTTCCTGGCCCTCTTCAGCCGGGACCGTCTCCTCCTGCGGATCCTCTTCCGTCTGGACCGGCTCCTCCGGCGCCTGGGCCCGGGCGGGCTGAGCCCAGGCCAGCGCGACGGCCAGCGCGGCCATCACGACGAGGCTAATCCACCATCCTGGATGTCTGTTTCGGGAGATCCTCATGATTCCGTCCTCCAAAGATGCAGGCCGGTGTGGGATCGCCGGCCGGGCAGATCGGTTGTCGGACAGCGGAGAGTGAAGCACGCTGATAAGAGAACTCTGAGGAAGGGATCGTAGCACAGCCGGGAGCCCTCACCCCCGTCCCCTCTCCCGTCACCGGGAGAGGGGCGCCCCCACACACCCCAAGACAAGAAGGTTGTCTTGCGTTTTTCCCCCTCTCCCGGTGACGGGAGAGGGGGTCAGGGGGTGAGGGCCCTTCGGCGGCGGCTGTACGAGACTTCCCAGACGCCCATCGAGATCTCTGCAACCTTCTCCCGATCCGTCCGTATACGGTCCAAATCAACCTCGTCGAGAGGGGGGGGGCAGCCATCTTGAGGCCCTGGCTGAGAAGTCTTGCGTTGTACTTCTGGTCCGCAGTCTTTCTTGTTGCCGGCGCGTCCGAGGTGTACGCGAGCATCGGCTCCGGCCGGCTGCTCATCGCGGGCACCCGGTTGACGGTTTCGCCGGAGGCGCAGACCGTCCCGTTCAACACGCCGACGATCGTCGAGACCCATCTCCAGGGCTACGACGCGGAAGAGGGGTCTCTCCCTTCCGACCTGCGCGTCCTGGCCGATCTCACGGGTCCGGAGATCGACGGCGTGATGGTCTTGGAGACGGTGCCCGACGAGCCGTTCCGCATCCCCCGGCTCTCCCTCAAGGGGCAGTACCAGCTCGACAACATCCGGCTCGTCGAGGGCGACGAGCTGCTGGCCTACGCCGAGCCGCGGTCGGCGGGCATCCTGGTCACCCAGGTGCTGGTGACCCGGGTCACCTCGCGGCCGCTGTCGCTCGACGAGCTGCGCAGCTACGGCGTGGTGGTCGACAACGAGAATTTCAGGGCCTTCAACTTCACGTTCGGCTTCGGCGTCGACGGCCAGCGGTTCGACTACAACCTGCCGGTCGTCTACGAGCCGGTCGGCGGCGTGGACGCGATCCGGGTTCTGACGGACCAGTCGCAGCTCAGCCCGGGCGGCTCCAGCGGCACGACGGCGCAGCGCTTCGCCCCTCCGCAGCTCGCCCCGTTCCATCTCAAGATCGAGAGCGAGGGCAGCGACGGCGGGCCCACCGGCGGCTGCATGGACCCCGAAGGGGACTGCTACCTGGACGCCGCGATCCCCCTGCCCGGCGTCATCCTCTTCCCCACGGACGTCACGGTCCTCCACCAGTTCTTCTCGGTCGTCCTGGTCGCCAAGAACGACGCTCCCGAGGGAGATCCGCTGCGCATCCGCGACCTGACCGCCCGGGTGGTCCTGCCGTCCGCCCTGCGCATGGCCGAGACCGAGCCGCCGACGCCGCTGGGGGTGCCGGTGCCGATCCGCGTGCCCGGCCCGGACGGCCAGCTCGGCACCGGCGACGACCTCACGTTCCTCATCGCCCAGGCCGAAGGGCAGGCCGAGGTGGTGGTCGAGAGCCTGCGCCAGGGGACCCATTTCGTGGAGTTCCAGCTCGAGGGCGTGCTGGAGGGGCTGCCGGGCAACGAGGTCCGGCGCGTCACCGGCAGCGCCCGCGGCGCCGTGGTCGTGCGCGACCCGACTCTGGGCGTCACCATCACCCATCCGGACGTGGTGCGGACGGACGAGGAGTACTCGCTCCTCCTGACCATCTCCAACACGTCGAACGCGCCGGTCAACCTGATCACGCTGACTATCCCGCCGTCGGGGGTCTCGGGCGCGCAGATCGTGGGAGAGAACAGCAAGACCATCCCCAGCCTGCCGCCGGGCGAGTCCGAGGTCGTGGAGTTCCGCGTTCGCTCCCTGCGCACCGGCAGGGTCATCGCCAGCTCGATCCGCAGCGGCAGCGAGATCGACCCGCGGTTCGAGTTCACGGTCGGGGTGGGGGAGAACGGCATCCCGCTGTCGCCCACCACGCTGATCCTGCCGAAGACGACCGACGCGCTGCCGCCGCTCGTGGCGCGCCGCGCCCTGGCCATGCTCGGCCTCGGCTATTCGCTCGCCACTCTGCCGGCCTCGGCCCAGAACGACCATCCGAAGATCGGCATCGAGCAGTTCCACGAGAAGGTCTACTGGCTGTCGCAGGCCGGGCGGCACGTCAGCATGGGCGAGGAGCCGTTCGACAGCCTGGCGGTCTTCGCCATGGAGTGGAGCGGCGCGCGCGACAAGGACTGGGAGTGGGACAAGCTGCGCCGCACGACCCAGAAGGGGGGCCTGCTCGGCGACGCGCTGGCCCAGACGTTCGCCGCGGAGGCGGCGGAGACCACGGCGGTCTCCGCCTTCGAGCGTTTCGCCGCCACCACGGCGTTCCTCGGCAAGCTGCAGGGCGCGCTGGCCACAGGCGACGGCGCCGTGCTGGAGGTGGTCAGCCGGTCGAGCGGCAAGGCGGTGCAGGGAGGGGGTACCGATCCCGCCCGCAACCGCACCCTCCCCTTCGCCGACCTCTACGACCTGGGGCAGGCCGAGATGGTCTTCCTGGGGGTGCCGGAGGAGAACGGCTATCAGGCCGTGCTGCGCGACGCCAACGGCGGCAGCCCCGCGCTCCACATCCTGGTGCCCGACGCCGCGGGTGGCCTGCGCATCGTGACCTGGGGCCCGGTCGTGCTCTCCGCGGACGGCGTGGCCACCGTGGACTTCCGGTCCTCCTATGACACGTTCATCCTGAAGATCGACGCCGACGGCGACGGCGTGTTCGAGGCCGAGCGGCCGGCGACCGAGCGCACGATCGCGCCGCGGCCGTTCACCGCCCTGGCGGCGGTGCAGAACAACATCGACCCGTCGGGCCACATCGTCGAGCTGCTGCTGACGCAGGACATCGACCTCGCCAGCCTGCTGCCCGTCGATCCCAACCGCTTCACCATCCCGGGCAAGGTGTCGAACGGCGGCCTGGTGCCGGTCGAGAGGGACGTGGCCAGCTTCTTCGAGACCCTGGCGGAGAACCCGTTCGAGGGGCTGCGCGACACGCGCATCGTGCGGGTCATCTTCGACAACCCGATCAGCCCGTACGTGGAGAACCGGATCTCGGTGCGCGACCTGAGGAGCGTCTCCGGCCAGCAGGTGGTGAACGTGACGCTGCCTGTGCAGACCACGGTGACCGACGAGGGGACGATCGTGCGCGGCACCGTGTATGGGCCGGACGGCCAGCCGGTCCCCTTCGCCAAGGTCGAGCTGCACGAGGTCGACTTCTACTACTTCGCCCTGGACAACCCCTGCCGCAAGCACCTGACCGCGGCGGTGCAGACGGACGCCAGCGGCCGGTTCATGTTCGATTACGTGCGCAAGACCCAGTGCACCGACGTCTTCTCGCTGGTCGGCCACGACCTGGCGAACGGCAAGCACGGCAGCGCCCGCGGGCGGGTGCGCTTCGTGGGGCAGGAGGTCCATCTCGACATCGTGATGCTCGGCCGCGGCTCGATCCGCGGCCAGGTGCGCTACGAGGACGGCTCGGTGCCCGAGACCCTCGAGGTGGTGGCCTACAGCCCGGTCTTCTTCGAGGGGCGCAAGGCGCGCGTCAGCGCCGACGGCAGCTACGAGGTGGGCGACGTGCCGGTGGGTACGATCACCCTCGGCGCCACCGACCGCGAGGGGAGCTTCGTCTATCAGACGGTGGAGATCCCCACCGCCGGCGCGGTGGTGCAGCGCGACCTGACGATCATCCGCCGCGCTCCGACGCAGGCCACGGGCGACATCCGCGGCGTGGTCTACGAGACGGACGGCGTCACGCCCGTCTACAACGCCTATCTCGCGCTCTACCTCGACGGCGAGCTCGCGGGGGTGCAGCGCAGCGACCCCGAGGGGCGCTTCGACTTCGGCACCGTGCCCGTGGGGCGGGCCGAGATCGAGGGCTTCGACGCCGAGACCGGGCTGACCGGCGTCCAGGTCTTCTTCGACGTCCTGGCCGACCAGGTCAACAACGTCACGCTGCGGCTGCGCGACGACCGCGGCACGGTCGAGGGGCACGTCTACCTGCAGTCGGTGACCGGCACCCGTCCGCTCGCCGGCGCGGTCGTCTGGGTGAGCGGCACGCCGTTCAACACGGTCACCGACGCCAACGGCTATTACCGCCTCGACGGGGTGTTCGCTGGCAGCCGGCAGGTGCTGGCGGCCGACCTCGCGCGCAACCGCCAGACCTCGGCGCCGGTGTCGGTCTCGGCCAACACCACGGTGGCGCGCGACCTCTATTTCGTCGACACCATCAGCGGCGGCCTGACGGGCGAGGTGATCGGCTTCAACGGCAGCCCGGTGCCCTTCGCGCTGGTGCACCTGGCGAACGGCTACGACCAGTGGTACGCCGAGACCACCACCGACGCGTCCGGCCGCTTCGTCTTCCCCAACCTCGGCGTGGGCACCTACGAGGTGCACGCGATCAAGGGCTCCGACGGCGGCAAGGCGTTCGCCACCATCCGCTTCCAGGGCGAGACGCCGTTCATGCGCATCCAGTTCAAGCAGGGCTCGATCCGCGGGGTGGTCAAGGCGCGCAACGAGTCGGGCAACCTGGTGGGCGTGCGCTCGCTGGTCATCTACCGCCCGACGGCGGTGCGCGGCGGCCTGGTCGACCTCGACTGGGAGCCGCACACGCTGGAGACCAACGGCGACGGCACGTTCGTGATCCCCGACGTGCTGATCGGCCGCTACGTGCTGACGGTCACCAACGCCTTCCACGGCGAGAAGACCGTGCGCGACGAGCTGGTCTTCCACGGCGAGGTGGGCGAGCACGAATTCGTGTTCGAGCGCAACGGCACGATCCGCGGCGTGGTCTACGACTGGGACGGCACGACCCCGGTCGCCAACGCCAAGGTCGATCTGCGGCACCCGAATTTCTCGGCCTACGACCTGCGCACCGACGCCGAGGGTCGCTTCAAGTTCGAGCTGGTGCCGCCCGGCGGCAGGTTCCCCATCGACGCCGAGATCGACGCCGGCGCGATCTTCCGCAAGGCGCGCGTCTGGGTGAATTTCACCCGCTTCGGCCAGGAGATGGACGTCGAGATCAAGCTGCAGCGGCAGGGCTCGGTCATCGGCTTCGTGGAGGACAGCAACGGCGTCGCCGTGGCCGGCGCCGTGGTGACGCTCAAGGAGCACGCCTTCCCGCACCGCACGATCGTGCAGAACGCCGACCGCGACGGCTATTTCAGCTTCACCAACATCTTCGCCGGCCCGGTGTCGATCGACGCCAAGGCGCCGAGCCTGGGCGGCCTGGGGGCCAGGACCTCCGTCGAGATCGTCTCCGAGGGGGAGGAGGCCACGGCGCTGCTCGTCCTGGAAGCTACCGGCGAGATCACCGGCAAGGTGCTCAGCCCGGTGGACGGCCAGCCCGTGTCCGCGGCGCAGGTGGACCTGCTCACCCAGCACGGCGGGCTCTTCGACAGCGTCACCACCGACGCGCAGGGCGTCTTCCGGTTCCGCCTGCTGCCGCTCAACCTTTACGGCCTGCGGGCCTTCGACCCCAGGACCGGCCGCCACGGCAGCCGCGACGGCGTGCGGGTCGAATTCAACAATCACGTGATGGAGGCGGACGTCACGCTGGAAGTGCGGGGCGAGGTGGACGGCCACCTCTACGAGCCGAATTCGGCGGTGGGCATCCCCGGCGCCACGGTGAAGATGGAGACCCGCTCGCTGGTCCACTTCACCACCTACAGCAGCACCGACGTCAACGGCTACTTCGAGTTCCTCGGCGTCCCCCAGGGACCCTTCAAGCTGTCGTCCAAGGAGCCCGAGGGGCGGCGGAACGCCTCGGGCACGGGCGAGATCACCGCGGAAGGCGAGCGCGTCACCGTCGACCTCTACCTGGAGGCGAGCGGCAAGGTCAAGGGCTCGGTCTTCAATCCGCAGGGGATCCCGGACGGCCTGTTCCCCAACGCCAACACCCTGATCTACCAGGACGGCCAGGTGGTGGGCGCGACGCTCGCCAATCCGTTCGAGTTCCCCGGCATCATCGCGGCCCGCGAGTTCGAGCTGCACACCTTCGAGGTCGGCGGCGAGCACAAGGCCACGGCCAAGGGGACGCTGAGCACCGAGGGCGAGGAGGTCACGGTCGACCTGCGCATGGTGCCGATCGGCGACACCACCATCGTGGTCCAGGACAGCTTCGGCGCGCCGGTCTCCGGCGCCGAGGTGACGGTCAAGAACAACGGTTTCTACCGCGAGAAGACTTTCGTCGGCACCACCGACGCCGCCGGCCGGGCGGTCTTCCGCGACCTGGGCAAGGGGACTGTCAGCGCCTACGCCAAGCATCCGGTGACCCAGCTCCGCGGCTCGGGCAACGGCGTGATCGAGCTCGAGGACCAGATGCTGGAGGTCGCGGTCCGCCTGGAGGATTCGGGACAGATCCGCGGCCGCGCGGTCAAGTCGGACGGCGTCACGCCGGCCGCGGACGCGCTGGTCGTGGTGACCCGCGCCTCGCGCACCCTGCAGACCCTCGCCGACGCCAACGGCGACTTCTCCTTCGCCTCGGTGCCGCTCGGCGCCTTCAAGGTCTTCGTCCAGGAGCGCCTCGGCCCGGGCAACATCGAGCGCAACGGCACGGTCGCCGCCAACGGCCAGGTGGTCGACGTCGGGACGCTGGTGCTCGACGACTCCCCGCCGTACGTCGTCAGCCTGGAGCCCCTCGCCGGCACGCGCGACCTGCCGCTGTCGACGATCGTCACCATCCGCTTCAACGAGCGGCTCGACCGCTCGCGCTTCTCGGGGAGCTGGCTCGTCTTCCGCACCCTGTCCGGCCGCTGGGTCAACCACAACCTGGCCTGGGCGGACAACGACAGCACCCTGGTGCTGACCCCCACCTCGCCGCTGGAGAGCTTCACCGGCTACGAGGTGATCGTCAACGACGCCTACGACCCGGCCGGGCGCCGGCTGTCCGACCGCGTCAAGACCGTGTTCCACACCGTCGACGTGGTGCCGCCCGCCGTGGTCGACGTGCTGCCGCGCAACGGCCAGAAGCAGGTGGCGGTCGACGCCCAGGTCAAGGTCACCTTCTCCGAGCCGGTCGCCTTCGCGTCGCTGTCGGGCACCGCCTTCCAGCTCACCGACCTGACCACGGGCCAGGGGGTGACGACGACGTTCCTCCACCTCTTCGGCGAGCGCGAGGTGCTGCTCACGCCGGCCGACGCGCTGGCCTCCGACCACGAGTACCGGCTGACCGTCCAGAACGTGCGCGACAAGGGCGGCAACGCCATGCCGCAGCCGGTGTCCATCAGCTTCTTCACCGTGGACACCACGCCGCCGCAGATCACCGCGGTCGGCTTCCCCGACGGGACCTCGTTCACCTCGGGCGACGACGTGCCGGTCACCGTCGAGGCGACCGACCTCTGGGGCGTCAAGCGGGTCGCGGTGCGCGTCACCCGCTGGACCTTCGCGGACGAGGCCGCGCCCTTCGCGGTCACGGCCCTGGCGCCGGTGGTGGCGCAGGAGAGGGACGTCACCCTCACCATCGAGGCCACCGACATCCACGGCAACACGGCCACCACCGAGCGGACGATCCGCGTCGCCCCGCACGCCAACGCCGAAGCGCCGGAGATCGCGGTCGACTGCGCCCGCGACGGGTCGCCGGTCCTGCCCAACGTGCAGGCCGAATTCCAACTGCGCGCCAGCGACGACGAAGTTATCGAGAGCCTCGCCTTCTCCGTCGACGGCGTGGAGCTCAAGCGGGTGGAGCCGGTCAACCAGCCGGAGACGGTGGGGACCTTCGTCTGGATGCCGCCGGCGAACGCGGCGCCGGGCACACGGTTCGCGATCCGCCTGGAGGCCCGCGACTTCGCCGGCAACGTGACCGCCGAGGAATTCGAGGTCGCCGTGCCCACGGGGACGGTCCTCAACGGCGGGCGCAGCCTCAACAGCACCCACGACGGCCAGGCGCTGACCCTGGTGAACGGCACCTTCATCCTGCGCGCACCGCTGACGCTGCCGAGCCTGACCATCATGCGCGGCGCCAAGCTGGTGGCGCCGCAGCAGGGCGACGTGCGCCTCGACGTGCAGGGCGCCTTCACCATCCAGTGCGGCGCCACCCTCGACGCCTCGGGCGCCGGCTACCTGGGCGGCCTCGCCTTCAGCACGGACGGCGGCGCGCCGCAGGGCGTCTCCCCGGCGAAGCCGGACGCAGGCGGCAGCCACGGCGGCACGGGCGTGACGTGGAACGGCGCCGGTCCCGCGGGCGAGGTCTACGACAGCGTCTACGCGCCGCAATTCGCCGGCGGCGGCGGCGCCCATGACGGCGACAACTGCTGCAACGGCTCGGCGGGCGGCGGCCTGGTCGACGTCAAGGCCGGCCACATGGTGGTCGACGGCTCCATCCTGTCCAACGGCGTCAGCGCTCCCGAGGGGAACCGGCCGGGCGGCGCCGGCGGCACGGTGCGCGTCCGCGCGGCGACCGTCTCGGGCGGCGGCACGATCGCGGCCTCCGGCGGCGACGGCGGCGACGCCTGCAGCACGTCCAACGAGCAGTCGGGCGCGGGCGGCGGCGGCCGCGTGGCCCTCGAGGCGGACGTCTTCGACCGCTTCGACCCGGCCTCTCAGGTACAGGCGAAGGGCGGCTCCCGCCTGCATTGCAGCACGCCGGTGGGCTACGCAGCGCCGGGCACCATCTTCTCCCGGCAGGCTGGAACGGGATACGGCTCCCTGCTCGTCGACAACGGCGAGCTGGCCGGCGGCGCGGACCGCGTCGGCCCGAGCACCAGGCTGCCTGCGCTCGGCCAGGGGCAGATCGCGGCCTTCCAGGCCGCCGGAGCGGACGCCTGGCTGAGCCGGACGGGCGGGTTCCGGCCGGAGTGGCTGGGCGCCTGGGTGGCGCTGCTCGACGCCAACGGCGGCGAGCTGGGCGTCTTCCGGGTCGCGGAGATCGGCGCGGACGGCCGCGCCCGGCTCGCCGGCGCCGGGGCGGTCGCGGGAGCGGAGAGCTACCGCGGCGAGTACCGCTTCGACCGCATCGAGCTGCGGCACGGCGCCCAGCTCGCGGCCACCGATCCGCTGGACAGCCCGGACTGGGTCCTGAACGGCGACGTCGGGCTGCCCGAGCAGATCGTCGGCCACAATCTTGTGATCCGCAGTGGAACGGTGCTGCGTCCGGCTTCGGGAAACTGGCTGCGCTTCTCCCTGACCGGGAAGCTGACGATCGAGCCGGGCGCCGTGGTCGACGTTTCCGGGCTCGGGTTCGCCGGCGGCAAGGCCGATCACCTCGCGGGATACGCGCCGGACGGGGTGGCCGCGGCGCAGCCGGATGCCGGCGGCAGCCACGGCGGCACCGGCATCTTCTGGAACGGCGCGGGTCCGGCCGGAGCGGTCTTCGGCAGCGTCTACGCGCCGCGGCTCGCCGGCGGCGGCGGCGCCCACGACGGCGATAGCTGCTGCGACGGCTCGGCCGGCGGCGGCATCGTCGAGATCCAGGCCGCCGAGGTGGTCCTCCATGGCGAGATCCGGGCTGACGGCATCGGCGCGACCGCAGGCAACCGTCCGGGCGGCGCCGGAGGCGCGGTGTGGATCCGCACGGGGACCCTGTCGGGCGCGGGTTCGGTCAGCGCCTCGGGCGGCCATGGCGGCAACGGCTGCAGCACGTCCAACGAGCAGTCAGGCGCGGGCGGCGGCGGCAGGGTGGCCGTCGAGGCGGGCCAGATCTCGGGCTTCGACCCGGCGGCCCAGATCAAGGCTTTGGGCGGAGGGCGCTACCACTGCAGCAATCCGCAAGCGTTCGCGGCGCCGGGCACGGTCTACCTCAAGACGGCCGGAGACACCTACGGCCTGCTGCGCATCGACAGCGGCGAAGAGGCCAGCGGCGCCGACCGCGTCGGTCCCTCGACCGAGCTGCCGGAGCTCGGCGGCGGCGCCCTGACCGGCTTCCAGGCCGCGGGCGCGGACGCCTGGGCGAGCCGCGAAGGCGGCTTCCCGCCGCAATGGCAGGGCGCCTGGATGGTGGTCCTCGACGCCGCGGGCGCCGAGCTCGGCGCCTTCCAGGTGAAGGAGCTCGACGCCCAGGGCCGCGCCCGGCTCGCCGGGGCGGGGACGGTCGTGGGCGCCGCGAGCCATCGCGGCGAGTACCGCTTCGACCAGGTCGACCTGCGCCGCGGCGCGGGCCTGCTGGCGCACGACCTCGTCGCCGGCGGCGAGGTGGTCTTCGACGGCGAAGCGCGGATCTCCGACGAGGTGAAGGCGCGCAACGTCCGCATCAAGAGCGGTTCGGTGGTGCGTCCGGCGTCCGGCTCCACGCTGCGATTCGTCGTGACGGAGACCCTGACCATCGAGGCGAACGCCACGCTCGACGTCTCCGGCAAGGGTTATGCGGGCGGCACGGCGCAGAGCACGGCCGGCAAGGCTCCCGCCGGGGTGACGGGCTCGCAGCCGGACGCCGGCGGCAGCCACGGCGGCGTGGGCGTGGTGTGGAACGGCGCCGGCCCGGCGGGCGGCGTCTACGACAGCGTCTACGCGCCGCAGCTCCCGGGCGGCGGCGGCGGCAAGGACAACGACTCCTGCTGCGACGGCTCGGCGGGCGGCGGCGTCGTCGAGATCGACGCC
>DASVEF010000122.1:0-4939 GCA_036380715.1 Thermoanaerobaculia bacterium | reverse complement strand
TGGTCCCGCTCCTCCTCCTGCGCCTCCTGGGACTCCGGCTGGCGGACGTTTGCCACAACGTCTTTCCCTACGCGACGGCAGGACAGGCAGCCGGCCTCTTCCGGCGCTCGGCGCTCGACCGCTTCCTCTATCGTCGGATCTACCGCCGTTTCGAGCGGGTCTTCGTCCACTTCGAAGACAACCGGCGCGGCTTCCTCGCCGCCTACGGCCTCCCCTCCGAACGCGTGACCGCGATCCCGCACGGCAACGAGGCGATCTTCGAAGAGCTGCGCGACCCGGCGGCAGACGAAGTCGCTCTCCGGACCTCGCTCCACCTGGCTCCGGACGAGCCCGTCGTCCTTCTCTTCGGGACCCTCTCCCGCTACAAGGGCGCGGACCTCCTGCTCTCCGCCTTCGCCCGCATCGCTGCCCGCCTCCCCCAGGCGAGATTGGTGTTCGCCGGCTTTCCATCAGCGGACTTCGACCTTCCGGCGCACCAGACCCTGGCCCGGGAGCTGGGGATCGAGGACCGGGTCCGCTGGGCGCCGCGCTACGTCGAGTCCGGAGAGGTCGCCGCCTGGATGGCCCTGGCCTCCGTGGCCGTCTTCCCCTACCGGACCGTTTACCAGAGCGGCGCCCTGGCCGTGGCCCAGACGTTCGGGGTCCCGGTCGTAGCCTCCGCCGTGGGAGCCATGCCCGAGGTGATCGTGAACGGCGAGAGCGGCCTCCTGGTGCCGCCCGGAGACCTGGAGGCCCTCGCCGCCGCGCTCCTCCGGGTCCTCGAAGACTCGCACCTCGCGCGCCGGCTCGGGGAGGGCGCCCGGAGGGACGCCCGCGAGCGCTTCGCCTGGGACCGGATCGCCCGCACGATTCTCGAAGCCTACGGAACGGTCCTCGCGGCGGAGCCCCGGAAGACGCCGGAGAAGGTGGAGGTGCCGCGATGAGCCTCGCCCTCGCCGTCTTCTGGGTCTCGCTGGCCACCGCGGCCTACATCTACTTCGGCTATCCGGCGCTGATCTTCCTCGTCAGCCGCTTGCGCCCCCGGCCGGTCCGCCGGGGCGGCGAGCCCACGGTCACGGTCGTCATCCCGGTCTACAACGAGGAAGAGGTGATCGCCGAGAAGATCGCCAACACGCTGGCGCTCGACTATCCGTCCGATCGGCTCGAAGCGCTCGTGGTCTCCGACGGCTCGACGGACGGGACCGAGGCGGTCGTCCGCCGCTTCGAGGCCGACTCCGGCGGACGGGTCCGGCTCCTCGCTCTCCCGCGGCGCGGCAAGGCTTTCGCATTGAACGACGGCGCGCGGGCGGCCCGCGGAGAGATCCTGGTCCTCACCGACGCCAACACCCTGCTCGAACCTGGCAGCCTCCGGCCCCTGGTCGATCCCTTCGCGGATCCCGAGGTCGGCGGCGTCTGCGGGAACAAGAAGCAGCGCCCGCCAGCCGGCGGGGACACGACGGCCGAAGGCGAGAACCTCTATTGGCGCTACGACAAGTGGCAGAAAGGGCTGGAGAGCCGCGCCGGGAGCATCTTCGCCGCGGACGGCACGCTCTACGCGGTGCGGAAGAGCCTCTACGTGCCCATCGCGGACCCGGCCCAGGCGGACGACATCGCCATCTCGGCCCGCGTCGTGCTCCAGGGCTATCGGCTGCTCTACGAGCCGCGGGCCGTGGCCTGGGAGGAGGCCCCCGCCGAGGGGCGCGAGGAATTCCGGAGGAAGGTGCGAGTGACCAACCACAGCGTGCGGGCGCTCTGGAATCTAGGGCGAGGGCTCTGGACCTCGGGCTTCTATTCGGTCGAGCTCCTGTCGCACAAATTCTTCCGGCACCTGGTGCCGTTCTTCCTGATCCCGCTCTTCCTGGCGAACGCCGTCCTCGCGGCCGGCGGCTCGCCGTTCTTCATCACCCTCTTCGCCGGCCAGGTCCTCTTCTACGGTCTGGCCCTCGCCGGCTTCGCCTTGCGCGGCACCCGCCTCGGGCGGGCCAAGCCGTTCACCGTGCCCTACTACTTCTGCCTGGTCAACGCGTCGGCCTTCCTGGGGGTCCTTTCCATCCTCCGGGGCCGGCGCCTGCACGCCTGGACGCCGCGCAGCGGCCTGTCCTCTTGAAGGAGATTCAAATGAAAGCGAAGACCCTCGCTCTGCTGCTATTTGCCTTGATCCTGCCGGGCCTCGCCACAGCCCAGGAACAGCCAGGGGATGACACATCTTCAACCCGTGACCGCGACCGTGAGCGCGCAGGGGACGAGCGCGGGTTCGGGGTCGATCTGCGTCTGAACAGCCTGTTCTTCGACAATTTCTTCCAGGCCCCCGAGGGCAGCCCGCAGGAAAACGTGAACGCCTGGGCTGGCGAGCTGCGGCTCACCGCTCCTCTCGGAGAGACGGTCGAGGGCTATGCCAACCTCAACTACACCACCTACGAAGATCCGTTGGAGGAGAGCCAGGGGGTGACCGCCGGCCTGCGCTCGAGCGGCCGGCTCCACGGCTTCGACCTCTTCGGCGAATACCTGACCAACCGGCCGACCGGCGACGTGGGCGAGCTCGTCGAGCAGGCGGACATCCGGCGGGCGGCCGGCGAATACTCCTACCGGGTGACCCGCGACTGGCAGCTCTCCGCCCTGGGCGAATACCAGGAGCAGGACTTCACAATCACCCAAGGGAAGGACAACACCTTCGTGGACCTCGGCGGCGCCATCCGCTATCGCGGCTTCGGCTCAGCCTTCTCGCCCGAGATCGGCGCCACTTTCGGTGAGCGGGACGCCGACGACCCAGGCGAGGACCACGACCAGAGGGACCTCTTCCTCAAGATCCGCTCGGCACCGACAGACGCGCTCTACCTCAGCCTCCGCTACCGCCACCGCACCCGCGACTACTCGATCGACAACCCCTTTGCCTCCAACTTCGAGCGCGAGGACACGCGCCAGCAGTGGACGGCCACGGCCGACCTCCGGACCGGGGACTATCTCACCTGGAACCTCTACTACTCCCATGAGGACGCCGAGTCGACCCTCACAACCCGGGAGTTCACAACCTCCCTCTTCGCCGCCGGGGTGACGATCGGGTTGAACGAGATCTTCGGATGGTGAGGGCTCACTCCTCCACCCGGATCTCCTGGCCCGCCGAGTAGGCGTTGAACTCGGGGGCGTACATGGATTGCAGCGTCGCGGGGCCGGCGCGGAAGGTGCCGGCGGTGTTGGCGCGCAGGCGGTACTTGAGGGTGTACTCGCCCGCGGGCAGGGCTTCGAAGAAGAAGTTGGCGCCGCTGTCGCGGGTCTCCTCGTACCAGGAGAGGCCCAGCTCCCAACGGTAGCCGGATCGGACGCTCTCGGGCTCCAGGCCGGCCGGACGGGGGTCGCGCAGGTGGACGTATTCGGCCGGGGCGCGGCTGCGGATCGAGAGGTGGACCTCCACCTGGTCGCCCGGATGCAGGACGTCCCCTTCTCCGAGCGGCTGGAGCACCGGCTCGTTGTCCTTCACCGTCCGCCGGAAGTAGCGCCGGGTGACTCCGAAGAGGTCGCCGCGCGCCTCGGCCGGGAGTTGCTCCGTCGAGAAGTGCCAGGTCGCCGACGCGAAGACCAGCCCGGGGGTCTCCTTCTCCACCACGATGGTCGACGCCGCCGGGCCGACCTCTTCGCCGGGGACGACGATGTGCCGCGTGCCGGTGAAGCGGTCGGGCTCGAAAGCGAGGTTGTCCGCGGCGCGGCCGCCGATCCGCACGGCCACGGTCTCCCCTTTCCCGAGCAGCTCTTTCTTCTTCAGGTAGTGGGCGAGCGCGTAGAGGGCCTCGGCCGTGGCGCGGGTCGACTTCCAGTGGCCGAGCTTCTTGTTGAGGAAGAGCCACTGCACCAGCCCCTCGGCGCGCGGATCGTCCGGGCGCAGCTCCATCAGAGTGCGCAAGGCGAAGGCGTGCCCCTCGACCGTGTCGTTGTACCAGAGCCAGGCGCGCTCCTCGGGCATCCAGAAGGTCCCCTCCTCCGGCGTCGTCTTGGCGTCGTCCATCACGCTGTCGAAGACCAGTCGGGCGTCCTGGGGCCGCCCCATCCGGTGCAGGGTCAGGGCGAGCAGGCTGCGCAGGTAGGGGGACGACAGCTCCTGCCAGTCGCGGAAGGTCGTGTCGAGGATGCGCTTGCGGACCTCGGGCGTGAGGACTTTCCCGGCCCACCGCGGATCGGAGTAGGCGGAGGCCACGTAGTTGAGGAAGACCAGGGTCTCCCGGCAGCACTTGCCGAGGTCGGAGTCCCGGGCCCGCAGCTCCTCGCCGATGTAGCGCCAGGCCTTCTCGACCATGCCCGCGGGCACTTCCACTCCGAACTCCGACGCCTTGGAGAAGCTGTAGAGGATGTAGAGCGTCATGTACTCGGACGGCGGCCCGCCCGGCCACCAGGGGAAGGCGCCGTTCGGGAGCTGCGCCTTGGCGAGCTGCGCGTAGGCGGCGTCGCGCTGGGCGCGGGCGATCCGCGGGTCGAGGATGCGGATCAGCTCCGGGTCCTTCTCGGGCTCCAGCGAGCGGTCCCTGCCGCGCGACACCTGGAGCCATGGAGTCTCCTCCAGAGCCATCTTGCGGTTGGGATCGTCCACTCTCCAGGCCTCGTACCGGGTCTCGCGCTTGGCGAAACCCTCGGCCACCCGGGCTATCGCGGGGTATTTGTCGAAGAGGCTGGTCAGGATGCCCGTGGAGATGAACCGGTTGAGCGTCTGCTCGGTGCACTCGTAGGGGTAATCCACCAGGTACGGCAGGGCCTGGAGCGCGCTCTCGAAGAGCTGGCCGTCCACGGTGACGACCATCTGGTCGTGGATGCGGGTCGGGTCCCCGTTCTTCGCGAGGTCCTCGAAGGTCATCTCCCGCCGGTCCTGCCCCTTCAGGGTCACGAAGCGCGACTGCGCCAGGTGGATGCGCGAAGGGAGGACCGGCAGCGGGCGCAGCTCGCCGTCGCTGACGTCGCCCGCCTGCGCCACCACCCG
>DASVEF010000121.1:0-25278 GCA_036380715.1 Thermoanaerobaculia bacterium | reverse complement strand
GAGATGGTGATGCCGGGGGACAACGTGAACCTGGAGGTGGAGCTGATCGCGCCGATCGCGATGGAGAAGGGCGTGCGCTTCGCCATCCGCGAGGGCGGCCGTACGGTCGGCGCCGGCACCGTCACGGAGATCGTCAAGTAGCTTTTGGAAGCGGCAGAGGGATAGGCAATGATCACTGAGAAGATCCGGATTCGCTTGAAGGCGTTCGACTACCGCATCCTGGACACGTCGACGCACGAGATCGTGGACACCGCGCGCCGCACCGGCGCGCGGGTGGTGGGGCCGATCCCGCTGCCGACCCATATCTCGCGTTACACCGTGAACCGCTCGCCGCACGTCGACAAGAAGTCGCGCGAGCAGTTCGAGATCCGCACCCACAAGCGGATGCTGGACATCTTCGAGGCCACGAGCCAGACGGTCGACGCGCTGATGAAGCTCGAGCTGCCGGCCGGCGTGGACGTCGAGATCAAGGCGTTCGGAAAGTAGATCGCGTAGAGACGTCCCAGTCGGATCGCCAAGGACTTTTCAGACCGGCACACCGACGGGACGTCTCAGAGAACGACGAGGTCAGCAAATGGAAGGCATTCTGGGACGCAAGCTGGGGATGACCCAGATCTACGCCGAGGACGGGACCGCGGTCCCGGTCACGGTGATCAAGGCGGGGCCCTGCCTCGTGGTGCAGAAGAAGACGGTGGAGACGGACGGTTATGTGGCGGTCCAGGTCGGTCTCGTCGAGGACCGGCCCGCGAAGCCCAACCAGCCGCTCGCCGGCCACTTCAAGAAGGCCGGCGTGGCGCCGGTCCGCAAGGTGGTGGAGCTCGCAATCAGTGCGGACGAGGAGGTCAATCCCGGCGACGAGATCAGGGCCTCGATCTTCGCCGAGAAGGAGTGGGTGGACGTCGTCGGCACGAGCAAGGGCAAGGGCTTCCAGGGCGTGATGAAGCGCCACGGGTTCCGCGGCGGCCGGGCCTCGCACGGCTCGATGTTCCACCGCGCGCCGGGCTCGATCGGCTCGTCCGCGTACCCGTCCCGCGTGTTCCCCGGCATGCGCGCCGCCGGCCGCATGGGCGGCGAGCGGATCACGGTGAAGAACCTGCAGATCGTCAAGGTCGACGCGGACAACAACCTGATCTACGTGCGGGGCGCCGTGCCGGGCCCCAAGAGCGGGTACCTGACGATCCACCGGGCGAAGCGGGGCTAGGAGTCAGCCATGAAGATCGCGGTGAAGAATTTCGACAACAAGCCGGTGCGCGAGATCGAGCTGCCGGATGACGTGTTCGGCTATCCGTTGAAGCCGCACCTGATCCACGAGGCGGTGCAGGCGTACCTGGCCGCTCTGCGCGCCGGCACGCACAAGGCCAAGACGCGCGCCGAGGTCGCCGGCTCGGGCAAGAAGCTCTGGCGCCAGAAGGGGACCGGCCGCGCCCGCACGGGCGACATCCGCAACCCCAAGTGGCGTCACGGCGGCATCGTCCACGGCCCGGTGCCGCGCAGCTACGAGAAGCACCTCTCGGTGCGCGAGAAGAAGAACGCGCTGAAGTCGGCGCTGTCGCAGAAGGCGGCCGAGGAGCGGATCCTGGTGCTGGAGAGCCTGGAGCTCGACAGCCACAAGACCCGCGACCTGATCCGGCGGCTGGGCGGCCTGGGCGTCGAGGGCAAGACCCTGCTGGTCGACAGCGGGGAGAACCAGAACCTGACGCTGGCGGCGCGCAACGAGCCGAAGCTGAAGACGGTGGACGCCCTGGCGGTCAACGTCTACGACGTGGTCGACCGCGGCTATCTGGTGGTCAGCGAGGGCGCGCTCGGCCGCCTGGTGGAGGTGCTGACGAAATGAAGACGCAGGAGATCATCCGCCGGCCGCTGATCACCGAGAAGTCCTCGCTGCAGCGCGAGGACAGGAACATCGTCGCCTTCGAGGTGCATCGCGACGCCAACAAGATCGAGGTCAAGCGCGCGGTCGAGGCCCAGTTCAAGGTCAAGGTGGCCGAGGTGCGGATCGCCCGCGTGCACGGCAAGGTGCGCCGCCAGGGGCGGTTCGTGGGCAAGCGGCCGGACTGGAAGAAGGCTTACGTGCGCCTGGCTGAAGGCGAGAAGCAGATCGAGTTCTTCGAGGGGATGTAGAACGATGCCGATCAAGCAGAGAAAGCCGGTCAACTCTTCGAGCCGGTTCCAGACGCACCTGACGTTCGAGGAGCTCACGCGGGAGACGCCGCACAAGCCGCTGACCGAGGGCAAGAAGTCCTCGGGCGGCCGCAACAACAAGGGCCAGCTCACGTCGTGGTGGCGGGGCGGCGGCCACAAGCGCCGCTACCGGGTCATCGACTTCAAGCGCGACAAGCATGGCGTCCCGGCCAAGGTGGCGAGCGTCGAGTACGATCCGAACCGCTCGGCGCGCATCGCGCTGCTGAATTACGCCGACGGCGAGAAGCGTTACATCCTCTGGCCCGACGGGCTGGCGGTGGGCGCCACCGTGGTGTCGGGCGAGAACGCCGAGGTCAACGTCGGCAACGCGCTGCCGCTGCGCAAGATCCCGCTGGGCACGGTGATCCACAACATCGAGCTCAAGATCGGCAAGGGCGGCCAGATGGTGCGCAGCGCCGGCGCGGGAGCGCAGCTCATGGCGCGCGAGGGCGGCTGGGCCACGGTCAAGCTCCCCTCGGGCGAGGTGCGGCGGGTGCACGTCGAGTGCTACGCCACGGTCGGCCAGGTGGGCAACCTGGACCATGAAAACGTTTCGATCGGCAAGGCGGGCCGCAACCGCTGGCTGGGTTGGAAATCGCACAACCGCGGCGTGACCATGAACCCGGTCGACCACCCGATGGGCGGCGGCGAGGGCCGGACCTCCGGCGGCCGCCATCCCACCACCCCGTGGGGCGTGCCCACCAAGGGCTACAAGACGCGGAACAACAAGCGCACGGACGGCATGATCGTCCGCCGGCGCAACAAGAAATAACGGACCGGAGAGAGACATGGCGCGTTCGCTGAAAAAGGGCTATTTCATCGACGATCACCTCGCCGCGAAGGTCGAGGCGATGAACGATCGGGGCGAGAGGCGCGTGATCAAGACCTGGTCGCGCCGCTCCACGGTGACCCCCGAGATGGTCGGTCACACGATCGCCGTGCACAACGGCAACAAGTTCATCCCGGTCTACGTCAGCGAGAACATGGTCGGGCACAAGCTGGGCGAGTTCTCGATGACCCGGACCTTCCGCGGGCACTCCGGCAAGAAGGCCGAGAAGGGGGCCCGGCCGCGGTGACGCGGCCGGGGACCAGGCACAGAGGCACAGAGGGGACGATCATGGAAGTGACAGCGCGGCTTCGATACCTGCAAGGCTCGCCGCAGAAAGTGCGGCTGGTGGCCGACCTGATCCGGGGCAAAGGCGCCCAGGAGGCGGTCAACATCCTCGAGCTGACGAACAAGGCGGCGGCCCGGCACGTGCAGAAGTGCCTGAAGTCGGCGATCGCCAACGCGGAGAACCGGGACGACCACATCGACGTCGACCGGCTCTACGTCAAGGAAGTCTTCGTGGACGGCGGGCCGATGCTCAAGCGCATCCAGCCGGCGCCGATGGGGCGGGCGTTCCGCATCCTCAAGCGGCAGAGCCACATCACGATCAAGCTCGACACCCGCAAGGGTGACGGCCAGTAGAGAGGGAGACGAACGTGGGTCAGAAAACGCACCCTTACGGGTTCCGGCTCGTCTACAACAAGACCTGGCACTCCCGCTGGTACGGCGACGCCAAGTACGCCGACACCTTGCACGAGGATCTGAAGCTGCGCTCCCACCTCAAGAACCGCCTGTCGCACGCGGGGGTCTCCGAGGTCGACATCGAGCGGGCCGCCGACAAGCTGAGGGTGACCATCTACACGTCGCGGCCCGGCATCATCATCGGCCGCCGCGGCGCCGAGGTGGACAAGCTGCGCGACGACCTCCAGAAGGAGATGGGCCGCGAGGTCCACATCAACATCCAGGAGATCCAGCGTCCGGAGCTCGACGCCCAGCTCGTGGCGCAGTCGATCGCCGGTCAGCTCGAGCGCCGCGTCTCCTTCCGGCGCGCCATGAAGAAGGCGATGGAATCGGCCTTCCGGTTCGGCGCCAAGGGGGTCAAGATCATGGTCGGCGGCCGTCTCGGCGGCGCCGAGATCGCGCGCTCCGAGTGGTACCAGGAGGGACGCCTGCCGCTGCACACCCTGAAGGCCGACATCGACTACGGGCTCGCCGAGGCGAGGACCACCTACGGGGTGATCGGAGTCAAGGTCTGGGTCTACAAGGGCGATCTGCTGAAGGAAAAGAGCCGCCGCGCCACGGCGTAGGCTGAGAGATAAAGGAAACACGACCATGTTGATGCCGAAGAAGGTTAAGTTCAGGAAGCAGCAGCGCGGCCGGCGCGCGGGCGTGTCGAAGGGCGGCACCTACATCGCCTTCGGCGACTACGCCCTGCAGGCGCTGGAGCCCGGCTGGGTGACCGCGCGGCAGATCGAGGCGGCCCGTATCGCCATCTCGCGCCACGTCAAGCGCGGCGGCAAGCTGTGGATCCGCGTCTTCCCCGACAAGCCGATCACCAAGAAGCCGCTCGAGACCCGCATGGGCAAGGGCAAGGGCAACCCCGAGGAGTGGGTGGCGGTGGTGAAGCCGGCGCGCATCCTCTACGAATTGGAGGGCGTTCCGGCCGAGATCGCGGAGGAGGCGATGCGCCTGGCCGCGCACAAGCTGCCGATCAAGACCCGGTTCATCATCCGCCACGAGGAGCTGAGGTAAGACGATGAAGGCGTCACAATTTCGGGATCAGACGGTCGAGGAGCTGCAGGAGCGCGAGCGCGAGCTTTCGGAGCAGCTCTTCGCCCTGCGTCTGCAAAAAGTCACCGGACAGCTCGAGAAGCCGTCCCGGGTGCGCGATGTGCGCCGGGATCTGGCGCGGGTGCTGACCGTCCTGCGCGAGAAGCGCGGATAGGTAGGAGCAGAGGACAATGGCCGAGATGGAGAACACGGAGCAGACGGGCGCGGAAGCGCCGGCGCGGGGCCCGCGGCAGGTCAAGGTGGGCCGCGTGGTGAGCAACAAGATGGACAAGACGGTCGTCGTCGCGGTCGAGAACAGCATGACGCACCGGCTCTACCACCGCACCATGAAGAGGACCTCGAAGTTCGCCGCGCACGACGAGGGCAACCAGTGCAACATCGGCGACGAGGTGGAGATCGTCTCCAGCCGGCCGCTGTCGAAGACCAAGCGCTGGCGGGTGCGCCAGATTCTGAAGCGGGCGGAGTAGAGGTGCAGCCATGATCCAGATGGGAACGATCCTCGACGTCGCGGACAATTCGGGCGCCAAGAAGATCGCCTGCATCCACCTGCGCGGCGGCTCGGCCGGCCAGTACGGGCGGCTCGGCGACGTGATCACGGCTTCCGTCAAGGAGGCGTCGCCGGACGGCACGGTCAAGAAGGGCCAGGTCGTCAAGGCGGTGATCGTGCGCACGGCCAAGGAGCAGCGGCGCAAGGACGGCACCTACATCCGCTTCGACACCAATTCCGCCGTCCTGGTCAACGATTCGGGCGAGCCGATCGGCACGCGCGTTTTCGGCCCGGTGGCTCGCGAGCTGCGCGAGAAGCGATTCATGAAGATCGTCTCGCTGGCCCCGGAGGTCATCTGAGATGGAAAAGTTGAAAGTCAAGAAGAACGATCAGGTGCTCGTCACCGCCGGCAAGGACCGCGGGGCGCGCGGCCGCGTGCTGCGCGTGCTCGCCAGCCAGGGCAAGGCGATCGTCGAGCGTGTGAACATGATGAAGCGGCACACCCGGCCGAACCCGAACAAGGGGATCCAGGGGGGCATTCTCGAGCGCGAGGCGCCGATCCAGGTGTCGAACCTGAAGGTGATCTGCCCCGAGTGCGGCAAGCCCTCGCGGCTCGGCCGCAAGCGGCTGGAAGACGGCCGCGGCGTGCGGGTGTGCAAGAACTGCGACGCCACCTTCAGTTGATGGCGTGAGGTCGATCGGACATGGCAAAGAACAAGACGGAAGGCAAGAGCAAGAAGGGCGCGAAGCCAGCCCCCGTGGGTGAGGCGATCCCGGTGCCCGAGGGGTACGTGCCGCGCCTGAGGCAACGCTACCAGGAAGAGATCGTGCCCAAGCTCCAGAAGGAATTCGGCATCGACAACGTCATGGCGGTGCCGCGGATCGAGAAGATCTCCCTCAACATGGGTCTGGGAGAGGCGATCCAGAACATCAAGATCCTGGACGACGCGGTCGAGGAGCTGGCGGCCGTGGCCGGCCAGCGGCCGGCGATCACGCGCGCCCAGAAGTCCATCGCGGCGTTCAAGCTGCGCGCCGGCATGCCGATCGGCTGCCGGGTGACGCTGCGCGGCCCGCGCATGTGGGAGTTCCTGGACCGGTTGCTCACCATCGCGCTGCCGCGCGTGCGCGACTTCCGCGGCGTGTCGAACAAGAGCTTCGACGGCCGGGGCAACTACACGCTGGGGATCCGCGACCACCTGATCTTCCCCGAGGTCGACTTCAACAAGGTCGAGAAGCCCAAGGGGATGAACATCACGATCGTGACGACGGCCGGCAACGACGAGCGCGCGCTGTATCTGCTGCGCGAGCTCGGCATGCCGTTCCAGCGCTAGGAGGCGTCCGTGGCAACGACTGCGAAGATCGCGAAAGAGACGAAGAAGCTGAAGTTTGACGGCCGGTACCGCAACCGCTGCCGCGTCTGCGGCAGGCCCCGCGGGTACTACCGCAAGTTCGGGCTCTGCCGCATCCATCTGCGGGATCTCGCGCTGCAGGGCTACCTGCCGGGCGTGATCAAGGCGAGCTGGTAGAGGAGAGATACGCAATGAGCATGACCGACCCCATCTCGGATCTGCTGAGTCGGATCCGGAACGCCCATCTGGCCAAGCACGACCGGCTGGACGTGCCCGTCTCCAAGCTGAAGCTGGAGGTCTGCAAGATCCTCAAGGAGGAGGGGTTCATCAGGAACTTCCGGACGGTCGAGGGGAGCCCCGTGGGCACCCTGCGCGTCTTCCTCCGCTACAGCGCGGAGGGGGTGCCGGCGATCAATCACCTGGAGCGCGTCAGCAAGCCGGGCCGCCGCGTCTACAAGGGCGCCGACGAGATCAAGCCGGTGCGCAACGGCCTCGGCCTGGGCATCGTCTCGACGTCGCAGGGGCTCCTGACGGACGCCCAGGCCCGGGAGCGCAGGGTCGGCGGCGAGCTGCTCTGCGAGCTGTGGTAGGAGAGACGAGATGTCGCGCATAGGAAAGATGCCGATCCAGGTCCCGAGCGGGACCACCGTGGAAATCCGGGACGGGGCGTTCACCGCCAAGGGTCCCAAGGGCGAGGTTACGCAGACGCTGTTCGACGGCTATCCGGTCGAGGTGAACGGCAGCGAGGTGACCATCTCGCGCCCCGGGGAGTCCGGGCCCGAGAGGGCCAAGCACGGGCTGTTGCGGGCGCTGCTCGCCAACGCCGTGCAGGGGGCCGCCGCCGGGTTCACCAAGCAGCTCGACATCGTCGGCGTCGGCTACCGCGCCGAGGTGAAGGGCGACAAGGTGCAGTTCGCTCTCGGCTACTCGCACCCGGTGCTGTACGACATCCCCGAGGGGATCAAGATCGAGATCGACAAGAGCAACCGGGTCACCGTCTCCGGCGCCGACCGCCAGCAGGTGGGACAGGTGGCGGCGGAGATCCGCGGCCTGCGCGAGCCCGACGCCTACAAAGGCAAAGGGATCAAGTACACCAAAGAGATTCTGCGCCTCAAGGCCGGCAAGGCCGGCAAGGCCGGCGGCAAGTAAGGGAGCCCCGTATGACGGAGCACGTCACGAAGCAGATGAAGCAGAAGCGGGAGCGCCGCCAGCGCGCCCACCAGCGGCTCCGCCAGCGGGTCCGCGGCAGCGGCGAGCGGCCCCGTCTGTCGGTCTACAAGAGCCTGAAGTTCATCTACGCTCAGGTGATCGACGACGACCGGGGCAACACCCTCGCGCAGGCGAGCTCGGCCGATCCGGAGATCCGTCAGCAGCTCGCCGGCTCGAAGAGCAACCGCGAGGCGGCGAAGCTGGTCGGCGAGGCCATCGCGGCCCGGGCCAAGGCCCAGGGCATCGAGCAGGTGGTCTTCGACCGCGGCGGCTACGTCTATCACGGCAACGTGAAGACGCTGGCCGACGCGGCCCGCGAAAAAGGTTTGCAATTCTAAGGCTCAGGGAAGGAGACGAGCTTGGCCAGGGACTTTGAGCGCGAAAGCGAATTTTTCGAGCAGGTCGTCCACATCAACCGGGTGACCAAGGTGGTCAAGGGCGGCAAGAACTTCTCGTTCTCCGCCCTGGTGGTGATCGGCGACGGCAACGGCCGCGTGGGCTATGGCGCCGGCAAGGCGAAGGAGGTCCCCATGGCGATTCGCAAGGGGATCGAGATCGCCAAGCGGAACATGGTCCAGGTGCCTCTCAAGGGGACGACCATTCCGCACGAGGCGCTGGGCGTCTTCGGCTCCGGCCGCGTTCTGATCAAGCCGGCCTCCGCCGGCACGGGGGTCATCGCGGGCGGCCCGGTGCGCGCCGTGGTGGAGACCGCGGGCATCCAGGACATCCTGACCAAGTCGCTGGGCTCGACCAACCCCCACAACGTGGTGAAGGCGACCTTCGACGCGCTGCTCGCGCTCCGCAACGAGGAGGACGTCCTCCGCCTGCGGGGCCTCGGCAACCGGGTCCAGGAGAAGCAGGAAAAGAAGACGGCGTCGGCTACGTCCACGAACGCTACGCCCACGAACGCCCCGTCTCCGGCCGCACCCGAGAACGCTGCGCCCGCGGACAGCACCGGCGCCTGACCGGGGGATGTAACATGGCTGACAACGAGAAGAAGACGATCAAGATCCGCCAGGTGCGCAGCTCCATCGGCACACGCCGCGAGCACCGGGAGGTGCTCCGGAGCCTCGGTCTGCGCAGGATCCGCCACGAGGTCGAGCGCGAGGACACGCCCGCGATCCGCGGCATGGTGGCCAAAGTCCAGTACCTCCTGGAAATTGTGGAGGGGTGATCAAATGGTGAAGCTGCACGAGTTGTCCCCGGCTGAGGGGAGCAAGCATTCGAGGAAGCGGGTGGGGCGCGGCCCCGGCTCCGGTCTCGGCAAGACCGCCGGCAAGGGCGAGAAAGGACAGAAGTCCCGCCAGGGCTACAGCAGCCGGCCGGGCTTCGAGGGCGGCCAGATGCCGCTCGTCCGCCGCGTGCCCAAGCGCGGTTTCAACAACATCTGGCGGACCGAGTACTCGGTGGTCAACGTCGGCGACCTCGCGGACCTCGAGGGAGACGTGACGCCCGAGGTCCTGGTCGGCCACGGCCTGGTCCGCTCCGGCAAGCCGGTCAAGGTGCTGGGCGAAGGCGAGATCGGCAAGCCGCTGCGCGTCTCGGCCAACAAGTTCAGCAAGTCGGCCCGCGAAAAGATCGAAGCGGCGGGCGGAAGCTGTGAGGAGCTGAAGGCGTGATCCTGGATAGCTTTCGCAATATCTTTGCGATTCCCGACCTGCGCAAGCGGGTCCTCTTCACGTTCGGGCTGCTGGCGGTGTACCGGATCGGGTGCTACATCCCGACTCCGGGCATCGATCCGGTCGCGTTGCTCGAGTTCATGAAGGCGGCCCAGGGCGGGTTCCTGGGCTTCGTCAACACCTTCACGGGCGGCAGCCTGGAGAAGATCGCGGTGTTCGCGCTGGGCATCATGCCCTACATCACCGCGTCGATCATCCTCCAGCTCCTCACCGTGGTGTGGCCCTACCTGGAGAAGCTGTCCAAGGAGGGCGAGCTCGGCCGGCGCAAGATCACCCAGTACACGCGCTACGGCACGGTGCTCATCTCGATCATCCAGGGGACCGGCATCGCCCTGTTCCTGGAGAGCGTGACGACTCCCGGCGGCGCGCAACTGGTGCCGAGCCCCGGCTGGGGCTTCCGCGTCATGACGGTGATCACCCTGACCACGGGCACGGCCTTCGTCATGTGGCTGGGCGAGCAGATCAGCGAACGGGGCATCGGCAACGGCATCTCGCTGATCATCTTCGCCGGCATCGTGGTGGGCCTGGTCCCGGCCATCGGCACCACCATCAACAGCATCGGCAACGATACGCTGAACATCATTACGGTGCTGGTCCTGCTGGTCTTCATGGTCCTGGTGGTCGGCTTCATCGTCTACATGGAGCGGGCGCAGCGCCGCATCCCGGTGCAGTACGCGAAGCGGGTCGTGGGCCGCAAGATCTACGGCGGGCAGAGCACCTATCTGCCGCTGCGGGTCAACTCGGGCGGCGTCATCCCGGTGATCTTCGCCAGCTCGGTGGTGACGGTGCCGACGGTCCTCGCGGGGATGATCGAGAACGAGTGGGTCCAGCGGCTCGCCGGCTACATCGGCTACGGGCAGCCGATCTACTATCTCCTGCAGGTCGTCACCATCATCTTCTTCTCCTACTTCTACATCTCGATCATCTTCAACCCGACCGATCTCGCCGAGAACATGCGGAAGTACGGCGGGTTCATCCCGGGGATCCGGCCGGGCAAGCGGACGTCCGAGTACATCGACCGCATCCTGACGCGGCTGACCCTGGTCGGCTCGCTCTACCTGGCGGCGGTGACGGTGCTGCCCGAGTTCCTGCTCACCGGCTTCCACGTGCAGGGGCTGCCGGTGATCGGGCCGCGCATCGCGGGGTACTTCCCGGACTGGTTCACCACCGGCCTGGGGATCAACTTCTACTTCGGCGGCACGTCGCTCCTCATCGTGGTAGGCGTCGCGATGGACACGATCCAGCAGATCGAGAGCCAGCTCGTGATGCGCAACTACGAAGGGTTCATGAAGAAGGGACGCATCCGTGGGCGGCGCGGCTGAGAACGGCGCGGGCCCGAGGCTCGTTCTCCTCGGGCCTCCCGGGGCCGGCAAGGGCACTCAGGCCCAGCTTCTCTCCGCCCGCCTCGGCGTGCCGGCGATCTCGACCGGCGACATGCTGAGGGAGGCGGTGGCGGCGGGCTCCGAGCTGGGCAAGCGGGTGGAGGGGATCATGGCCTCCGGCGCGCTGGTGGACGACGCGCTGATGGCCGAGGTGGTGCGCGACCGGCTGGCGAAGGCGGACGCCTCCCGGGGCTATCTGCTGGACGGCTACCCGCGCACGCTGCCGCAGGCCGAGACGCTGGCGGGGATCCTGCGGGGCTCCGGCCAGGAGCTCGACGCCGTGCTGATGGTCGACGTCCCCGAGGAGGAGCTGGTGCGCCGCGCGCTGCTCCGCCAGCGGGCCGACGACAAGGAAGAGGTGGTCCGCGAACGACTTCGCGTGTATCGGGAAAAAACCGCGCCCCTGATCGGTTACTATAGAGAGCGCGGTCTGCTGCGCGAGATCGACGGCAACCGGTCCGTCGACGAAGTGACCTCCAGTCTGTTCGTGGCGCTCGGAGTCGCCGGATGATGGTCCTCAAGACTCCGGGCGAGATCGAGCTGATGGACGGGGCCAACCGGATCGTCCGCCAGGTGCTGGACGAGATGGGGAAGGCCATCGCTCCGGGGGTGACCTCCCGGCAGCTCGACCGCCTTGCCGAGAAGGTCATCCGCGGCGCCGGAGGCGTCCCGGCGTTCCTGAACTACCGGGGCTATCCGGCGACGTTGTGCATCTCGGTCAACGACGTCATCGTCCACGGGATCCCCAACGACGTCTCTCTCCAGGAGGGGGACATCGTGGGGATCGACTGCGGCGTCCTGTACAAGGGGTATTACGGGGACGCGGCGCGGACGTTCGCGGTCGGCGCGATCTCCGAGGAGGCCAAGCGGCTGCTGGCGGTGACCGAGGAGGCGTTGCGCCGGGCGGTCGCGCAGGTGCGGCCGGGCGGGCGCCTGTCGGACATCGGGTACGCGGTGCAGCGCTACGCCGAGAGCAACGGGTACTCGGTGGTGCGCGAGTTCTCCGGCCATGGGATCGGGACCTCGCTGCACGAGGACCCGCAGATCCCGAACTACGGGTCGCCGGGCAAGGGCCCGAAGCTGCGGCCCGGGATGGTGCTGGCGATCGAGCCGATGGTCAACGCCGGGAGCGCCGGCGTGCGGATGGACGCGGACGGCTGGACGGCGCGGACCGAGGACGGCTCGCTGTCGGCCCACTTCGAGTATTCGGTGGCGGTGACCCCGCAGGGGGCCCGGGTGCTCGGGTGGGAGCAGATCTGATCTTTTAGAGAGGAAGGACGTTTGTCCAAGAAAGAAGAGGCGATCGAGGTCGAGGCGACGGTGGTCGAGCCGCTCCCGAATGCGATGTTCCGGGTGCAGCTCGACAACAAGCACCAGGTCCTGGCGCACATCTCCGGAAAGATGCGCAAGCACTTCATCCGCATCCTGCCGGGAGACCGGGTGCTGGTGGAGCTCTCGCCCTACGATCTCAACCGGGGCCGGATCGTCTACCGTCTGAAGTAGGGGCCTGGAAAGGAAGTCGGTCATGAAAGTACGTTCATCGGTCAAGCGGATCTGCCCGAAGTGCAAGGTCGTCCGCCGCAAGGGCGTCGTGCGGGTGATTTGCGACAACCCGAAACATAAACAGCGTCAGGGATAGGAATCGCTATGGCACGAATCGCAGGGGTCGATCTGCCCCAGAACAAGCAGGTCTGGATCGGGCTGACCTACATCTACGGCATCGGCCGGTCGCGCTCGCGCGACATCCTGGCCAAGGCCGAGGTCCCCGAGATCACGAAAGTCAGGGACCTCACCGAGGACGAGGCGCGGCGGATCCGCAAGGTCATCACGGATGAGGGGCGGGTGGAGGGCGACCTGCGCAAGGAGGTCAGCCAGAACATTAAGCGCCTGATGGAGATCGGATGCTATCGCGGCGTCCGTCACCGCCGGGGGCTTCCGGTCCGCGGCCAGCGCACGCAGACCAACGCGCGGACCCGCAAGGGTCCGCGGCGCGGCGCTGTGGCGGGCAAGAAGAAGGCGACCAAGAAGTAGCCAGGGGAGCTAGAAGATGGCCAAAACGGAGAAGAAAGATCGGAAGGGCGGCAAGAAGAGGGAGAAGCGCAACGTCCCGCACGGCGTGGTGCACATCCAGGCCACCTTCAACAACACCATCGTCTCGATCTCGGATCCGGAGGGCAACCTGCTCGCCTGGTCGTCCGCCGGCCGGATCGGATTCAAGGGCTCGCGCAAGGGCACTCCCTTCGCCGCCCAGGTGGCCGCGCAGAACGCCGGCAACAGCGTGCGGGATGTGGGAATGCGCTCGGTGGACGTCATGGTTAAAGGCCCTGGCGCCGGCCGCGAGTCGGCTGTGCGCGCCCTCCAGGCTTCGGGGCTCGACGTCAAGTCGATCAAGGACGTGACCCCCATTCCGCACAACGGCTGCCGTCCGCGCAAGCGCCGCCGCGTGTAAAGCAGTTCGGGACCGCCGAGACCGCTCCGGGTGTGCCGGAGCGGCTCGTCAGGCGTCTTCCCAAGTTGAAGTCCCCGTAGCCTCGGGGAGAGGACGTCAAGGAGAGGACTCAAGTGGCCAGATATACGGGACCCGTTTGCCGGCTCTGCCGCCGGGAACGGATGAAGCTGTTTCTCAAGGGAGACCGCTGCTTCAAGGAGAAGTGCGCCGTCGAGCGCCGCAACTTCCCGCCGGGCCAGCACGGCACCCGCCGCGGGCGCCGCACGCTGGGCTACGGCCTGCAACTGCGCGAGAAGCAGAAGGTCAAGCGCATCTACGGTGTGCTGGAGAAGCAGTTCCGCAACTATTTCGAAGAGGCGGACCGGCGGAAGGGGATCACCGGCGAGAACCTGCTGGTGATGCTCGAGCGGCGCCTCGACAACGTCGTCTACAGCCTGGGCTTCGCGTCGTCGCGCGCGCAGGCCCGGCAGCTCGTCCGCCACGGGCACGTCGTGGTGGACGGCAGGAAGATCACCATCCCCTCCTACCAGGTGAAGGCGGGGCAGGCCGTCACGGTCAAGGACGCCAGCCGCCAGAACCCCTTCGTCCGGTCGAGCGTCGAGACGGCGCGGGGACGGGGCGTTCCGGAGTGGCTGGAGCTGGACGCGGAGAACGTGAGCGGTAGAATGCTCCGCCTCCCGACCCGCGAGGACATCAAGCTGCCCATCCAGGAGCAGTTGATCGTCGAGCTCTACAGCCGCTGATCGGCGACAGAAAGGATTCGCTAGCGCTATGCTTTGGAAAGGATTTCAGCGCCCCAAGCGCATTGAAGTCGATAGAGACACGCTGACCTCGACGTACGGCCGCTTCACGGCGCAACCGTTCGAGCGGGGTTTCGCGACCACCATCGGGAACGCGCTCCGCCGCTGTCTGCTCTCCTCGATCGAGGGGGCGGCGATCACCGCCGTCCACATCGAGGGGGTGCTGCACGAGTTCTCCTCCATCCCCGGGGTGGTGGAGGACGTGACGGACGTCATCCTCAACTTGAAGCAGATCCCCATCCACCTGCACACCGAGGATCCCAAGGTCCTGTCGATCGACGTCCCCGGGCCGCGGAGGGTGACGGCGGGAGACATGAACGAAGACCCGCAGGTCGAGATCTTCGATCAGGAGGTCAACATCGCCACTCTCAACGAAGAGGGGCGGCTCAAGCTGCAGGCCCAGGTCAAGCGGGGCCGCGGCTACGTCTCGGCCGACCGCAACTTCGACGAGTCGATGGGCATCGGCTGGATCCCGGTGGACTCGGCGCACAGCCCGGTCCGCCGCGTGAACTACCGGGTCGAGGCCGCGCGCCTCGGTCAGACGACCGACTACGAGCGGCTGATCCTCGAGGTGTGGACCAACGGCACGATCAGCCCCGAGGAGGCGGTCTCGCTCGCGGCCATGCTGCTCAAGGACCACCTCGGCATCTTCATCCAGTCCGAGGAGAGCCTGCGCCACGACGGCGGCGAGCTGGGGCGGGAGGAGCTGGCGGGGCTGGACGCGTTGCTCGCCAAGAACATCGACGAGCTGGACCTGTCGGTCCGTTCGGCGAACTCGCTCAAGAACGCCAACATCCACACGCTCCGCGACCTGGTGCGCCGTACCGAGAAGGACATGCTGGAGACCAAGAACTTCGGCAAGAAGTCGCTCGAGGAGGTGCAGGAGGTCCTGGACAAGCTGGGTCTCGCCCTCGGCATGGAAGTGCCGGAGCGGCCCGGGGTTTCGGCCTGAGGAGAGGAGATCATGCGTCACGCTGTCAGAGGCAGGAAGCTGGGGCGGACCACCGCCCATCGTGAGGCCCTGTTCCGCAACCAGCTCCAGTCGCTGGTCGCCAGTGAGAGGATCATCACGACCCTCCCCAAGGCCAAGGAGCTGCGCCCGATCGCCGAGAAGGTGATCACCCGCGGCAAGCACGGCACCGTGCACGACCGGCGGTGGGTGCTGCGCTGGGTGATCAAGCGGGACCTCGTCAAGAAGGTGTTCGACGAGATCGCGCCGCGCTTCGTGGACCGCCCCGGGGGCTATCTGAGGATCGTCAAGCTGGGACCGCGCCAGGGCGACGGCGCCGAGATGGCGGTGCTCGAGCTGGTCGAGCGGGGCGAAGCCGCGGCTCCGGCCGAGGCTCCGAAGGAGTCGAAGCCGAAGAAGGCGGCTCCCAAGGCCAAGAAGGAGGCCAAGGACTCCGAGGAGAAGCCGAAGAAGGAAGCCAAGAAGGCGGCCTCCAAAGCGGCGAAACCCGCCAAGCCTCCCAAGGACAAGGAGAAGGGTCGGGTCAAGGAGGCCTCGCCGCGCACCGAGCGCCGGGGCGCCTCGCGGTCCAAGACCGGCGACTAGCCTACCCTCACCCCCCTGACCCCCCTCTCCCACCCGCACTCACGCCCGCCCGGGAGAGGGGGGAATTAGCACCCGACGGCCGGCGTTCACGCCGGCCGTTCGCTTTACAATCCCTCCGCATGCGTCTGGGACGAAACGTCTGGGCTCTCGCCGTGGTGAGCTTCCTCACCGACGTGGCGAGCGACATGACCTACCCGCTGCTGCCGCTTTTCCTGGCCAGCGTGCTGGGGGCGAGCGCCACGGCGGTGGGAGCGATCGAGGGGGCGGCCGAGTCCACGGCGGCGCTGCTCAAGCTGGCGAGCGGCTGGTGGTCGGACCGCGTGGCCCGGCGCAAGCCCCTGGTGGTCGCCGGCTACGGGATCGCCTCGCTGATCCGGCCGCTGATCGGGCTCGCCCAGTCCGCCGCGCAGGTGCTCGCGATCCGGGTCGCCGACCGGGTGGGGAAGGGGATCCGGGGGGCGCCGCGCGATGCGCTGATCGCCGATTCCGTGGACCCGTCGATCCGCGGACGCGCCTTCGGCTTCCACCGCGCGGCCGATCACGCCGGAGCGGTGGTGGGACCGCTCCTCGCGTTCCTTCTGCTCCGCTGGGCCGGCGTCGACCTCCGCACCCTGTTCCTGCTCACCGCGATCCCGGGAGCCCTGGCTGTCGCGGCCCTCCTCTTCGGCGTGCGCGAGGTGCCGCGCCAGATGCCGGAGGGCTCGCGCAAGGTCGATCTGAAGGCTCCGCTCGGCCGCCGCTTCTGGGCGTTCCTCGCCGTCCTGCTCCTCTTCACATTGGGCAACTCGACGGACGCTTTCCTCCTGCTGCGCGCCGCCGACCTCGGCATCCCCGCCGCGCTCGTGCCGATCCTCTGGGCGATGCTGCACGTGGTGAAGTCGGCCTCCAGCACGCCCGCCGGAGCCCTCTCCGACCGCATCGGCCGCAAGCCCCTCCTGGTCGCCGGCTGGCTCCTCTATGCGGCGGTCTACTGGGGTCTTGCGCAGGCGCGGGAAGAATGGCACGCCTGGGCGCTGTTCGCGGTCTATGGGATCTATTTCGGTCTGACCGAGGGGGTGGAGAAGGCGCTGGTGGCCGACCTCGTGCCGGCCGACCGCCGCGGCTCGGCGTTCGGCTGGTACAACCTCGCGCTGGGCCTGGGGGCGCTGCCCGCCTCGCTGATCTTCGGCGCGATCTGGGACCGGGCGGGCGCGGAGTCGGCCTTCGGCTTCGGAGCCGCCATGGCGCTCCTCGCCGCGGTCGCGATCGCGTTCGTCGCGCCTGCCGGAATGAAACGGATCGCCCCGGGCTGACACGTCTGTTCAAGGAGTACGCATGCTTTCCCGCCGTCGTCTCTTTCTCGCCGCTCTGGTCTTCCTCCTCCCCCTCGGGTCCGCGGGGGCGCAGGAGCCCGATCCGGCGCTCCTCCTGAAGTCCATTCAGGAGACGCGCCTCGATCCGGGCCGGGCGGTCGCTGTGGACAAGGTGAAGCTGAGCGCCGGCCCGGCGACGGTCCACCTGGACAGCGGGCTGCTGCTGCCGACCACCGAGGTGGGCGGAAAGGCGGCCGAGCTGGTGTTCCTCGGCAAGGGGCGGATCGTGCTGGAGCCCCCCGACGCCATCGAGGCGGGCCAGCTCGAGCTGTTCACCGGCGCCGCCCGTCTGGACGAGGAGTTCCAGGAGGCGGTGTTCGTCGTCGGTCTGGACTCGGCGGTCGCGGCCATGCTCGGCAAGCCGGCGGCGCGGCCGGATGCCGAGACAGCGCGCAAGGCGGAAGCCCTCTACACGGCCTGGAAGGGGAAGCCGGAGAGGCGGATGCTCGGCGTCGAGCGGGGCATCCTGCTCGACGCGCTGCAGGACCCCTCGTGGCCGGACTACTTCGCGGCCCTGTTCCGCGGCGGCGACCTCGGCGACTTCCTCTACCTGGTCGAGCCGGACGCTCAGGAGCAGGTGACGCTGGGCCACTTCGTCCCGCTCGACGCGACGGAGAAATCGAAGAGGAAGATCGCCCGCGAGATCAACCGCGAGCAGCGCAAAGGACGGCTGATCGGGCTTGAGCTGGACGAGCTCGGGCAGTGGGACACCTGGGTGTCGGCTTCGCTGCGCACGGCGGACGGGAAGCCGACGCCGGGGACCTCCGCGTTCGAGCCCGCGAAGTACACGCTCGACATCGTGTTCGCGGAGCGCGACCTTCGCCTCACCGGGAGCGTGCGGGTCGACCTCCGGCCCGTGCTGAAAGGGTCCCGCGCGGTGACGTTCTACCTGCGCGAGGACTTCCCAGTCTCTCGCGTCACGGACGCCGGGGGCAGTGACCTCTTCTTCCGGCGCAGCGAAGGGGTCCTGACCGTGGTTCTCCCGCGGGTCCCGGCCGAAGGCGAAGAGACGGCAGTGGTGATCGAATACGCGGGCAGCCCCATCGAGAAGGATTGGAATCTCTACACCCTGCTCGACACCCTGGGCTGGCACCCGCGCACGGGGACCATCGACCGGGCTCCGTACGAGGCGACCTTCCGCTGGCCGAAAGGCTTCGACTTGGTCGCCAGCGGACGGCGTATGGAGGGGGGCGAAGGGGCGGACGGCAGGCGCTGGGAACGGCGCGTCCTCGACGTGCCCTCGCTGGGCTTCTCCTTTGAAATCGGCCGTTTCGAGGTTGAGAGGGCGAAGGCGGGGCATGTGGACGTGACGTTCGCCTTCGGCTCGGGCACCAAGCTCACAGGGCGCGGGACCCGGGAGATCGTGAAGAAGGCGGTCACCGATTCCCTCCTCTACTACGAAGAGGTCTTCGGCCCCTATCCGCTGGACCACCTGACGGTCACCACGGCGAGCCGCGGTTTCTCCCAAGGCATGCTCGGGTTCGTGACGCTGTCCGACGCCGTGTTCTACGACCTGGGGATCTGGAACCGGTTCTTCGGGCTGTACGATCCCCGGCTCATCGTCGCCCACGAGGTCGCGCACCAGTGGTGGGGCAACCAGGTCGGCTGGACGGGTTACCGCGACCAGTGGATCAGCGAGGCCATGGCGAGCTATGCGGCGCTCCTCTACGCCAAGCAGCGCCTGGGCAACGAGCTGTCCGGGGTCGACCTCACGGCGGGTTGGCGGTCCGAGCTGACGGCTCCTCTCGCGAACGGCCGGCCGCTCGAGTCGCTGGGCCCGGTCGTGCTCGGGGCGCGGCTCATCTCCAGCCGTTCCAGCGACGCCTACCAGGCGATCGTCTACAAGAAAGGGGCGGTGGTCCTGGACATGCTGGCCCGCACCCTGGGGGAGGAGACCTTCCCGAAAGTTCTCCGGCAGATCGTCAAAGTGGCGGGCGGCGGGACGGTCTCGACCGGAGACCTCTTCTCCATGATCGAACGGATCACCTCGACCGACCTCCGGGGCTTCGCGGACCAGTTCGTCTATGGTACCGGCCTGCCGGAGGTTCTCTACAACTACCGCTTCGAGGAGAAGGGCGGCAAGTGGGTGGTCCGCGGCGAGGCCCGGCAGCAACCGCCGCACCGCTTCCGCTACAAGGTGATCCGGACGGAGCGCGGCACCTTCGATGTGATCCGCGAGGCGATCCAGCGGATCGACCTCCAGCAGTCGACCCTGGTGGTACCGATCGAGATCGAGGTCTATGATCGGAACAAGCCCAAGGGCAAGGGACGCGACGGCGCCAACGCTCTCATCCGGGGCAACATCCAGGTGAAGGGCGAATCGACGAAGTTCGCCCTGGAGGTCGCGAACGAGCCCAAGGGGGTCTGGCTGGACCGGGATGGCCGGGTCTTGGGACACTTCTTCGACGAGAACCAAAATCCCAAACGCGCCCTGTTCTTCCAGGGCCTCAGGGAGGCCGCCGCCGGCAGGCTCGACGAGGCCGCGGCGCTCTATGACCAGGCCCTGGCCGCCAAGGAGCCGCCCCCGGAGGATACGGGGCGGACGGTCTACTGGCAGAACATCCAGTGGGCGCGCCGGGTGCTGAACGCCCTGATCGAGCTCAGCCGCGCCCGCCTCTTCCTGGACCTGGGGAGGGACGAGGACGCCGAGGCCTCCCTCGATCGGGCGCAGAAGGTGCTCGGCAAGGACCACGACAGCATCGAGCTCCTGCAATCGCGGCTCGACGTCCGGCGCGGGAGCTACGATCGCGCCTTCCGGCGGCTGCGCAAGGGCGGAGCCGGGAGCGGCGAGACCTACGCCCTTCTGGCGATCGCCGCCCGCGAGACCGGGCACACCGAGTACCTCGAAGAGGCGCTGAAGAAAGCCCGCGAGAACGGCGCCGACCTGGCGCTATTGACGGGGTCCTAGGACCCGGCCTTGCGCGCGATCAGCCCATAGCCCAGCGCCTTCGCTTCCTGCTGCACGGCCGCGAGCTTCGCCGGCCCATCGGCGCCTCCGTGCTCGATCTCCAGCTCCGCAAGGGCGAGCCGCGCTTCGAGCTGCAGGTCGAGCAGGCCGGCCCGGCTCGCCTCGTCGAGCACTTTCTGGAGAGCGGCTTCGGTATCCCCGGCAATGGATGACCTGCGCAGCCGGGCGGTGTGGAGCGCCACGGTGAGGCGCTTGCGGAGGTCCTGGTCGGCGGCGACCAGGATGGCGGCGCGGTCGAGGGCCGCCTTCGCTCCCGCGGCGTCCTCCTGCGCGGACGACGCCAGGGCGAGCGTGGTCAGGGCCACCGCTTCTCCTCCGGTGAACTTCTGGCGGGCGAGCTCTTCGGCGGCGGCGCGGGCCAGCTCGGCCGCCCGGGCCGGCTCGCCCGAGTCGAGCAGCAGGGAGGCCAGAGCGAGCCGGCTCTCGGCCTCGGTCCCCTTCTCTCCCAGGGCCGTCCGCAGGTCGAGGGCCGCCGCGTGGCGCCTGCGCGCCTCCACGAGATCCCCCTCCCGGGCGAGGACCTCGCCCAATCCGAAGAGGGCATACGCCGAGGCGCTCTTGCTGCCGGTCTGGCGGCAGAGCGCCAGCGAGGTCTGGAAATTCTTGCGCGCGGCGGTCAGCTCTCCCTGCTCCAGCAGGACCGTGCCCAGGTTGTTGAGCGACGCCACCTCGCCGATCTTCTGCCCGATCTCGCGGCGGATGCGCAGCGACTCCTCGTGCCGGCGGCGCGCGCTCGCGAGGTCTCCCCGCCGGCGCAGCACCACGCCGAGGTTGTCCAGGGCGTAGGCCTCGCCGCTCCGGTCCCCCTGCTCGCGGCGGATCGCCAGCGACTGCTCGAACAGCTTGCCGGCCTGGTCGAGATCGCCCCGGCGCAGGAGCACGCCGGCCAGGTTGTTGAGGGCGAAGGCCTCGCCGCTCCGGCTGCCGATCTCGCGGCAGATCGCGAGGACCTCCTCGTAGAGCTGGCCCGCGCGGTCGAGGTCCCCCTGGCTCTTCAGCACCACCGCGATGTTGTTGAGCGCGCCGGCCTCGGAGCCCCGGTTGCCGACCTCGCGATGGGTCGCCAGCGCCTGCTCGTAAAGCTGGAGCGCGCCGGGCAGGTCGCCCCGGTCGTAGCGGACGTTCGCCGCGTGCGTGAGCGCTTCCGCGACGCCGGCCCAGTCGCCCGCCTCCTCGTAGAGCCGGCGGCCCTGCTCGCAGGCCGCGAGGGCCTGGTCCGCCTCGCCGAGGTTGCGCAGGGCGCGGCACTCCATGAGACGGGCCTGCGCCACCATCAGCGGCGCTCCGTGCGCCTCTCCGCGGGCGGCGGCCTGGGCCGCGGCCGTCCGCTGCCGCTTGAAGTCGGCGCGGGTGCCGGCCGCGGCGGCTTCCGTCAGGTCGATCCGGGGATCTTCGTTGGACGGAGGAGGCAGAGCGCGGAGCGCCGACGCCGTGGCCAGGGCCTCCTCGATCTTGCCGGCGGCGGTCTGGGCCGCGGCGAGCTTCAGGCCGTATTCCAGGTCGTCAGGGAAGAGCGACCACAGGCTCCAGTAGATCTCGGCCGCCCGGCCCCAATCCTGGATGGTTTCGAGATAGCGCGCCTCGATGACCAGCCGCTCTTCCTGCGGCAGGCTCGCCGAGAGGTCGAGCGCCGCCTTGGCCTCCTCGCGCGCCTTGCCGTCGTATCCCAGGGCCGACCAGGCCGCCGACAGGCCCGAATGGGCGAGGGCGTTGCGGGGATCGGCCGCGACCGCCCGGGCGAGGAGGTCGCGCGCGCCGACCGGATCGAAGAGCCGCAGCTTCTGGATCCCCTCCGCGTAGAACCGCGTGGCCGCGGGGTTGGATGGCAGCGCGGCGAGGGCCTCTTCCGGCTTCCCCTCCTCGCTCACCCCCAGCGCCTGCCGCAGCCGCTGACCGATCCGCGCGACCAGCTCGAAGAGCTGGGCCTCGGTGCCCGTCTCCGCCACGATGGCCGTGGTCTCGCCGCGCAGGGCGTCCTGCAGGCGCAGATCGAGGCGGATCTGCCGGCCCGCGGGCCCTTCAACCGTGGTGTAGGAGCCCAGCACCACCGCGTCGGTCCCGAGAGAGCTGCGGACCCGGGTCAGCGTGTCGCGCGCCAGGCTGTCGGCCTCGCCGAGGCCCAGCTCGACCTTGGCGCGCGCCACGTTCTCACCGGCGATGATCCGCAGCTTGCCGCCCGTGCCGAGCTCGGTCGAGAGCATCTCGGCCAACCCTCCCGACAGCCACTCCGTGCCCGGGGTCCCGGAGAGGTTCTTGAAGCCGAGGACCGCCACGGACCGCCGGGGCGTGATGCTCTCGGTCAGCAGGGCGAGGCGCCGCTCGGGCTCCATTTTGCGCGCCCGCCAGTCGTCATAGCGGTACCAGCCGACGCCGAGGCTCACGAGGACGAGCGCGGCCAGGACCGCGATCTGGCGCCGCCGCTTCGGGTCCACTTTCCGCGCCGGCTCCGCCGCGGGGGCCTGAGGGGGAGGCGGAGGTGCTGGAGGGTCGGGCCGGCGCATCTCCACCGTGGTGCCCTGGGCGATGGCCCGCACGATGTCCGGGGCGGTGGCGAAACGGTCGGCCGGATCGCGCTCCAGGCAGCGGAGGATCGCCGCCTCCCAGCGGGCATTCAGACCCGGCATGTGGACCCGCGGCGAGGCCGGAGCGTGCTGCAGGCGCTTGACCGCGGTCGACAGCGCGTTGTCGCCGATGAAGGGGACCGTGCCGGTCAGCATCTCGTAGATGACGATGCCCAGCGCGTAGATGTCGACCGCCGGCGTGATCTCCTTCCCCTCGATCTGCTCCGGCGCGAGATAGGCCGGCGTGCCCACGACTCCCGCGGTGGTCAGGGTGAGCCCGCGGTGGTCCTCGCCGCTCTCCAGACGGGCGAGGCCGAAATCGGTAACCACGGCGCGGAGAGCGCCCCGGCTCTCCACCAGCATGACGTTGCCCGGCTTGAGGTCGCGGTGCACCACTCCGGCCTGGTGGGCCGCGTGAAGCCCGTCGGCGATCTGGCGGACGACCGGCAGAGCTTCGTCCGGGCTCAGAGGGCCGGCGCGCCGCAGGCGCTCGGACAGGCTCTCGCCCGCCAGCAGCTCCATGGTGAGGAAGAACGGCTGCCGGGGGGAGATGTCGAAGATCCGGCAGACGTTCGGATGCGTGACCTTGCGCGCGAGCTGGATCTCCCGCTTGAAGCGCTCGACCGCCATGCCGTCGCCGGCCGCCTCCGCGCGGACCGTCTTCAGGGCGACCCGGTCGTGCAGCACGAGGTCCTCGACCTCGTAGACCTCGCCCATGCCGCCGCGGGCGATGAAGCGCACGACCCGGTAGCGCTCCGCGATCCTCTCCTCGGGCGCGAACGCGGGCGTCTCGCCCCGGCCGCGGGAGAAGGTCAGCACAGAGCCGTCCGTCCGCGAGGGGAGAGGCCCGGTCGCCTCCTGGGGGATGGCCTGCGTGGGGACCGGCACCGGCATCCCCACGAGAGTCGGAGGCGTCTCTCCGCTCATCGAGAGCTGCGTCGCGTCCGCCCCCGGCCGCCGCACGCCGAAGATCTTGCCGCAGGAAGAGCACTGGATGCGCAGCCGTCCCGGCGTCTGCGCGTCGACGGCGAAGCGCAGCTTCCGCCCGCAACCCGGACAGTTGACGGTGAAGAAAGACGGAGAGACCGAAGGCTGGGTCATGACAAGCCGCGACACCCTGGAGCAACAGTATTTCCGGCATTGTACCCGATTCCAGGTCCCCCCTCTCCCGGGCGGGCGTGAGTGCGGGTGGGAGAGGGGGCTAGGGGGTGAGGGTCCAACGCTTGCCCGTCACGGCGGCTTCTGAGAGGATGGCGGACGCCCCGCGGGTGCGAAGGAGCTGAACCATGGAGTGGATTCGGAAATTCTGGCGCGCCTCCGCGCTGATCGCCGCCTTCTGCTGCCTGGCCGCGCCTCTGGCGGCCGCAGAGGAAGACACTTCGATCCCCGCCGCGCCGCCGCGCGCCGAGGGAGAAGGCCCCTTCAACCGCCTGATCCTGCGCGGCGTCACCGTGATCGACGGCACCGGGGCTCCGCCCATGGGTCCGGTGGACATCGTGATCGCGAGAGACCGCATCGCCCAGATTGTGCCGGTGGGCAACCCGGGCCTGCCGATCGATCCGACGGGCCGTCCCAAGGCCGAGGCCGGCGACCGGGAGCTCGACCTCCAGGGCCTGTACGTCCTGCCGGGATTCGTCGACATGCACGGGCACATCGGCGGCAAGGAGCAGGGCACGCCGGCCGAATACGTCTTCAAGCTCTGGATGGGGCACGGCATCACCACCATCCGCGACCCCGGCAGCGGCAACGGCCTGGCCTGGGTCCTCGACCACAAGGCGAGGAGCGCCCGCAACGAGATCACGGCGCCGCGCATCGAGGCCTACGTCTTCTTCGGCATGGGCCGCGACGAGCCCTTCGTCAAGCCCGAAGAGGCGCGCCAGTGGGTCAACCAGATGGCCGCCAAAGGGGCGGACGGCATCAAGTTCTTCGGCAGCCAGCCGGAGATCATGAAGGCCGCGCTCGACGAGGCCAGGAAGAAGGGCCTGCGCTCGGCCTGCCACCACGCCCAGCTCTACGTCGCGCGGATGAACGTCCTCGACACCGCGCGCTGGGGCCTGACCTCCATGGAGCACTGGTACGGCCTGCCCGAGGCGCTGTTCGCCGACCGCACGGTCCAGGACTACCCTCTCGACTACAACTACGCCGACGAGTCGCACCGCTTCGGCCAGGCCGGCCGCCTCTGGCGCCAAGCCGCGCCCCCGTACTCCGAGCGCTGGAACAAGGTGATGGACGAGCTGATCGCGATCGACTTCACCCTCGATCCGACGCTGACGATCTACGAGGCCAACCGCGACCTCATGCGGGCGCGCCGCGCCGAGTGGCACGAGGAGTACACCCTCCCTTCGCTCTGGGACTTCTACGCGCCCAGCCGCAAGGCGCACGGCTCCTACTGGTTCGAGTGGAGCAGCGAGAACGAGGTGGACTGGCGGGAGAACTACCGCCTCTGGATGGCCTTTCTCAACGAGTACAAGAACCGCGGCGGCCGGGTGACCACCGGATCGGACAGCGGCTACATCTACAAGCTCTACGGCTTCGACTACATCCGCGAGTTGGAGCTGCTGCGCGAAGCCGGCTTCCACCCGCTGGAAGTGATCCGCTCCGCCACCCTCTACGGCGCCCAGGCCCTCGGCATGGACAAAGAGATCGGCTCCCTCGAGCCCGGCAAGCTCGCCGACCTGGTCGTCGTCGA
>DASVEF010000120.1:0-8716 GCA_036380715.1 Thermoanaerobaculia bacterium | reverse complement strand
GGCAGATCTTTCCCCCTCTCCCGGGGGCAGGGAGTGCGGGTGGGAGAGGGGGTCAGGGGGTGAGGGTTCCCCCTCTCCCGGAGATGGGGGGGTGGGAGAGGGGGCCGGGGGGTGAGTGCCCGGCCGGACGCGGGCTCCCGCGGGAACGCGAGCGCCGGCCGCGACCTCCGCCCGCTGCCCGATCACCGCCAGGTCCCCTTCGGGCTCGCCGACCGCCGCTCCCTCGCCGACGCGGACCTCCTGGTCGAGAATGGCGCGGTCGACCTTCGCTCCGGGCTCCACCACGACGTCGTGGAGGAGGACGGAGTCGCGCACCGCCGCCCCTTTGCGAACGATCACGCCGGGGCCGAGGACGGAGCGCGCGACCTCCCCTTCGATCCGGCAGCCGGGAGAGATCAGGCTCTCTTCGATGACGGATTCCCCGTGGATGCGGGCGGGCAGCCGGGGCAGGGCGAAGGTCAGGATCGGCCAGGCCGGGTCGTCGAGCACCAGGTCCGGCTCGGGCGTCAGCAGGTCCTTGTGGGCCTGCCAGTAGCTGTCGAGGGTGCCGACGTCCCGCCAGTAGCTCTCGAAGCGGTGCTCCCGGACCTTCCCCTCGCGCACGAGACGGGGGATCAGCTCGTGGCCGAAGTCGCGGAGCGGGCCCTCCTCGCCGTCCTTGCCGTCTCCCGCCTCGGCGGCGAGCCGGTCCAGGGTGTCGAGCAGCGCGCGGGCGTCGTAGACGAAGACCTCGGTGGTCACCAGGTCGGAGCGCGGCGACTCCGGCTTGTACTCGAAGCCGGTCACCCTGCCGTCGCCGTCCACCTCGACGACGCCGAAGCGGCCGGCCTCCTCCTTCGGGACCCGGGTGGTGACGAGGGTCGCGTTGGCCCCGCTCTCCCGGTGCCCGGCGATCACCTCGCCGTAGTCGAGCCGGTAGACGTGGTCGGCGCTCAGGACCAGGAGGACGTCGGGATCGAATTCGCGGAGGCGGTGGCGCTGCCGGTAGATGGCGTCGGCGTTGCCCTGGGCGAAGCCCCCCGCGCCGTCCTCGCCGTCCCGGCTCTGGTAGGGGGCGAGGATCTGGAGGCCGCCGTAGTTGCGGTCGAGGTCCCAGGGCCGGCCGTTGGACAGGTGCTCGTTGAGGGAGTGCACCTCGTACTGCTCGATGATCCAGACGTCGGAGATGCCGCTGTGCCGGCAGTTGCTCAGGGCGAAGTCGATGAGCCGGTAGACGCCCGCGAAGGGCATGGCGGGCTTGGCCCGCTCCTCGGTGAGAACCTCCAGACGGCCTCCCGCCCCACCCGCCAGAATGAGAGCCAGGACCTTGCTCCGCGCCAACCGTACCTCTCTTTCACTGCCGCGGCTTCCGCTCCTCCTTCGGCGGGATCGCCGGAGCCGAGGCGGTCAGCGCGCCGACGTAGTAGAACCCATGGTGGCCCCGCTCGTCCATGGTCTCGGTCCAACCCAGCTACGGATTCGAGGAGGGGGAGTTGCGGGTCCATTCATCCCGGGAGCCCAGAGGGTCGGACCCGGGGCGCAGGACCCGGCCTCCCTTGTGGGCCCGCAGCTCCTGGTGGCGCGTGAAGGCGATCACCAGATCGCCGGGCGCCCGGAGCGGCAGAGGCCGCAGCTCGCGCGGCAGGACGAGGTCGAGGACGGGACGGGCGACGCTCTGGAGGAGGAACCCGACGCAGCCGTACGCCCGCGGCCCGGGATGGGGGCGGGCCACCGTCAGGAGCTCCTTCGGGTGTTCGCCGTCCTCGACCCAGGTGCGGAGCTGCGCGAAGAGAAAACCGTGGGCGATCCCTGGCTTCGGCCGCCCCTCCACCACCGTGCCGACGAGGTCGAGGAAGGTCGCGTCCGGGTGGATCAGGACATCGCAGCAGGTGTAGATCTCGGGCTCGGAGCTGCTGACGGTACGGTCGAGGAAACGGAAGGCGATCCTCTCCGCCGCGGCGCGATAGGGGGCGGCGAGCCCCTCCCAGACGGAGAGGGGGCTGCCGGGGCGTTCGAAGAGGGGGGTGCTCACACTTTCCGAAGTTTACAACCCGAGCCCTCACCCCCTGGCCCCTGTGCGAGCTGCCTCACTGTAGAGACGCCCCGTGGGGCGTCTCCTTCTCCGGACGTGCCCGCGGCATCGCGCGGATTCCTGGAAATGAATGGCGCCGCCGCAGGAGACGCCCCACGGGGCGTCTCTACAGTGAGGAGGATCTCCAGCGGGCCGAGGACGCTCTAGGGTCAAAGTTAGCGCCTGTGCCCCCTGGCCCCCTCTCCCGGGGGGAGAAGGGAAAACGCATGGGAAAACGCTGTCCCGACGATGGCTCGGGACACTCGGCCTCAAATTCCGTACAAGGGTTTGACGGAAGGCGGTGGTATAGAGTCCTCCTCCCCCATGCGAGCCTTGCTGCGCGACCTGCGACACGCCCTGCGACGGGCGATCCGCGATCCGGCCCTCACCGCGGCCGCGGTGCTCGTCCTCGGTCTGGGGATCGGCGCCGCCACGCTCGTCTTCAGCATGGTGGACGCCGTGCTGCTCCGGCCGTTCCCCTTCCGGGATCCGGACCGCCTGGTGACGGTCTGGGGGAGGATCGGCGACGACCCCAAGCCCGTCGAGGTGGCGATCCAGGACTACGAAGGGTGGAAGGCCTACAGCCGCGCCTTCTCCGGCCTGGCCGTGGTCTCGACCGCCGACGCCGACGCCACGCTGATCCACCGCGGGGAGCCGGTCCATGCGCGGGTGCGGCTGGCCTCCGCCAATTTCTTCGACGTGCTGGGCGTCCAGGCCGCCCTGGGGCGCACCTTCCGCCCGGGCGATGACAGGCCGGGTACGCACGTGGTCATCCTCAGCCACCGCTTCTGGCGGCGCCTCGGCGCCGATCCCGACATCGTCGGCCGCAAGATCGACCTCGGCGGCCCGCTGGACACCGTGATCGGCGTGATGCCGCCAGAGGTCCGGTTCCCGCAGGACCCGGACGTCTGGACGACCCTCTCCATCCTGGATCCCGGGTCGCGCCGCGTCCGCATCCTGGAGGCCGTCGGCCGCCTCGCTCCGGGGGTGACCCTGGAGCAGGCGCGCCGGGACATGCTCGCCGTCTCCCGGCGGATACAGCGGGAGCACCCGCAGGCGAACCGGGGCTATGTCGCCCGCGTCCAGCCGCTGCTGGAGGAGATCCTGGGGGACGCCCGGCCCGCTCTGCTCCTGATGCTGGGCGCCGTGGGCCTGCTGCTGCTGATCGCCTGCGCCGACGTGGCCGGGCTGCTGGTGGCGCGGGCGGCCGCGCGCCAGAAGGAATTCGCGCTGCGCACGGCCCTGGGCGCCGGGCAGATGCGCCTGATCAGGCCGTTCCTCGCGGAGAGCCTGCTGCTCGCCCTCCTCGCCGCCGCGGTGGGGCTGCCGCTCGCAGAGGGCGGTCTGCACGCCCTGGCGGCGGCCGGGCCCGTGGACATCCCGCGCCTGGACGAGGCCGTGCTCGACGGCCGGGCTCTCGCCTTCTCCCTGACCGCCACGCTGGTGGCGGCGGCCCTCTTCGGGCTGGTCCCGTCGTTCCTCGCCGTGCCGCCCGACCCGGCGGCGGCGCTGCGGGAGGGCGGCAGGTCGTCGGCCGGGGTGCACGCCGGCCGTCTGCGCGGCCTGCTGGTCGTCGGACAGGTGGCCCTGGCGCTCCTGGTCATGGTCCTCGCCGGCCTGATCGGCCGCAGCTTCCTCGAGCTGCGGCGGACCGACCTCGGATTCGCGCCGGAGCGCCTGCTCACCTTCCGCCTCGACCTCTCCGGAGAGGGGACCCCTCGCGACTGGACGCGGTTCTTCCTGGACGTGCGCCGCCGCGTCGCGGCCGTCCCGGAGGTGGAGAGCGCGAGCCTGGTCCTCCTCCGCCCTCTCGCCGGTCCCATCGGCTGGGACTACATCGTCGCGGCCGAAGGGAAGGAGAAGGACCAAGTCACCGTGAACTATGAGCGGGTGACGCCGGGCTACTTCCGGACCCTGGGCATCCCGCTCCTTCGCGGCCGGGATTTCACAGGGGCTGACAAGGACGGAGCCCGGCCCGTGGCCGTCGTCAGCCGGTCGGCGGCCGAGCGCCTGTGGCCCGGACAGGACCCGATCGGCAAACGGCTGCGCTGGATGTACGCCCGGGACCTGCCCTGGATGACCGTCGTGGGAGTGGTCGGCGACGCGCGGTACCGGGCGGTCGAAGCGCTGCGCGAGGACGTCTACGTGCCGTTCCTCCAGGACCCCCACTGGTCCATGGACGTGGTGCTGCGCACGCGCTCCGATCCGCGGGAGGTGGAGGCGGCGGTGCGCGCGGCCGTGCGGAAGGCGGCCCCGGAGCTGCCGATGCTGGAGCCGACCACCATGGAGCGGGCGGTCGCGGACGCGATCGCCCGCCCCCGCCTGCGCACCCAGGTCCTGGGCTCCTTCGCGGCGCTGTCCCTGCTGCTCGCGGCCGTGGGGGTCTACGGCATCCTCGCCTACACCGTGGTCCAGCGCCGGCAGGAGATCGGCATCCGGATCGCCCTGGGAGCGGGCCGCAAGGACGTGATCGCGCTGGTCCTCCGCCAGGGGCTCGGCCTCACCCTCGCAGGCCTCGCCGCCGGGCTGACCGGCGTCGCCGTCCTCCTCGCCTCGGACCGCGAGACCGGCTGGCTGCGCGGCCTCCTCTACCAGGTGGAGCCGGCCGATCCATGGACCCTGGCCGCCGCGCCCCTGGCCCTCCTCGCCATCGCCCTGCTCGCCAGCCTCCTCCCCGCTCTGCGCGCCCTCCGCCTCGCTCCCTTCACGACCCTGCGCGCCGAGTAGGCCCTCACCCCCGGGGGTGAGGGCCCTCTGATATAAATCCCCGTGGCGAGCGAGAACCTTATGTTGACACCCGACACGCCCGGCAAACCCATCCTGAGAGCCGTCCCCGGAACGGGCGGTTTCCCTCCCGAGATCGATCTGGCCGGGCTGCGCGCCGACCTCAAGCGCGCCGTGGCCCAGACCTGTCCCCGCTGGCTCTCCGACCGTTCCGAGGACATCATCCAGGTGGCCCTGATGCGGGTCATGGAGATCTACCGCAAGCGTGAGGGGAATGTCGAGCTCTCGTCGTTCTACCTGAGGAAGGCCGCCTACAGCGCAGTCGTCGACGAGATCCGCCGCCTGCGCAGGCGACAGGAGGTTCCCTTGGAGAACGAGAGCTCTGAAATCGTCTACGAGCCGGCCGCCGAGAGCCCGGACCCCGAGCGCGCCGCCGTGGCGCGGGAGACGGGGAGGGCGATCCAGGACTGTCTCGGACGGCTCGTCCGCCCCCGCAAGCTCGCGGTGACGCTGAACCTGCAAGGTCACAGCGTCCCGGAGATCGGCAAGCTGCTGAGCTGGAGCACGAAGAAAGCGGAGAACCTCGTCTACCGCGGCCTTTCGGACCTTCGCGGATGCCTCGACTCGAAAGGAGTAGGCCGATGAGGATGGACGACGACCAGCTCGCTACCCTGCGCGACGCCTTCGCCGCGCAACCGAACACCGCGCCGCAGCCCGAGATCTGCCCGCCACCGGAGAAGATCTGGGACGCGGTACGGGGCGAGCTGCCTCCCGATCAGCTCCGGGAGACCGTGGAGCACACCGCCCTCTGCGCCTCGTGCGCCGAGGACTGGCGGCTGGCGCGGACCTTTCAGGCGCAGGAGACGGCCGCCAGGACCGTGACTCCGACCAACGTGGTGCCCTTCGCCCCGCGGCAGCGCCTGCGCAATTTCGCCCTGGCCATCGCCGCGGCCCTGGCCCTGGTGGTCGTGGGCGTGCAGTGGCTCCAGAGGCCGCAGACCGATCCCGGCTATCGCGAGGGCGGCGAGCAGGCCGGCATCCGCTCGCTGCTGCCGGAAGGCGAGGCGCTCCCCCGCGATCGCTTCGTCCTGCGCTGGGCCGCGCCCGAGATTCCCGGGGCCGAGTACGACGTGCAGGTCAGCACCGAGGACCTTCAGGTCGTCGCCACCGCCGAGAACCTGCGCGGCGCCGAGTACCAGGTACCCGAGAGCGCTCTCGCCGGACTTCCCGCCTCGACCCGTCTGCTCTGGAAAGTGGAAGCCGACCTCCCCGGCGGCGGCCGCCTGAGCTCCCCCACCTTCGTCACGCCGCTGCGCTGAGCCCTCACCCCCTGGCCCCCTCTCCCGTCACCGGGAGAGGGGGAAGCACAGAAGAGAGAAGGACGTACGAAAGGTCTATTTCTTCATTATTTCTTCAAAACGACGCCCGAAACAAAGTAAAAAGAAATGTCGTATGAGGGGTGAGGGAATTTGGCGGCCCCCTTCGTTCCTTTACACAGAGGCGGCGGAAAGCCTCGAAATTCAAAAACGGCGACCGGCTGAAGATTCAACCGGTGTTTCACTAGAAGAGGAGATCCATCATGGCCAGCGAGCTGTTCAAGAATGCAATCGAAGACGCGCAAGCGACGACGGATACGACCACCACGACCGACGCCAAGAGCAAGAACACGGACCCGGATCCGTACTGCTGCACGCCCCCGGAGGGCGATCCGGGCCCGGATCAGTAGAGATCAGTCGATAGAGGTCCCAAGGACGGGCGGCTCGCACAGAGCCGCCCGTCCTTTTTTATCCCTCCTTCCGCGGTGCAGTAGACTTTCCTTGATGTTTCTCCGCGGCGCAGTGCTCCTCTCTCTGGCTCTCGTTCCGATCGCCGCGCACGCGGCGGAGCGGCCGGACCTCGCCGCCTGCGAGGCCGGCTTCGCCGCGGCTCCGGACAGCGAGGAGTCTTCGTCCTGCTTTTTCGAAGCGAGCAAGGACCCGGAGGTCACGCCCGCTGCCACGGCGCGCCTGGAGAAGCTTCTGGCCCAGAACCCCGGGCATCCCTGGCTCTCCCTGTACCTCGGGCACCTCAAGACGGCGGACCAGGAGCAGGCCGCGGCGCTCTACCGTGCCGCGGCGGCGAAGTTCGCCATCCTGCGCGAAGCCCGCGGAGAGGTTCTCGCCCGCGCCAACCTGCAGCGCATGCTCACCAGCTTGGGGAAGCTCGAAGAGGCCGGCGCCGAGGCGGAACGGGCGGTCGAGGTCGCCGAGGCTTCCAAGGACCCCGAGCTGATCGCCCGCAGCAAGATCGTCCTCGCGCGCTACCTCTTCTACCAGGGCCAGGACCTGGAGCGCAGCTACCTCCTCCTCCGCAACGCCCAGGAGGTCGCGTTTCCCGACGGGGCCTACTTCCTTCAGCGCGACTCCCTGCACTGGCTCGGCAACGTCAGCCTGGAGATGGGCCGCTTCCAGGAGGCGCGGGACTACTTCCGCCGCGAGGCCGAGCTGGCGAGCGCCAACGACGACCGCTACGCCGAGGCCGTCGCCCGGTACAGCCTGGCCCGGGCGTTTCTCGACGAGAGCGCGCAGATGCCGCGCGAGGGCTACCGCGCGGAGGCAATCGAGCTCGCCCGGCAAGCCCTCGCCGTGGCCGAGGCCGCACAGCACCGCAGCGTCGCATCGAAGGCGGACTGGCTGCTCGGTCTTCTGCTGAACGGCCCGGAGGCCAGGGCCTACCTCGACCGTTGCCTGGAGGCGGCTGATGCTCTCCGCGAGAGGAGCTACTGCCTGAACGCCCTCGGCCGGCACCTGTCCGGGACTGATCCGCAGGCGGCCGGCGAGGCCATCCGAGAGGCGCTGGACCTTGCCCAGCAGGCGGACGACCCCTGGTCCATGGCGTACTCCTGGCGGGAGAGAATGCGGGTGAGCTGGGCCGCGAAACATCCCGAGCAGGCCGTCGCGGATTCGTACGCCGCGCTGGATGCGATCGAGGCCCTGCGCGACCTCCAGGTCGGCTACGGCCAGGCCGAGATGTTCGCGACGTGGTCCGAGGACTACTCCTGGTTCGCCGGCAAGCTGCTCCAGGCGGAGATGCTCGACGGAGCCTTCGACGTGATGGAGCGCATGCGCGGCCGGGCGCTTCTCGACGCCCTGACCGCCGCCCGGGTGGCTCCCGCGCTCACCGAGGCCGCGAAGCCGCTCCAGTCCCGCCGGGCCGCGTTGCTGGGCGAGATCTCGCGGGTCCAGCGCCGGCTGCTCACCCCGGACCTGCCCACGGCCGAGCGCCAGGCCGCGCGCCTGGAGCTGGAGCGCCTGGAGCTCGAGGAGGCCGGCCTCCGCAACCGGCTGGAGCAGGCCGATCCCGCGCGCTCGGCGCTGCGGGCTTCCTCGTTCTCCTCGCTCGCCGCGGTCCGCAAGGCCCTGGCGCCGGACGAGGCCCTGCTCTCCTTCCAGATCGCGCCGGAGGAAGACCTGTTCGGCGGCTTCGGCGGCGGCTCCTGGCTGCTGGCCGTCACACGTCAGGGCAACCGCGTCTACCGCCTGCAGCGCGACCGGGTGGCGCTGCGGCCGGCGGTCGGCCTCTTCACCGGCCTGTTCGAGCGCCGCGACGGCTCTGAAGCGGGGCCCGCGGCCGGTCTCTACAACCTCCTGCTGAGAGACGCGCTGCGCGACCTGCCCCAGGGCGTCCGCCGCCTCGTCCTCATCCCGGACGACGCCCTGCATCAGCTCCCCTTCGCGGCGCTGCGGCCGGCGCCCGAAGCCGCGCCGCTCGCCGCGCGTTACCGGCTCACGATCGTCCCCTCCGCGACCCTCGGGCTGCACGGGAGGAACGACCGCCCGCTGCCGGCCCCGGAGCCTCTGCTCGCCCTGGCGGACCCCGTCATGCCGGGCGCCGGCGCCCGCCGGCCGGTCCGCCCGGCGGCTGAGCGCGCGGTGATGTTCGCCGATCCCATCCAGCTCGGGC
>DASVEF010000119.1:0-2289 GCA_036380715.1 Thermoanaerobaculia bacterium | reverse complement strand
GGGGACTAGCAACGAACAAGCACGTTGCGCCACGGGCGCCGGGGCCATGCTGGCTTCGCTATGTCTCGTGGGTAAGGAGGAGGGCTCTATGTCTTCTCAGAACAGGATCCGGTGCGTCGTCGCTGCGGTCATCGTGGCGATGGTCCTACTCGCCGCCGGGCCAGCCGAGGCCGCCGGGGGGAGTCGGGACGATCTCTCCAGGATCTTGGATCGGGCATGGCAGTGGCTGGCGGGCTGGCGGGCCGATGCTTCCGGGAGCGATTCGGCGGGATCTGGTGGGCTGGTGGGAGTGTTCGAAAAGGAGGGGCCGGCCATCGATCCGAACGGCAATCCGACAGGTGGCGGCGGCCAGTCAGGCCCGACTGGAGGTGGCGCGGGGACGGGTCTCCCTTCCGGAGGTTAGGTCCTGACGTCTCCTCGTCATCCGGAGCGCACAGCGGAGCTCCTCCGATTCTTCGCTGGCGCTCCGGATGCCGACACGGCTCCGGTTCTCGCATTTGCTAATTAGGGGTCTGTTTGTGCGAGAATAGAGTCCCGAAAGGAGCCAAGTTTGGTCGACCACCTTTCTCTGGACGAGCTGTCGGCGCTCGCCCGCGGGGAGCTGCAAAAGGAACGCACCCGAGCGGTAGTCCGCCACATTTTCCGAGGCTGCCGCGCCTGCCTTTCCATGCTGCTTCCCGCTCTGGGCGGCCATCCTTTGGAGGAGACGACGGAGCTGACGCCAGAGCAGGATGCGGCGTACGACGCGGCCATCGATCGGGCCTTCGCGGCCGTCCGCCGGCAGGATCGCACTCGGCGCCGGGAACGGGAACGTATCCTGAAGATTGTCCAGCGGCTCGAAACGGAGGGCGTGGAAGCCCTCCAGAGGCTCCCCCGGAGAGACCAGGGGCCCCCTCTCATCGAGGCCCTGCTGGAGCGGAGCTGGGCTCTCCGGCACGACGATCCGGCACAGATGGTGGAGCTGGCCCGCTATGGTGCCCTCGCGGCCAGTCAGTTGAACATCCAGATGTACAGCCCGGAGCGGGTCGCCGATTGGCAGTGCCGCGCCTGGGCCGAGCTCGGCAATGCCTGCCGGGTGGCGGAGAATCATTCCAAGGCGGAGGAGGCGTTCCATCAGGCGCTCCGGTGCTACCTCCGGGGTACTAACGACGAGCTGCTGCTGGCGCGCGTCCTCGACCTTCAAGCCTCTCTTCACAATGCCTGCCGGCGGTTTTCAGAAGCCCGCAATACTCTCGCGTTGGTCTACAAAATCTATCGCCGAAACGACCAGAAGCATCTCGCCGGACGCGCGCTCATCAGCGTCGGGATCTTCACGGGCTATTCAGGAGAGCCCGAGAAGTGTCTGCGGCTCATCCGGAGGGGCCTTGCCCTCGTGGACGAGAGCCAGGATCCCGGGCTGGTTCTCGGGGCGATCCAGAGCCAGATCGTGTTCCTCACTGATTGCGAGCGGTTTGAAGAGGCTCGCAAGCTCCTGTTCCTGAACCGCTGGCGTTACAGCGAGGCTGAGGCCGGCCGGGTCATTGACATCAAGCTGCGCTGGATCGAAGGGCGGATCGATGTAGGGCTGAACAAGCTCGCCCGCGCCGAGCAGACCTTCCGGGAGGTGGCGGCGGAATTCGAGGCGGCCAATCTCGGCTATCGAGCGGCTCTCACCTCCCTGGATCTCGCGGAGGTCCTGCTGCGGCAGGAACAGGTCGAGGAGGCGCGACAGGTGGCGCTGCAGGCGGCGGAGGTCTTCATGGCCCTGGAGATCCACCGCGAGGCCATGGCGGCGGTGCTGTTCCTGCGCGACTGCTTCGAGCGGCGCCAGGCCACGGTGGCCATCGTCAAGGCGGCGATCGCTTTCCTGCGCCGCGCCGAGCACGACCCGGACGCGCGCTTCGAGCCGCCGCTGCCCTAACCAGCGGCCGGGCAGAAGCGGAAGTGCCCGGCGAAGTCCTGGATCGCTTTCGGATCGGCGGGGGTGCCGGCGAGGTCGAGCTGGCCGGCGGGTTTCGAGGGGTCCGGATCCGGGCCGAACCACATGCCGAGCCGGGCCCGGTTGTCGCCGCGACAGTCGATGGCCAGCAGGGCGACGATCCCCTCGGACTTCTGTCCTTCCCGGCTCACCGATCCACGGCTGGCTGAATAGAGGATGTCCTGGCCGTTGGCCTGGACGGAGCCGCGGCGGAGGATTTCGCCTTCCTGGAAGTCCGTGTCGCCCTCCCCAAACCATTCGGGCCGCTTGCCCTCGCCGCGGACGTAGCGCCGCAGCTCCGCCTCGTTTCCCACCCAGGAGTGCACGGACAG
>DASVEF010000118.1:0-3642 GCA_036380715.1 Thermoanaerobaculia bacterium | reverse complement strand
ACCTCTATCGCACCGCCGAAGGGGACACCCTCGCCCTTGCCGCTCTGGAGCCCCACTTCTGGAGCCGCTTCTGCGAGGCCGCCGGCCGGAAAGGCCTGATCCGCAAGCAGTACAGCTCCTCCCGCAGAATCCACCGCGAGGTCGCGGCCCTCATCCGCGGCCGCACCCGCGCCGAGTGGACGGACCTCCTCGCCCGCCACGACATCCCCGCCGAGATGGTCCTCTCCGCCGCCGAGGCCCGCCGCCATCCGCAGATGGAAGAGCGCGGACTCCTCGGCGCCGGAACCGACGGCCTGCCGCGCCTCGGCTTCCCGGCCCGTCTCGACGGCCAGCGCCCGCGCTCCGCCGCCCGCGTCCCCGGGCTCGGCGAGCACACGCGGGCGATCCTGGAAGAGCTGGGGATCCGCGAGTACGAAGAGTCCGCGGGCGTCGGCCGGCGCTTCAGTTGGAAGCGGTGGCTCTTCCGGTGGCTGGGGTGAGGCCCGGGGGCCGGAGCATTCCTCAGACACAGATGCGCAGGCCGGGCTTGAAAAGGGACAGCCCCCTACCCTCTCCTCCCATGACCGCTAGGAGAGGGTAGGGCAACTCACACTGGCCTATTGTCGGGTGCCTGGTCAGAGACAGGGAATGCACTCGGCCCCGCCGGGAGGCGAGCAGACTTCCTGCACCGCGCCGCATTCCTGGTAGTACCACTTGCCCGCGGAGTTCTTGTACTGCTTGCAGAACGTATAGCGCCACGTGTTTGCGCCGCAGCGGCCCTGGGCGACGCCCCAGATCTCCTTGCAGTAGTACTGGAACGTACCCGGCTGGCAGATGGCGGTCGTGTGGGGGTCGAGAGGCGCCGGAATTTCTTTCGCCAGCGTCATCGGGGAATGGTCAGCCTGAAGCGGGACGAGACCAGGGGCGTCCACGACCGCGAGGCTCTGCTCGTCGGCCTGGATGGGGCCGGCACATCCGATGATTACAGCGATGGCGACAAACAATCTCCAGACGTTCTTCATGGATCCTCCCTTGCGTGGTCAAGAGCTTAACAGCTCAGTCAACGGTTTACTGCCGGGAGGATATCACCACGGAGGATTACTAGCCGGGTCCATGCTTGGCGAGACCAGCGGCGTGCCTGACCGGGGAGTGGGCTGACCAACGCAGGTCGACGGGTGTACGTAAAAGGTTACGAGCCTGCTGACGCAGGCGGGAGGTGCCCCATGCGCAGGTATTGTCTTGTAGCCGCGGTGGCCGCGATTCTCGGCGCCCTGGCGATGTCGCAGCAGCCGGTGGTCGCGGACGGCCCGGATCGCGTCGCCGTGACGAACTTTCCCGAGGTGCAGCGGGTCGTGGTGAATGAGCCGGTCCCGCAGACGCGGCTCGAAACCAGGAAGGCGCTGGCGGCGCCGGCCGACCTGTCGGACGCCGCGCACCTGACCGAGGCCGGGAGCCTCCAAACGGCCGGCTTCACGCATGTCACACTGAGCCTGGTCGGGAATCTCCAGGGGAGCGCCCAGGCCGGAGCCGTCGGGGTTGTGCTGGTGCCGGATGTGCCGGAGGTTGCCGCGGCGCTCCGCAATGGCGTCGTGCAGCTCGGCCTGCGCGCGGAAGCCGCCGTGAGCCCGGCGCAGGGAGGGCACTTCAGCTCGGAATCGGTGACGCTCCGGCTCGGCTTCCCGCGGTACCGGGTGTTCCTCTACAACTCGACGTCAAAGACCGCGGAGGCGACCCTGTACGCCTACCTGAGCACTTCGTAACCGGAGCTCTGCCCGCCGACCAGCCCATCGAGTTGACCCGGAAGGCCGGTCCGTCGCTGCTCTGGTCTCCTTGGAGGAGCACCGGCGCAGACCGAGCCGGGACTTGTGGTCCGCTATCCTGTCGTGGAAGCTGGAACGCGGAGACTTGAGCACGATGTATAGAATCACTCTGGAAATCGAGCAACTGCCCGAGGGGCCTTATCTCGGCACGAGCCCGGATCTCCCCGGGCTCGTCGTGCAGGGCGACAGCGTCCAGGAAGTTCTCAGGCTGGCGCCTGACCTGGCGCACGACCTGATCGCGGTGATGGTCGAGACGAACCAGCAACTGCCGCCGGGTCTTGAGACAGTCACCGCTCCAGGGCGCGTCTCCGTCCTCGTTCCCGCGTGACCTATCAAGAGCTGACACGGCAGCTCCGCCGCCTCGGCTGCGAGCTGAAGCGCCAGAGCAAGGAAGCCATGAGATCTGGCACAACCCGCGCCAGAATCGATCCACCGTCATTCCTTGGCACCCCGGCGACATCCCTGCGGGGACTCTTCGGGCCATTCTCAAGGGGCTTGGCATCTCCCCAGATGACTTGAGCTCTCGGTAGAATCGCCGCCATCCGCACAGGCCGGGCCGCCGGAGAGCATGGCAAAGCTGTTGGTAAAATCCCGGCTGTGCACTGGAGCACGATCCTGGAAAGGAGGAGAGCATGAAGAGATGTGCCATCGTCCTGCTGCTTACGGTGCTGGCGGTCCTCGGGAGCTCGGGCCTTGCCTTGGCGGGCCAGGAGGCCTCTGCCTCCAAGGAGGCTCCCGTCACGGTCTCGGCCGCAGAATTTCTGGCCTCGCTCGCCGCTCCCACAACCGGAGGGAGCTGTGCCTCGGTCCCGGGAAAGACCTCGGAGACCGGCCTGCCCGCGCTGCTGGCCGCCGCCTGCACGAACGTCTGCACGACCAGCCGCGACTGCCCGCGGTGCCCTCGCATATGTCCCGCGCAGTGCCTCAACGGCTGCTGTCTCTGCCCTTGCCGCTAACCCCTGCTTGAGAAACCGGCGGCCTCCTGGCCGCCGGTTCGTGATGAACCCGCTAGCGATTCCGGTCAGGTTGACGTTTACCAGTCCAGAAGGTGTGTCAGCTACTCAGTTCGGACCGCCGCTGGCGGTGGCTCGAAGGTCCAAGAGGCAGGAGCCAGGCGCCTGGTACGCTCTTCATTCCAGAGGCTCCACAGATTTCCACTGCGGGCGATCTCGATCTCTTCGGGGATTGGATCGAGCAGCACTCCGGTCCCATCGCGATACGTGCGTTCCACGAAGAGGACCTGCCGCCCGGTGGGCAGGACCAGGACCGTTACAGCGAGAAGGTCATCCTCGTCCTCTCGCCGGAAAGACAGCTCGGCACCCGCCAACTGGGTGAGGAGCTCAACCAAGCCGATCGCATAGGCCATGGGGGGAGCCTACCAGAGCCGCTGACGCCGGCGCTTACGACCAGCCGCAAGCAGCATCTAGCCTGAAGACCCCTCCTCGGTCATGGCGCCTTGATACCAGGTCTCCAGGCGTTCCAGCCAATTTCGGAAGTGCGGACACTGTGCACGGATCGCCTCGAGTCCGATCTCCAGAACGGCGAGGGTTCCCATCAACGGTTTTTCATATCCCGGCACAAGAGCTTGCACCCGCTTTGAGGGGGCCGTGATAGGGGAATCGTCAATCTCCTCCGGTGTCTCAAACGCATTCCGGATCTGCTGGAATTGAGGAGCAAGGGCCGGACGGCCGATCCCTTGAGCGAATCGCTCGCAGTCGCTGAACAGCAAGGCTTCGAACTCGTGCATCATGACGTAGGGAAGGAAACGCCTGGAATCGAAACCCTTGCCCATCGCATCGCAGATCTCCGCGAGCAGAGCATCTTGGATGGTGGATGCCTTCTG
>DASVEF010000117.1:0-9168 GCA_036380715.1 Thermoanaerobaculia bacterium | reverse complement strand
GAGACCCGAGTGATCAGCACACCCAAGATCTCGCTACCCGGTTTTTGATGAAGTGCAGAAGACGCCAAACCGGGGTTGGCGCGCTGCTCGCGTAGGCGCAGGGCGGGCGCGCCGCCCTGCGCCACTTGGCGGCTGGTCTTCGGAACCCCGGTTACTGGCCGCAGTGTTCCGGTGGCCGGCGCGGCCCGCTGGGGATCGGTGCCCCGCATGGTCGGGTCCTCCGTTGGCGGCCCCCTGGGCTGAGGAAGAACGTTCAGGACGGCAGCGGGCTCTCCGGCGAGGAGACGGGGATTGCGGCCCCGCGCCAGAACTCCCTCGCTTCCTCTTCCATGCGGGCAAGCCGCGTGTAGTAGTCCGGGAATTCGTTGAGGTGAGCGAGGGCGATCTTGCCGGTGACGAGCAGATCGTCGCCGGTGACGTCCGTGACCGGATCGCGCCGGCCGTGCTCCAGCTCCACCTCCATACCGCGACGGAGCTCCTCCAGATCGATGCGGCTCCAGTCCACTCCCAGCTCTTCGCCGATCTTGTGCGCCTTGCGCGGGCTGACCCCTTTGCGCGGCGCATTGCGGTGCGTATAGAGGTAGACCGCCGCACCGGCAGCGGTCAAACCGCCCGCCAGGCCGGCAATCTGGGCCTTGCTGCTCGCGTTCATGACAACCTCCTTTTCAAAGGTCGAGGTCCTTCTGCTTCAGCCTAGCCCCGCTGTGGTCGAAGCGGGCCGTCCCGGAGGGTGGGAGGGAGCGCGCGCCTGGGTGGTATGGCTCGATTCGCAGAGCTCCCTCCCGCGGCCTTCTCCTTCGGCCGGGAGCTCGCCTGGAGCAGCCGGGCGAGCTCGGCATCCCGTTCGTATACGTCCCTGCCCAGCCGGAGGGTGCCACCTTCGTTGACCCAGGCGGTCCAGTACGCAACGTGAACGGGAAGGGTCCGGCGGAGCGGCACCCGGCGCTCCCTCCCCGCGTCGATCCCGGCGCGGATCGCCTCGGGCGTCCACTGCGGCTCGTCGCGCAGCGCCCAGACCGCCAGATCGAAAGGCTTTTCGATCCGGATGCAGCCGTGGCTGAAGGTGCGAACGGTACGATCGAAGAGCGTCCGGGCCGGCGTGTCGTGCAGGTAGACGTTGAACCGGTTGGGGAAGACGAATTTGACCCGGCCCAGAGCGTTCTGCGGTCCCGGCTTCTGGCGCAGCCGTGATCCGGAGAGCACCTCGTAGCCGCCGCGCCGGAGGTAGGACGGGTCCTTCCGGGCCTTCGGGAAGATCTCGTTGACGGCGATGCTCCGCGGCACGTACCAGGACGGATTCAGGATCACGGCCTCCATGGCGCTGCTGAACATCGGCGTGCGGGTGTAGGGTTTGCCGACGATGACCCGCATGTCGAGGGCGCTCCTGCCGTCCTCGACGGCGTCCAGGCGGAACGCCGCGATGTTGACCAGCACGTGGCGTCGCCCGAGGTCGCGCGGCAGCCAGCGCCAGCGCTCGAGATTCACCTCGATCTGGCGGACGTGGTCCTCCGCCCGCTGGTCGAGCTCGGCGAGAGTGGCCGGGCCGGCGACGCCGTCGTCCTCCAGGCCGTGACGCCGCTGGAAGCCGCGCACGGCCTCTTCCAGGGGATCGTCGAACAGGTCAGGGATCTCCGCGGCCGGAAGGGGCTCGGCGGCGTCGGACAGGGCGGCCTCGGCCAGGCGCGTCCGCAGGGCCGCGACCCGCTCGCCCCGGTCTCCGGCGCGCAGCGTGGGCCCGGGCGGAACCGGCTCGGGGCCGCCTCGCGCGGCGATCCGGCGGTAGCGGCCCAGAGCCTCTCGCAGCAGCCCATACCCCCGATGGGGCGGGGCCAGGCCGGCGAGCGCGGCGCGCACCCGGCCCGCCGTGAGCGCCTCCTCGAGGACGGTGGCGAGGTCGGCGGGATCGCGCTTCAGCGCGCAGTCCCGGTAGATCGCCCCGGGGTTCACCTGGCCGTTCCTCAGGTGCGCGGCGAAGGTGAGGAACGCGTCGCTCAGCAGGAGGTCCAGATCGGCCAGCCCGCCCGCCTCAGGGTGGCTCCGCAACGCGGCGGTGAGGCGCGCGAGCGCCGCCGGCCGGTAATCCTCGGCCCGGAGCCCGTCGTCCTCGGCGGCCGCGAGCGCCGCCAGCAACTCCTGGACCTCCCGCCGGAGCGTGCCGCCCTCACTCCAGGCCGGCACGAAGCCCCGTCGCTCATAGAAGCACGGCAGCTCCGGAGAGCCCTGGAAGCGTTGGCCCTCCAGGGCGAGCCGGGGCGCGGCGCCCGAGGCGGGGAACCGCGCGCGCAGGACCACCCGGCCCTGGTCCGTACCCGGCAGATCCTCAGCCCCGAGCCGCGCCCGGTTCCAGACGCCGGCGAGGGCGAGCATCGCGAAGGCCAGGAGGCCAGCGAAAGATTTCCTGCTCCATCTCATCCCGATCAGCTCCTCGTCCTCACTCAAGGCGCTCCGGAATCGTGATCTCGAAGACTCCCCAGCGCTGCGCCGCATAGAGGGTCCGGGGATCGGTGGGGTGCAGGGTCAGGGAATAGGCCTCGATCGGCTGGCCCAACCGCTTCCAGGTTATGCCGCGATCGGCGCTGCGCCAGACTCCGTCACCCGCGATGTAGAAGACGTCCGGATCCGCCGGATCGATCACCAGGTCGTGGACCAGGTGGGGCGTCCGGGCGACCGCTTCCCAGGTCGTTCCTCGATCGTCGCTCGCCAGGATATCGCGGTTGCGCACGGCGTAGAGGCGGGAGCGGCTGCGGTCGAAGGCGAAGGTGCGCAGGTTCAGGGCGACCTTCCGCCAGGTCCCGCCGCCGTCCTCGCTCTTCCACAGGGCCGACGGGTAATCGGCCAGAGGGTCGTGAGGAGGCTCGACGACCTCGATCAGGAAGGTCAGGGCATAGACCTTCGACGGATCGGCGGGATCGACCTCCAGCTTCTGGGCCCATCGCCCGTTCTCGGACCACGGGGTCCAGCCGGGCAACGCGGTCTGCCAGGACTGCCCGTTGTCGGTGCTGCGGTAGATACCGAGGCCCGCCGCAAACAGAGTCTGCCCGTCCGCGCGGACCAGCGACTCGATATACGACAGGTCGTAGGCGCCGGAGGTCCTCTGCCAGGTCCGGCCCCCGTCCTGGGTCAGGAGGCCGCTGGAGCCGCTCACGGCGACCATCCAGGACGGATCTTCCGGATCGATGTCGACGTCCCGGACGTCCCACACATTCCGGAGAGCGCTCGGCCACCCCCAGCTCCAGCCGCCGTTTCTGCTGGTGTAGAGGGTGAAGCCGACGGCGAGGGCCATGCGGGACGGGTCGTCGGGCTGAAAGGCGACCTGGGCGCAGGAGCTCTCCGTGTCGGGCGCCCGGAAGACGATCTTCCAGGTCAAGCCGCCGTCGAGGCTCCGGGCCAGTTGCTTGGAGTCCGTGACATAGAGCGCTCCGGCTGCCGAGTCGATCACGATGCTGCCGGGAAAGATCTGCGGACGGCCCAGCTTCCGCCAGGTTCGACCCGCGTTGCGGCTGACCCAGAGGGCGTGCTCGGAATATGCTGCCTCCCCCGCAGGCCCATAGATATAGAGGGTCTGCGGCGACCGCGGATCGAGGGTCCAGGAGCGCACGGCGAATGGAGCGCCGGGCCTCCCGGTCACGACCTCCTGCCACGTCCGGCCGCCGTCCGTGCTGCGGAAGAGCCCGCCCTCCGCACCGCTGTCCGAGGCGTAGACTGCGGCCGCGGTGACGCCGAGTCGATCGATCCGGGCATCGGGGAAAGGCATCGGCAGGAGCTCCCAGGTCTGCCCGGAATCCACGCTCCGCAGGAGATCCGGATACTCCGGGCCATGGATGGCGAGATAGTGGCGCGTCGGGGCCGCCGGATGGGTGGCGAACGCCTGGATCCGGCCCGTCTCGCCCATGTCGTAGAGGATCTCCCAGGTCCGTCCACCATCGCGGCTCGCGATCAGCCGCCGATAGGTCACGACGTAGAGGCTGCCCGGGACAGCGACCACGGCGTCCGGATGGGATTCCCCCAACGCGACCGTGTAGCTCTCGCCGGTGAGCCGCACCCAGCGGTTGCCGGCGTCCTCGGTGCGGAAGACCCCGAGGCTCGTGGCGGCCCAGAGAGCGCCGGGCCGGGAGGGATCGGCCGCCACGGCGCCCACCCCCGAACCGGTGAAGGGCTGGCCCACCCACCTCCAGGTCGTCCCGCGGTCTCTGCTCCTGTACAGACCTCCCTGCGGCAGGCTGGCCCAGAGGGCTCCGGGAGCACCGGGATGGACGGCAATGAGCCCGATGTCATTGCTGTAGCTCACCATTGGGCCGAGGGGGGTCCATCGGCCGACGCCGGCCTGCGCGGGGAGTCCCGAGCCGGCGCAGAGACCCATCGCGAGCACGAGCAGGAGGAGCGGGGAAGGGGAGCGGCGGAGGCGGGCTTTCGTCGACATGGGACACCTCCCTGAGGGTTGCGGCGCGTCAACGAGACGGAGGCCTTGCCTTTTTACTCTGGGTCAAACGAGGAAGACATCGCACCGGCTTTCCAGGTGGGCCGGGGATCGCCAAAGGGTAGGCGCGCCGCATGGCCAGCACCTTGAGGTACATGGATTCGAAGCCAAGCACTGGTCCGAGACCGGCCGCACTTGTAGCAAGAGTCCTGCACTCTACAAATCTAAAGTCCAGCGTCTCTACTACGGAGGAGTCTGTGCCCCCGCCTACCCCGCCGGCGCGCGCCAGGACTGGAGGACCTGGATGTAGTTGGCGCGCTCGTAGGCGGCCGGATCGGGGCAGCGCGTGAGATTGAGGCTGCCGCACATCGACTCGATCGACTCGTAGCCGTGCTCCGCCATCCAGCGCGCCATCTCGTCGCGGACGAGGCGCAGGTACTCGGGGCCGCGCTTCAGGAGTGCCGAGACCATCTGCACCGCGTGCGCTCCGGCCATGACGGTCTTGACGATGTCGAGCGCGGTATGGACGCCGCCGGTCGCCACCAGGGAGGCCTGCAGGCGGCCGGAGAGGATGGCCAGCCAGCGCAGCCGCAGCGGCAGCTCGGAGGCGTCGGACAGACGCAACGTCCGCTGCACCTCGAGCCCTTCGACGTCGAGGTCGGGCTGATAGAAGCGGTTGAAGAGGACGAGCCCGTCGACTCCGTCCCGGTCCAACTGGCGCGCGAAGCAGGCGAACGAGGTGTAGAAGGGGGAGAGCTTGACCGCGACCGGCACGCCGGCCGCCTCCCGGACCGCGCGGACCATCGCCAGGGTGCGACGCTCGACGGCCTCGCCGCTCTCCCAGGGATCGGTGGCGAGGGCGTAGACGTTGAGCTCCAGGGCGTCGGCGCCCGCGTCCTCCATCAGCCTGGCGTAGCGGAGCCAGCCGCCCTCGGTCGTGCCGTTGAGCGAGGCGACGACCGGCACCTCGACCGCGGCCTTGACCTTGCGGATCAGCTCCAGATACTCCTCCGGTCCGAGGGGCAGGTCGTCCGCCGGCGGGAAGAAGGTGGGAGCCTCGGCGGAGGCGCCATGCGTCACGAGAAGGTCGAGGCTCGCGAGCTGCTCGCGCAGGATCTGCTCCTCGAACAGGGAGTGGAGCACGATCGCCGCCGCGCCCGCATCCTCCAGGCGGCGCACGGTGTCCAGGTCGTCAACCATCGGCGAGGCGCCGACGATCAATGGGCTCTTGAGGCGCAGGCCGAGATATCGAGTGGTGAGGTCCATGTCCTCCTCCTCTACTCCGCCGCAGCGACCGCGGCTTCTCCCCGCGGCACGTGGAGCCCCGCGAGCTGTTGGTAGACGGCGTAGCGCCGCTCCGCGTCGCGCTCGGCCGCGGCGGTCAGCCGCTTGAAGCGCTCCGGATCAAGCTTCTCGACCCGGCGGAAACGGTCTTCGTTGCGCATGTATTCGCTCGCCCGGATCCTGGGCGGCGCCGAGTCGAGCTGCAGCGGCGGCTCCCCCTGGGCAATCCGCCGCGGATCGAACCGGTAGAGCGGCCAGACGCCGGACTGCACCGCCAGCTCCTGTTGCCGCACCCCGAGCGAGAGGTCGTAGCCGTGCGCGATGCAGTGGCTGTAGGCAATGACCAGCGACGGCCCCGGGTAGGACTCGGCTTCGAGCAGCGCCTGCACGGTCTGGTTGATCTTGCCGCCGAAGGCGATGCGCGCCACGAAGACGTGGCCGTAGCTCATGGCGTGCAGGCCGAGGTCCTTCTTGCCGGTCTCCTTGCCGGCGGCGGCGAACTTGGCCACGGCGCCCAGCGGCGTCGCCTTGCTCTGCTGCCCGCCGGTGTTGGAGTAGACCTCGGTGTCGAGCACCAGCACGTTGACATCGCGCCCCAGGGCGAGCACGTGGTCGAGCCCGCCGAAGCCGATGTCGTAGGCCCAGCCGTCGCCGCCCACCAGCCAGACGCTCTTCTTGACCAGAGAATCCGCCAGCTCCGCGAGCCATCGCGCCTCGGGCCGGGCGATCTCACCGAGCCGGGTCCGCAACGCACGCACCCGCTCGCGCTGCGCCTCGACCCCCTGCTGGCCGGCCTGATCGGCCGCGAGCAGGCCCGCGGCAAGCCCGTCGCCCAGGTCGCCGGACAGGATGCGGACCAGCTCCCGCGCGTGGGCCTCGTGCTGGTCGGCCGCCAGCCGGAAGCCGAGGCCGAATTCAGCGTTGTCCTCGAACAGGGAGTTCGACCACGCGGGGCCGCGGCCGTCGCGGTTCGTCGTATAGGGCGTGGTCGGCAGGTTGCCGCCGTAGATCGAGGAGCAGCCGGTGGCGTTGGCGATCAGCAGCCGGTCGCCGAAGAGTTGGGTCAGCAGCTTGAGATAGGGCGTCTCGCCGCAGCCGGCGCAGGCGCCAGAGAACTCGATCAGGGGCTGGAGGAGCTGTGAGCCCTTGGCATCCAGGCGCCGGATGCGCGCGGGGTCGATCTCCGGCAGGCCGAGGAAGAAGTCGAAATTGGCCCGTTCGCGCTCGCGCACCGGCCGCTGCGGCGCCATGTCGATGGCCTTGTGGCGCGGGTTGGTGCGGTCCTTGGCCGGGCAGACGGTCACGCACAGGTCGCAACCGGTGCAGTCTTCGGGCGCCACCTGCACGGTGTATTTCAGGCCGGCGAAGTCGGGGCCCCGCGAATCGGTGGCGAGGAAGCTCTCCGGAGCGCCGGCCAACTCGGCAGGATCGTAGACCTTGGTACGGATCGCCGCGTGCGGGCAGACGAACGCGCACTGGTTGCACTGGATGCAGATCGCCGGGTCCCAGAGCGGGATGCGCTGCGCGATGTTGCGCTTCTCCCAGCGCGCCGTGCCCACGGGCCAGGTGCCGTCCACCGGGAAGGCGCTGACCGGCAGCAGGTCCCCCTGGCCGGCGAGCAGCACGGCGGTGACCCGCTGCACGAAATCAGGAGCGGCCTCGGGGACCAGGGGAGGCCGGCGCCGCAACGCCGTGACGGCGCCCGGCATGGCCACCTCGTGCAGGTGCTCCAGCGCCGCGTCCACGGCGCGGAAGTTGCGCGCCACGATCTCGTCGCTCTTGCCCGCGTAGCTCTTGCGGATCGCGCTCTTGATGCGGGCGATCGCCTCCTCGGCCGGCAGCACGCCGGCGATGGCGAAGAAGCAGGTCTGCATCACGGTGTTGATGTGCCGGCCCATGCCCGCGTCCGCCGCCACTTGGTAAGCGTCGATCGCGAAGACCCGCAGGCCCTTGGCGAGGATGCCTTCCTGCACTTCCCGCGGCAGGCGGTCCCACACCGCCTCGGGCGCGCACGGCGCGTTGAGCAGCAGGGTCCCACCCGGCGCGGCATGCTCCACCACGTCGTAGCGGTCGAGGAAATCGAATTGATGGCAGGCCACGAACCCCGCCTGCTTGACCAGGTAGGCCGAGCGGATGGGCTGGGGTCCGAAGCGCAGGTGGGAGATGGTGACCGCGCCGGCCTTCTTCGAGTCGTAGACGAAATAACCCTGGGCGTAGTGGTCCGTGCCTTCGCCGATGATCTTGATCGAATTCTTGTTCGCTCCCACCGTGCCGTCCGCGCCGAGGCCGAAGAAGACCGCCCGCACGACGTTCTCCGGCTCGATGTCGAAGCCACGGTCGAACGGCAGCGAGGTGTGGGTGACGTCGTCCACGATGCCGACCGTGAAGTGATTGCGCGGCGTGACCGCAGCCATGTCGTCGAACACCGCCTTGACCATGGAGGGGTCGAATTCCTTGGACGCCAGGCCGTAGCGCCCGCCGACGACGCGCGGCGTCTCGGCGCAGGGGAGCGTCCCCCGCTCGCGCGCCTCGGCCAGCGCGGCGATCACCTCGAGATGGAGCGGATCGGCCACCGCGCCCGGCTCCTTGGTGCGGTCGAGCACCGCCAGAGCGCGCACGGCCGGCGGCAGGGCGGCGGCGAAGTCGGGGACCGAGAACGGGCGGAAGAGCCGCACCTTGACGACGCCGACCCGTTCGCCCCGGCCGTTGAGCCAGTCAACCGTCTCGTGGACCGTCTCGGCGCCGGAGCCCATGAGCACGATCACGCGCTCGGCCTCGGGATGGCCGTGATAGTCGAACAGACGGTAGCGCCGGCCGGTGCGCGCCGCGAGCTCGTCCATGGCCTCCTGCACGAGGCCCGGGCAGGCCGCGTACCAGGGGTTGGCCGCCTCGCGCGCCTGGAAGAAGGCGTCGGGGTTCTGCGCCGTGCCGCGAACCACTGGATGGTCGGGCGTCAAGGCGCGCCCGCGGTGGGCGCGGACGGCCTCCTCGTCGAACAGGGCGCGTAGGTCCTCGTCCGCCAGCTCCTCGATCTTGGCCACCTCGTGCGAGGTGCGGAAGCCGTCGAAAAAGTGGAGGAAGGGGATGCGCGAGCGCAGCGTGGCGGCGTGGGAGACGGCCGCGAAGTCGTGGGCCTCCTGGACCGACCCGGAAGCTAGCAGGGCGAAGCCGGTCTGGCGGCAGGCCATGACGTCGGAGTGATCGCCGAAGATCGACAGCGCATGCGTCGCGAGCGACCGCGCCGCCACGTGCATGACGAACGGGGTCAGCTCGCCGGCGATCTTGTACATGTTGGGGATCATCAGCAGCAGCCCCTGCGACGCCGTGAAGGTGGTCGCCAGGGCGCCGGCCTGGAGCGCGCCGTGCACCGCGCCGGCGGCGCCGCCCTCGGACTGCATCTCGACCACCTGCGGCGCCATGCCCCACAGGTTGGGTTTCCCCTTGACCGCCCATTCGTCGGCCAGCTC
>DASVEF010000116.1:0-15839 GCA_036380715.1 Thermoanaerobaculia bacterium | reverse complement strand
TGGGATGAGAATAGCTCAAAGTCGTACGGCTGTCCACTTGAAAGTCGTACGCCTGCGGATTCCCCCTCCAACGTTTTCCCGGCGACTCTGCCCGGCGGGGGTCGCCGGCCTGGTTCCTCTCAGAGCTGCAGCGAGGCGCCGGCGCGGAGATCTGCCAGCAGCTTCTCCCGCCGCGGCGTAGCCGCAGCGGTCGACCGGATCTCCTCCAGCAGCTCCGCGAAGGGCCACTCCGCCTCGACCGGCCGGTCTCCCAGCTCCGTGAGATCGGCCAGATCCCGGACGAAGGCCTTCGCAGCCATCTGGTATCCGCAAGCCATGAGCGCGCGGGACTCGTCCGGGGTGAAGTCGTCGAGATCGGTGCGGAGCTCCGCGAGCGCCTGCTGGAAGTCTTTTCGGACGCCGGCCGGAGAGAGCGGCGCCCGGCGGATCTCGTAAGCCTCCTGGGAGAAGCGAAGCCGGACGGGATCCGCGTCGAGCCCGGCTTTCATGTGGAGGAACATCAGGCCGCGCAGGAGGCCCGCTCTCCGGCGCGCCGACAGATCGACGTAATTGGCGAGGCGCACGCGTTCCATGAGCGTATCCATGGATCGCTTGGCGTAACTGCCGAGCCCCGCGAGCCCCGCCTGCGGGCCTTGCTCGAACAGAAGCTGGCCGGCCGCATCGCTCACGATGATCACATTGCAGTTCTGCGCGAGCAGCGACACCGTGCCCTGGTTGTCGTGAACCCCGCCATCCACGAGCTGGACCTGGACGCCGTCGTAGGCGTCGTCGATCCGCAATGGCGCGAAGAGCATCGGCACACAGGCGGAGGCAGCCACCGCCCGGCCGAGCTGGATCTGCCACCTCGCAGCCGGTTCGTACCAGGACCACTCCAGGCGCGGAATGCTGTCGGCCGCTTCGTGGATCGCCCACGGCGACTCGCCCATCCAGGTCGGCGTGAACTGCCAGGCATGCCCAGTGTTCACCGTCGTGGCGTTGAGGACCAGGGCGGGCACCTTGTGCGCACGGAGCCAGTTGTGTTTCCCGGGCTGGAACTCGCGCGAGCCGCTGAGGCCGGCGTTGTGGTCCGCCGGCGTGAACGGCAGCTCGTGCATGAAGAGCGGGCCGGCGCCGGGCAGCAGCGGGCGATAGAACTGCTCCTCGAGAGCCTTCGCCGTGCGCTCGGGATCCATGGCGCCTTTCTCCCCCGCGCGCAGCAGGCGCCAGGCCACGTTCAGCTTGGAAGGCTGGGCCTGGCCTCTCAGGTCCTTGGCGACCGCCTCCAGGAAATGCGTGATCAGGTCGTCCACGACCTGGATGTAGTCCTCCCGGCCGAGCGGCCTCGGATCCAGCAGCCGCCGGCGGAGCGCCAGCCAGTAGCAGGCGCCAATGATGCTGCCGCCGGAGACACAGGAGAGCACCTCCACGTGCCGCAGGACGTCGAGCTCGGCCAGCCGCGCCAGGACTCCGAGGTGGTAGAAGGACGCCCGGAAGCCGCCGCCCGACAAGGCAAGCCCGACCTTGCCGACCATGGCGGAACAGACCGCATCGCCCGCGCCGGGCAGCAGCGCGTCGAAAAACGCCCGGATCTCGGGCTCGTCCAGGGGCCGTTTGCGATGGAGCTGCGCCAGCGTGGCGAGCTGCCGGGCGGTCGTCTCGAGACTCCACAGCGGCGGCTTCTCCTTCGCCGTGCCCAGAGCCTCCCGCGCTTCGGCGTAGCGACGGAGGCCGAAGAAAGCCTCGGCGCGCGTGGCGGCGTTCCACCAGGTGCCGCTCACCGGCAGCTCGTCCACGATGCGCTGGCGCAGCTCTCTCGCCCGCTCCTTGCGGGTTGTCGGATGGTCTCCCGTATCGGCCAGCAGGTCCTCCAGGAACGCGGCGTTGATGTGCGGATAGGCGTCGTCGCCGAGAGCGCTGAGCGCGCCCCTCTCATAGAGCTTGGCCGCGCGCATCAGATCCTCGATCTGGCCGAAATCGCTCCAGCGGCGCTTGTAGATGCCGCCCGCGATGCCGAGAGTCTCGGCGTCACCGTCCAGCTCCGCGCTGTCGAGGTCGAATTCGTCGGCGAGGATCTCCAGCGCCCGATCGTGCCGGACGGCCGCGCCCAGCTCTTCGTCCTTGCTGGTGAGCAGCGCCTCCTGGCGGCACAGCTCCTCGCGCAGGACTCGGTTCGCGGGCAGCCGGTCCAGCAGGCCCTCGCCCTTGCGGAGCTTCGCGAGCACCTGACGCGCCAGCGGTCTTTCGTCCTGCTTGACGAGTGTCTTCCATAGGGAGCTCGCCTCCTCGAACGTCAACGAACCGCCCCGAATGAATGCATGGGCCTGCGCAACCGCGTCCGTCATAGGCACCTCCGCGTGTCAATGGTTTTCTTGAATTCTACCTTCTCAGCGGATGGCGAGGGCGTCCAGGTAGATCAAGCGCGCCATTCACCCCTTCGCCTCATACCAGCTCTTCCCCCACCCCACATCCACCACCAGCGGCACCTTGAGCTGCGCCACCCCTTCCATCTCCTCCTTGACCGCCCTGGCCACGGTCTCGGCCTGAGCTTCGGGGACTTCGAAGACCAGCTCGTCGTGGACGGTCAGGAGGAGCTTCGCATCCGGGTATTCCTCGTGGAGGCGGCGGTCGATGGCGATCATGGCCTTCTTCAGGAGGTCCGCGGCGGTGCCCTGGATGCGGGCGTTGATGGCCATGCGGCGGGCGTTTTCGCGCAGGTTCCAGTTCTTGCTCTGGATGTCCGGCAGCCAGCGGACGCGGCCGTAGAGGGTCTCGACTTTGCCTTCCTTCTCGGCGCTCTTCTGCGTCTCCTCCACGTAGCGGCGCACTCCCGGGAACTGGTCGAGGTAGGCGGTGATGAACTTGTCCGCCTCTTTCTGCGGGATGTGCAGCGCCTGGCTCAGGCCGAAGGCGCTCATGCCGTAGAGGATGCCGAAGTTGATCGTCTTCGCGGCCCGCCGCTGGTCGCCCGAGACCAGGTCGGGCGCGATCCCGAAGACCGTCGCGGCGGTCGAGCGGTGGATGTCCTCCCCTCTCGCGAAGGCGTCGACCAGCGTCTGCTCCTCGGCGATGTGGGCCAGGATGCGCAGCTCGATCTGGCTGTAGTCGGCCACCAGCAGGACGTTGCCCGGACTCGCCACGAAAGCCTTGCGGATGCGCTGCCCCAGCTCCGTGCGGATCGGGATGTTCTGCAGGTTCGGGTTGGTCGAGGAGAGCCGCCCCGTGGCCGCCACCGCCTGGTTGAAGCGGGTGTGGAGACGGCCGTCCGGGCCGACCAGCTCGGGCAGGGCGTCGATGTAGGTGGACTTCAGCTTGATCAGCTCGCGGTAGCGCAGCAGGAGCTGGGCGATGGGATAGCCGCGCGCCGCCAGCTCCTCCAGGGTCTCGGCCCCAGTCGACCAGCTCTTGGTCTTCTGGGTCCTCTTGAGGACCGGGAGCTGCATCTTCTCGAAAAGGATGGAGCCGAGCTGCTGCGGCGAGTTGATGTTGAACCGCTCGCCGGCCTGCTTGTAGATCTCCTCCTCCAGCCCGGCCAGCTCCTCGCCCAGCTCGCGGGACATCTCGCGCAGGTAGTCGACGTCGAGGAGGATGCCGGCCTCTTCCATGCCGAGGAGCACCGGCACCAGGGGGGCCTCGATCTCCTGGTAGACGGCGTTGAGCTTGCCCGCTTCGAGCTCGGCGCGGATGCCCGCGGCCATCCGCCGGGCGAGCCGGACCCGCTCGCCGGCGTAGGCGGCGAGGCGCCCGTCCCCCTGCGGCGGCTCCTGCCCCTTGTCCCAGCCGGCCTCCTTGGCCGTGATCGCCTGGCGTTCGAGGCGCTCCAGGGCCATTTCGTCCAGGGTGTGGCCGTGGATCGACGGCTTGAGGAGGTAGGAGACCAGCATGGCGTCGGTCAGCGACGAGCGGCAGCGGGCGCCGCTGGCGCAGAGGCGGAGGACCTCTTTCAGGTTGTGGCCGGCGACGCGGACCTGCGGATCCTGGATCCAGCGGGCGAGGCTCGCCAGGGCGGCTTCCCGCATTCCCTGGCGCCGGAAGTCGGCGTAGAGGACGGGCCCCTCGTCGTCCGGCCCTCCAACGGCGAGCCCGAGCGGCCGGTCCTCGCCGAGCACCGCGGCGTAGACCTCGCCCTCGGCTCCTGGGAGGCCCGCGGTCCGCTCCTCCCACTCCTGCGGCGTCGCCGCCTCGTCGGCGGCGGGGAGGGCCTCGCCCTGGTCAGCGCCTCCGGCGGCCTTCAGCTCTTCGACCAGCGAGAAGAACTCCAGCTCGGTGAACAGCTTGCGCAGCGCCTCCGTGTCGGGCGGGTCGTAGCGCAGGGCCTCGGGGTCGAACGGGACGTCGCAGTCCTTGTGGATCGTCGACAGCTCCTTGGACAGCCGGGCCTGGTCGGCGTGCTGCTGGAGCCCTTCGCGGTAGGCCTTGCGGGAGACCTCTCCGGCGCGGGCCAGCAGCTCCTCCAGGGAGCCGTGCTCGCGGATCAGCGTCTTGGCCCCTTTCTCGCCGATGCCGGGCACGCCCGGGATGTTGTCGATCGAGTCGCCCATCAGGGCCAGGACGTCGACCACTTTGCCCGGCGGGACGCCGAAGTCCTCCTCGACGTCGGCGGGGCCGTACAGCTTGTTGCGGCCGGTGTGGTAGAGCGCGACGTGCTCGTCGACGAGCTGCATCAGGTCCTTGTCGGCCGAGACCAGGACGACGTCATAGCCCTCGTTGGCCGCCCGGCAGGCGATGGAGCCCAGCACGTCGTCGGCCTCGTAGCCCTGGAGCTGCAGGGCCGGGATGCGGTAGGCCTCCAGGGCGCGGCGGATGTGCGGCATCTGGGCCGCCAGGTCCTCGGGCATGGGGGCGCGGTTGGCCTTGTAGTCCTCGAACTTCTCGCTGCGGAAGGTCTTGCCCACGTCGAGCGCCACGCCCACGAGGTCCGGCTTCTCCTCGCGCAGGAGCTTGCGGAGCATCTGGACGAAGCCGTAGACGGCGTTCGTCGGCTCCCCCCGCGAGTTGGAGAGGTTGCGGATCGCGTAGAAAGCGCGGAAGATGTTGGAGTAGCCGTCGATCAGGAACAGGCGCGGGCGCGAGCCCGTGGAGGTGGTCTCAGTCATGGCGTGGACATTCTAGTCGGGGAGCGGCTGGCACGGCTCTAGCACTTCCCGGCGGCAAGGCAGTCCGTGGTACTGACTGCGCGAAAGGAGAGCGGACATGGAGGGAGGAATGGGTCTGATCGCGTGGGTCGTCCTCGGTCTCATCGCGGGCGTGATCGCCAAGTTGCTCATGCCCGGCAGGGATCCCGGCGGCTGCATCGTCACAATCCTCATCGGCATCGTGGGAGCCCTGCTCGGCGGCTTCCTGTCGACCGCGCTGGGCTTCGGAGGCCTGAGCGGCGATCTGGACTGGCGGAGCCTGATCATCGCCGTCCTCGGCTCGATCGTGCTGCTGGTGATCTGGCGGATGATCCGGGGGCGGAGGCGCCGGTAGGGGGGCCCCTCACCCCCCGGCCCCCTCTCCCACCCCCTCCCCCCAACCGGGAGAGGGGGAGAAGGACGCGAGTTTGTTCTGTCCTCCCCCTCTCCCGGCGGGTCGGGAGGGGGTGGGAGAGGGGGCCGGGGGGTGAGGGGTCACTCCCGCCGGGCCTGCGCCAGCAGATGGCCGGCCTCGGGGAGGATGAGCTTCTCCATCGCCAGGGAGATCGCCTTGGGCGAGCCGGGGAGGAGGAAGACGGCGCGGTCGCCGATCAGGCCGGCGGCGGCGCGGCTCAGCATGGCGGCGGCCCCGACCTGCTGGTAGGAGAGCATGCGGAATAGCTCGCCGAAGCCGTCCACCGGCCGGTCGAAGAGGGGGAGCACGGCGTCCAAGGTGACGTCGCGCGGCGAGAACCCGGTGCCGCCGGTCAGGACCAGGACGTCGAGCCAGGCGATCTCCAGCAGGCGGCGCACGGCGCGGCGGATCGCGGCGACGTCGTCGGCGACCAGGACCGGTCCCTCCACCCGGTGGCCGGCGAGCTGGGCCAGGGCGGCCAGGGAACGCCCGCTCACGTCGTCCTCGGAAGTGCGGGTGTCGCTGACCGTGATCAGCCCGAAACCGAGGGTGCGGGGGGCGGCGTCGCGGTGTTGCTCGGCGCTCATCGTCCCTCAAGGCTAGCACGCGGTGTCCGCTTGTGGGACGGCGCCGTCCCACGAGCGAACACCGGCGGTCTTTTCAATCAAGCGCGCAATACTCTCAAATCCAGCAATCAGAACAACTTAGCCGGATCGGGACAGGCTTGCAACCTGTGGCACACGGCGTGCGTAGTAGAGACACTGGCAAGAGTTGAAAAGCTATGATGGACAAGCCTCGTACTGGACATGCAGAAAAGCGCCGCCTCCGGCGCAATCTTCTTATAGTCGTCGCCGTTCTCGTCGTCGCCTCGATCAGCGTTGGCGTCTCCCGTCTGGAGCCCGCGGCTCCGACCGCGAACCGCGAGACCCTCTTCTTCGGCACCGTGCAGCGCGGCTCGATGCTGCGCGAGGTGCGCGGCCCCGGCACGCTGGTGCCGGTGGAGGTGCGCTGGATCTCCGTCTCGGTCGAGGGCGTGGTCGAGAGCATCCCGGCGCTGCCGGGCGCGACGGTGACTCCTGACACGGTGCTGCTCGAGCTCAGCAACCCCGAGATCGAGCAGGGCGCCTTCGAAGCGGAGTCGCAGCTCCGGGCGGGCCAGGCGGATCTGGAGAACCTGCGGGCCCGGCTCGAAGGCGAGCTCCTCAGCCAGCAGGCCCTGGTGGCCGCGGCCGAGTCTCAGGACGAGCAGGCCAAGCTGCAGGTCGAGGCCGACCAGCGGCTGTTCCAGGAGGAGCTCATTCCCGAGCTGGACCTCAAGCTCTCCCGGCTGCGCTCCGCACAGCTCTCCAAGCAGAGCAAGATCGAGCGGCAGCGGTACGTCCAGGCGCAGCGCTCGAACCAGGCGCAGCTCTCCGCCCAGTATGCCCGGGTGGCCCAGCTCCGCGCGCTCTACGATCTGCGACGGCGCGAGGTCGAGTCGCTCAAGGTGCGGGCCGGCATCCCCGGCGTGCTCCAGGAGCTGCCGGTGGAGGTCGGCCAGCGGGTTCCGCCCGGCACGACGCTCGCCCGCGTGGCGCGGCCCGAGCAGCTCAAGGCCGAGCTGCGCGTCCCGGAGACCCAGGCCAAGGACGTGACGGCCGGCCTCAGGGCGTCGATCGACACCCGCAACGGCGTCATCCCGGGCCGGGTGCTCCGCGTCGCCCCCTCGGCGCAGGACGGCACGGTGATCGTGGACGTCGCGCTCGAAGGGCCGCTGCCGAGAGGCGCGCGCCCCAACCTGTCGATCGACGGCACGATCGAGATCGAGAAGCTGGACAACGTGCTCTACGTGAGCCGGCCCACTTTCGGGCAGGCCAACAGCAAAGTCGAGATGTTCAAGGTGATCGACGACGGGAGCGCGGCCGTCCGGGTGCCGGTTCAGCTCGGGCGGACTTCCGTCAGCACCGTCGAGATCATCAACGGCCTGGAAGTCGGCGATGAGGTGGTCCTCTCGGACACCTCGCAATACGACGGCTTCGACAAGATCCGTTTGAATGGTTGATTGAACGAGATTTCACGCCGTCGCATGAGCTGGCGGCTGAAGGACCCAGGGAGGAAACCGAAGATGAACGCATCCGAGTCGCTGATCCACCTCGACGGAGTCACCAAGGTCTTCCTGACGGACGAAGTCGAGACGCACGCCCTGTCCGGGATCCACCTGGAGATCAAGAACGGCGAGTACGTCTCCATCGCCGGCCCCTCCGGCTGCGGCAAGACGACCCTGCTCTCGATCCTGGGGCTGCTGGATACCCCCACCGATGGCAAGTACTGGCTCAACACCAAGCAGGTCGCCGACCTCTCCTTCTCCGAGCGGGCGCGCATCCGCAATCAGGAGATCGGCTTCATCTTCCAGGCGTTCAACCTCATCGGCGACTTGACGGTCTATGAGAACGTCGAGCTGCCGTTGACCTATCGCGGCATGCCCTCGAAGGAGCGCAAGGAGCGCGTCCAGGAAGCTCTGGAGCGCGTCGGCATGTCACACCGCATGAAGCACTACCCCTCGCAGCTCTCCGGCGGTCAGCAGCAGCGCGTGGCCGTGGCCCGCGCCGTGGTCGGCAAGCCTTCCATCCTGCTCGCCGACGAGCCGACCGGCAACCTCGACTCGCGCAACAGCGAGTCGGTCATGGAGCTGCTCGAGGAGCTGCACAAGGACGGCGCGACCATCTGCATGGTCACCCACGACCCCCGCTTCGCTCGCTACGCGGAGCGCTCGATCCACCTCTTCGACGGCCGCGTCGTGGAGGAGGAGCAGGGCATCCAGCGCGAGCTGGAGCAGCGCGAGCTGGAGCAGCGGGGCTTCGCCGTCTGACCCCCGATCCACGAAGCAAAGCCGACGTACAACGTTTCCCTCCAGGCTGTCGCGCAAGCGGCAGCCTCTTTTTTTGTCCCCAATCCGGGTAAAGTCTTGACATGCCCTCGACTTCCCCGACCGACCGCAAGCCGCGCGCGCTGATCGCCGACGACCAGCGCGAGGTGCGGGAGGCCCTGCGCCTGCTGCTCAAGGCTGAGGGCTACGAGACCGAGGCCGCCGCCTCGCCCGCCGAAGTCATCCAGACGGTGACGAGCCGCGACCTGGACGTGGTCCTGATGGACCTCAACTACACCCGCGACACCACCTCCGGCCAGGAGGGGCTGACCCTGCTGGCGCGCCTGCGCGCCCTCGACGACACGCTCCCGGTGGTGGTGATGACCGCCTGGGCGACCGTCGGCCTGGCCGTCGAGGTCATGCGCCAGGGTGCCCGCGACTTCGTCGAGAAGCCGTGGGACAACAACCGCCTGCTCGCCATCCTGCGCACCCAGGTCGAGCTGGGGCAGGCGCTGCGCCGGGGCAAGCGCCTGGAGGCCGAGAACGAGCTGCTGCGCGCCGACGGCCAGCCGGAGGGCAAGGGGATCCTGGTCGCCGAGTCGCCCGAGATGCAGCCGGTCCTCGACCTCGTCGAGCGGGTCGGACCCTCCGAAGCCAACGTGCTGATCACCGGCGAGAACGGCACCGGCAAGGGGGTCGTGGCGCGGGCTCTCCACGCCGTGTCCAGGCGCGCGGCCATGCCCATGGTGACGGTCAACACCGGCGGCTTCGCCGAGTCGGTCTTCGAGAGCGAGCTGTTCGGGCACGTGCGCGGCGCCTTCACCGACGCCAAGACCGACCGCGTCGGCCGCTTCGAGCTGGCCGACCGCGGCACGCTGTTCCTGGACGAGATCGCCAACATCTCGCTGGCGCAGCAGGCCAAGCTGCTGCGCGTCCTGGAGACCGGCGAGTTCGAGCGGCTGGGCTCCTCGAAGACGCGGAGGGCGGACGTGCGGGTCGTCTCGGCCACCAACGCCGACCTGCGCGAGGAGGTCGCCGCGGGACGGTTCCGGCAGGACCTCCTGTTCCGCCTGAACACGGTGGAGATCCACGTGCCGCCGCTGCGCGGCCGCCGCGCGGACATCGTGCCGCTGGCCGAGCACTTCCTGCACCTGCACGCCCAGCGCTACCGCAAGCCGCTCGCGGGCTTCGAGGAGTCGGCCATCGAAGCGCTGCTCGCCCACCCCTGGCCGGGCAACGTGCGGGAGCTGGACCACGCCGTCGAGCGCTCCCTGTTGATGGCCGCCGGCGACCGGGTGCGGGCGCGCGACCTCGGCCTCCAGCCGGCGCCGTCCGCGGTGGGCTCGCTGGAGGAGCTGCCTCTGGAGGAGGTCGAGCGGGTCCTCATCCAGAAGGCGCTCGCCCGCTACGGCGGCAACGTGAGCCAGGCGGCCCATGCGCTGGGGCTCTCGCGCAGCGCCCTCTACCGCCGTCTGGAGAAGCATGGACTCTAGCCTGGAAGGCCGTCACGCCCGGCCTGAGGAGACCCCGGCGCAGCCTCCCCCGCTGAGCACGTTGCGCAGCTTCGAGAACCGCATCCTGCTGCTCGCGCTGGCCACCGGCCTGCCGGCGCTCGTGGCCACCGTGCTGCTGTTGTGGTCCGGAGGCCTCGACAACCGGTTCCTCGTGGTGGCCTCCGTGCTCCTCCTGTACCTCTGGTGGAAGCTCGCGGTCGGCCTGCGCGACCGGGTGGTCCGCCCCCTCCAGACCCTGGCCAACCTGCTGGAGGCGGTGCGCGAGGGGGACTTCTCCCTGCGGGCACGCCTGCCCGAGCGGGAGGACGCCCTCGGCCAGGTCATGCACGAGGTCAACGCCATCGCCGAGATCCTGCGCGAGCAGCGCCTCGGCGCGATCGAGGCCGCGGCCCTGCTCCACCGCGTCATGGAAGAGGTCGACGTGGCCGTGTTCGCCTTCGACGACCAGGACCGGCTCCGTTTGGTCAACCGGGCCGGCGAGCGCCTCCTCGCCGAGCCGGGCGAGCGGCTGCTGGGGCGCCAGGCGGACGAGCTGGGCCTGGCGGAGCTCCTGGAAGGAGAGATGGTGCGGACCGAGTCGCGGACCTTCCCCGGCCGTCCCGGCCGCTGGGAGATCCGGCGCACCACCTTCCGCGAGCAGGGTCTCCCTCACGACCTGCTGGTGATCACCGACCTCAGCCAGGCGCTGCGCGAGGAGGAGCGCCAGGCCTGGAAACGCCTGATCCGGGTGCTCGGGCACGAGCTGAACAACTCGCTCGCGCCGATCCACTCGATGTCGTCGACGCTCGCCTACCTGATCGAGCGCCAGCCCGAGGACTGGAAGGAGGACTCGCTCGGAGGGCTGCAGATCATCGGCGAGCGCGCCCAGGCCCTGATCCGCTTCATGAGCGCCTATTCGCGGCTGGCCAAGCTGCCGCCGCCGCGCCTCCAGCCGCTGGAGCTCGCGCCGCTGATCCGCCGCGCGGCGGCGCTGGAGACCCGCCTGCCCGTCTACGTCGAGCGCGGCCCCGAGGTCTCCCTGCGCGCGGACGCGGACCAGATCGAGCAGCTCCTGATCAATCTGATCCGCAACGCGGTCGACGCCGCGCTGCTGACCCACGGCGGAGTCGGAGTGGGCTGGAGAGAGGTGAGCGGGTTCGTGGAGGTCCGGGTGGAGGACGAAGGGCCTGGGATCTCCAATCCCGAGAACCTCTTCGTCCCCTTCTACACCACCAAGCCGGAAGGCAGCGGCATCGGCCTCGCCCTCAGCCGGCAGATCGCCGAGGCCCACGGCGGCACCCTCACCCTGGAAAACCGCAAGGCAGGGCCGGGATGCGAGGCGCTGCTGCGGCTGCCGGTGTAGGCCCTCACCCCCGGCCCCTCTCCCAGAGGGAGAGGGGAGAACCTTCGCAAAAAAACTGGGATGGATTCCTTCTGCTGAATTTCACCCCTCTCCCCTTGGGAGAGGGGCCGGGGGTGAGGGCTCCCAGCAGAGCTGCGGCCCTCACTTCTTCGTCTTCAGATACTCCAGCATCTCCTTGGCCGTGCCGGCGTTCTCGTCGTCGGGGGCCATCTCCAGGAACTTCGTCAGGTGCTCCTTGGCCTTGGCCTCTTCTCCGGAGTTGCCGTAGGAGAGCCCCAGCATGTAGTGCGTCTTGGCCAGGGTGGGATCGATCTGCAGGGCGCGCTGGAAGATCTCGATCGCTTCAGGGATCTTGCCCGCGTTGAACAGGCCCACGCCCTTGTTGACCACCCGGACCGCGGTGTCGCGGCCGGGCTCGGCCTGGACCAGGGCATCCAGCGCCGCATCGGCCGTGGCCTTGTCGCCCAGAGCCAGGGCGGCATCGTAGCGCACGCTCAGGACCCGCTTCTGATCCTCCGGCCGCAGCTTCAGATACTGGTTGGCGGCGGCGAGCGCCTCGGCGTTCTTCCCCTTGGAGATATAGATGTCGGCGAGCGCCGCGTGCGGCTCCGGAAGGTTGGGATCGAGCTGCGCCGCCTCCTGGAACTTGGCCGCGGCGGCGTCCACGTCGTTCAGCTTGAGCTTCTGGACCGCCTCGTTGTAGGCGAGGATCGCCTGGTTCTTGCCCTCCAGCGCCTTGGCTTCCGGACTGGGCTCCGCGGGAGCGGCGGGAGCGGCCGGGGCGGGCTGCACGAGGGTGTAGGTGACGCGCATCGTGTCCCCGGCCTTGGGCTTGAGCGGCTCCTCGAAGGGCGTGAAGCCCTGCTTCTCGATGCGGATCTGGTACTCCTGGGTGGCGTCGAGAATCATCAGGGTGAACTTCCCCTTGCCGTCGGTCTTCTTGTCCTGCTTGTAGTTGGATCCCGCCCGGGTGAGGGTGATCGTCACGTCCGCGACGGGCTTGCCCGATTCGTCGACCACGGTCCCCAGGACCCGCCCCTCGCCTATGGCGTACAGAGAGCCGCCGAGCGCCAGGAGCAGCGAGAGCACGGTGAAAATGGCACGAGTCTTTCGATTCATGATGTCGTCTCCGCGTAAGATCGCATTCGATTCTACTGCGAACCGGGATCGGGGCGCCGGTGCTCGCCGAGCAGCAGCCAGGAGCCTGTCAGAGCCGCCCACCCGAGGGTGTCGCCGGCGACTCGCACGAGGCCGTTCCCCTCGCCGCAGTCCTCCCGGAACCCCGAGATCCGGCCGTCGGCCCTGCGGTAGAGCGCCCCGTCCCCTTCCCCGAGAGCCATGGGCTCCTCCCCCCAGAAGAACCAGCTCCGGACGGGATTGCTTCCCGCCGGCGCCGGGGCCGGCACGGGCAGCTCCGCCGGACCCCACTTGCCATCGAAGCCCAGACGGAAGACCTCGCCGGTCCCCGGCCTGAGAGCCCACGCCGTGCCGCCCCAGTCGCGCTCCAGGTCGAGGGCCGGGCACTCCTCCCCGCCCGCCTCCAGGGCCCCCAGGGTGATAATACCCAGCCGCTTGCCGGACGAGTCGAGCCGCCAGAGCGATCTCTCGGGGCAGGCCGGCACCGCCCAGACCGCCCCCCGGTCCACGAGGACGTCCCGGAAGCCGCCCGCCGGAGAGCCCTTCAGGAGCTCGGGCCGCCGGCCCGGCCGCTTGCGCCAGAGCCCCGAGGGCGAGGCGAGCCAGAGCGTCCCCTCCGCGGGGTCGATCGCCAGCGACCGCCAGGCGTCCGGCCGCGGCCCCGGAATCATCTCGACCTCCTCCACCTCGCCGAATTCCGCGTAAGCCACGGGCGCCTTGGGCTGGACGACGCGCGGAAACCCCACCAGCAGCGCAGGCTCGAAGAGGATCCAGACCGTGCTCCGGCCCAGGGCGAGGTCCACCGGGCGGCTCCCCTGCGGCGCTCCCAACTCCGCGAGGTCGATCCGCCGGGCCTCCTGGACCGTGCAGATCACCCGTGAGGAGGGGATCGACGGGTCTGGAGGCGCGAGGAGCAGGGCGAGCAGGAAAAAGGCAGGCATCAGACGGCTCCTTTCGATGGCGCGTTTGATACGATCCGGCGCGCCGGAACGAGAGTGTAACCGGAAGGAGACGACATGCTGGCCGACCGCATCCCCGAGATCCAATCCGCCCTGGCCGAAGCCGGCCTCGACGCCTGGTTTTTCGCCATCTTCCAGCTCAACGATCCCATCGGGCTCGACCTCCTGGGGCTCTCGGGGGAGGGCAAGCTGGTCACCCGGCGCTGCTACTACCTGGTGCCGCGGGAAGGGGAGCCGCGCAAGCTGGTGCACGGCCTCGAGCCGGCCATGCTCGACCACCTGCCGGGCTCCAAGTCGGTCTACCTGACCTGGCAGAAGCACCGCGAGGAGATGAGCAAGCTCCTGTCGGGCTTCCGCAAGCTCGCGGCCCAGTACAGCCCGAACAACGAGCTCCCCTCGGTGTCGCGCCTGGACGCCGGCACCGCCGAGCTGGTGCGCGCCGCCGGAGCCGAGCTGGTCTCGTCGGCCGACCTGGCCCAGCGCTTCGCCGCCACCTGGAGCCCGGAGCAGCTCGAAGGGCACCGCCGCGCCAACGCCCACCTGCACCGCATCGCCATGGAAGCCTTCAACCGGGTGAGCGACGCGTTGCGCGGGGGGGACCAGATCGACGAGTACACCGTCCAGCGCTTCATCCTCGACGCCTTCGACCACGTCGGTCTGTGGTCCGAGTCCGACCCCATCGTCGGGGTCAACGCGCACAGCGCCGATCCGCACTACCAGCCGGGCCCCGGCCACACGTCGCCGATCCGTCAGGGGGACTTCCTGCTCGTCGACCTGTGGGCCAAGGAGAAGCGGAGCGGCAGCGTCTACGCCGACATCACCTGGTGCGGCGTCTGCGCGGCCTCCCCCACCGACAAGCAGCAGGAGGTCTTCTCCGTCGTCGCCGGAGCGCGCGACGCCGCCTGGGAGCTGGTGCGCAGCCGCTACCCGCGCCAGCCGGTCCACGGCTTCGAGGTGGACGACGCCGCCCGCGAGGTCATCCGCCGCGCCGGCTACGGCGACCTCTTCATCCACCGCACCGGCCACTCGATCGGCACCTCCGACCACGGCCAGGGTGCCAACATGGACAACCTGGAAACGCACGACACCCGGCAGCTTCTGGCGATGACCGGCTTCTCCATCGAGCCCGGCGTCTATATTACGGGCGACTTCGGAGTGCGCAGCGAGATCAACGTCGCCCTCACCCCCGAAGCGGCCGAGATCACCGGCGGCGAGCCCCAGCGCGAGCTTCTGCGGCTGCTGGGTTGACCCCAAAGCGCCCCGCGGACCGCTGGAGATCCCTCCCACTGTGGAGACGCCCCGTGGGGCGTCTCCTGCGGCGGCCCCACGGATTCCCAAGATCCGTGCGATGCCAGCCGAACAAGGCTTGGAGACACTGTCGGAAGGTGATTCAGCGGCGGCGTTGCCAGGGAACGAGGCTGGACAAGGTGGGGCGGCGGCAGATCATGGCGGGGGAACGGCAGACCTTCGTAGGTACAGGACAGCGCCTCGTAAGTATCGGACAATCCCTGCCAGGGATCAGGGTGTACCTGGTAGGGATTGAGCCATCCCTCGTAAATACCGGACCATCCCTCGTAAGTATCGGACAGTCCCTGCCAGGGAGCGGGGTGCATTTGGCAGGGACCGGAGCGATCCCTCGTAAGTATCGGACTCGAAACCCAGGTACAGGGGTGTACCTGGGCAGGTAGGGGGCGTACCTGGGTCGTGGAGCGGTCAACCTGGGCAGGTAGGGGGGTGTACCTCGGTTGTGGAGCGGTCTACCAGGGTAGTTAGGGAGGTGTACCCGGGTTGGAGAAGGGCGTACCTGGCCGGTAGAGGGGTGTACCCGGCTTTCCGGACGGTTCGAAAGGGTTGATCCCGCCTGCCCCTCCCTTTGCCGGTCCTCCAGAAGGGAGCACCGCCGGCGGACCACCCTTCGGCGGCGTTCCCCGAGGCTCGGACGCCGGTCTCCATACCCTTCCTTGTCGCAGGCCCGGCGTCGCGGGCCGGGACCAGCCCCTCTCACAATCGCGCCAAGCCTCATCCTCCTCCGGCGCGACCAATTCTTTCCAGACCCACAGCCAGCCGCTTCCGGGCGTATTGCTCTACATCCACGTCATCGACATCCTGGGAGCGCGGCTGCTTATCCGACAGGATCCGGTCGCCAAGACAGCGCGCCAACGCCTCAGCCGCTGCTCTTAACAGACTGGAATCGCAGCACTTCCGTCCGGCTGTTGCAGGCTGCCATAGCGACAGCTCGGTGTCGGCTAAGCGTCCGTGATACCCAGGGATAAGACGCTTAGCCGACAAGTCGGTGTATTGACGCGAAGCCGGAAATAGGCGTATGATCGTCGTAAGTACAGAGACTGGAATGAGATAGCATTTGGGGAGGGTGCGACGGAGAAGATCAGACATAAGTTATGCGGTTCAAATCAGGGAGGTCGTGCTACAGATGCGCACCCTGCGTCTTGGTAGACCACTGATCGTCCACAAGGTCGCTCTCTCGGCTGTGGTGGCACTATCTCTCGCTACGGCCGCCTGTATCTCCTCGGCAGGTC
>DASVEF010000115.1:0-26601 GCA_036380715.1 Thermoanaerobaculia bacterium | reverse complement strand
AGGAGTATGGGTCGAGCCGTATCGCTGTCCGGATGCGCGCCTGTCGATCTAGCTCTACGAGGAACAAGTTTTTCTGGACGAGGCAATGATGGAAACTTTCGCTGGTACTCTGTTGGTCGGAGCGCTCACGGGCTGGGCCCTTGAGCAGAATTTTGGGGCTCGGATCGTTCGCTGGACCCGTCAGAAGAAGATGATGATGCGCGCCCTGCGCCGGCAGGGGCTGAACCCATTGCTCGCTCTGAAGCAGCGGCAGGGGGACTAGATCCTCACCCCCCGGCCCCCTCTCCCATCGCCCTCCCCCCAACCGGGAGAGGGGGAGAAGAGCCGGTATGGCTACGCGCAGGTCACCCGGACGCGGTGCCAGGCGTTGTTCATGTAGCCCTTGAAGTTCCAGACCTGGGCGGGGTGCTCCGGCTGGGTCTGGGCTGCGGAGTCCCAGGCGCGGCAGACGAGCTCGTGCTCGCCCGGAGGCAGATCGAAGCGGGCTTCCCAGAGGCGCCAGGCCCAGCGCGACCGCTCAGGCTCCAGGTCCGCCGTCGTCCAGACCTTCCCCCCGTCGGCCGAGACGTCCACCCGCGCGACCCTCCGCTCTCCCGCATAGGCGTACCCGCGCACCGACACCGGCCCCGGCGCCACCGTCTCTCCCTCGGCCGGCGCGTAGATCGCGGAGCTCACGTTGAATTCCCCCAGCATCAGCCCCGTCTCCCAGACCACCGAGTCGGGGCCCACGTGCGCGGGGAAGAGGCGGTAGGCCCTGGCCTGGAAGTAGTTGTCCGAAGGCTCCTCCTGGAGCGTGATCCGGCTCAGCCACTTGACGCTGCGCGCGCCGATGTAGCCCGGCACCACCACCCGCAGAGGGGCGCCGTGCACCGGCGGCAGCGGCCGTCCGTTCATCTCGTAGGCCAGCAGCACCTCGCCCTGCAGCGCCTTGTCGAGCGGGATCGAGCCTCCGAAGTTGAACAGGTGGCCGTGCCGCTCCGTCTCGTCGAGGCCGGAAAAGGCGGCGTGGCGCGCTTCGGGCTCCGGCTCGGCCGCCGCGAGGACCTGCCGCAGCGGCACTCCTCCCCATTCGGCCGTGCTGATCGCCTCCTCCCCCCAGCCCAGCTCGTTGGGGATCGGCGCGACCGCCATCAGCTCGGTCCGCCGGTTGCCCGCGCACTGGAGCGTCGCGGCCAGCGTGACCTTGGGAAGGCGCTGGATCTCTTCGAGCGAGATCCGGAACGGGCGCTTCACCCGGCCTTCCACGGCGAGACGGTAGGACGCGGGGTCCACTTCCGGGACCGCGCCGTGGTTGCGGACGAAGAACAGCTCGTTGGGAGTGATGAAGCCGCGCCGGAGCTGCGCCGGAGGGGGACCGCCGTTGAACGGCTCTTCCTGGCGGACCAGCAGGTCCGGGGCTTTGCCGAAAACCCTCATTCCTCGGTGTAGGCCAGGGTCTTGAAGGAACGCCGGTAGAAGCCGTCGCCGACCGGCTCGAAGACCGAGCAGTGATCCATCTCACCCCCGTAGACGTGCAGGGTGAGCGAGACGCGGTCGGGCCGCGTATTGGCCAGGATGTGGTGCTCGAAAGGAGGGATCAGCGCTCCGGCCGAGCCGGCGCACGCCTGGACACAACCGTGCTCGACGAAGCGGCAAAGATCTCCCTCCTCCTCGAGCATCTCGTAGCGGTGGACCTCCATCTCGCCCTCGACCACCCCCTCCACGCACCAGATCCCGGCGTGGTCGTGGAGCGCGGTGCGCTGCCCCGGTCCCCAGGTCATCACCAGGGCGGTGAAGTCGAGCTCGGAATCGCGGTAGAGGAGCCGCCGGGCATAGGTGTCCGGCAGAGCCTTCCGGAAGCGCTCCGGCAGCCGCAGCCCCTCGTCGGGGATGAACGACTCCAGCTCGCGCTTGATCCGCTCCGCGATCGCCGTGACATCGCGCAGCCGCACCGCATCCCGCAGCCGTTCGATCAGGGGATCGACGATGACCGCCTGTGTCGTCGCCATGGAAGTCTCTCCCTTCGCCCTGAGGCGATCCGCGCCGGATATCCGGCTCAATTCCGGCTCAGTCCTGCTCCAGATAGGTATACCCCGAAAGACCTTCCTCGTAGGCGCGGACGAGCCGCCGCGACTCTTCGAGCGTCATCCGCTTGGCCCGCAGCGCCCTCTCCGCGGCCCGGCGCACCCGCGCCACCAGATCGTCGCGGTTGTACCGCACGTAACGGAGCACGTCGGTCACTGTATCGCCGTTGAGGACCCCGTCGATCTTGTACCCCTCGTCGGGGTCGAGCGAAACGTGCACGGTGTTGGTGTCTCCGAACAGGTTGTGGAGGTCGCCCAGGATCTCCTGGTAGGCCCCCACCAGGAAGACGCCCAGGTAATAAGGGTGCCCGGGCATGTATGGGTGCAGCTCCAGCACGTCCTTGACGTCGCGCCGGTCGATGAAGTGGTCGATCTTGCCGTCCGAGTCGCAGGTGATGTCGGCCAGCACCGCGCGGCTCGACGGCTCCTCCTCCAGCCGGTGGATGGGGACGATCGGGAAGAGCTGATCGATCGCCCACGAGTCCGGCATCGACTGGAAGACCGAGAAGTTGCAGAAGTAGGTGTCGGCGAGCGCCCGCTCCAGCCCTTCCAGCTCCTCGGGCACCTCCTGCAGCGTACGCGAGATCTTGAGGACCTTCTGGCAGATCGCCCAGAACAGCGACTCCGCGAGCCCTCGGTCCTCCAGCGACAGGTGGCCGAGGCTGAACAGCGTCAGGCACTCGTCGCGCGCCGAGATGGCGTCGTGGTAGGCCTCCAGCAGATTCTTGCGCGACACCTCGCGGCAGGTGTCGAACAGGTTGCGCAGCGAGGGCTCCGCTTCCGACGGCAGAGTGCGCGGGAGCTGCCCGACCGAGAATTCGGAGACCCCCAGCACGTCGATGACGAGCACCGCGTGGTGCGCCACCGTGGCGCGGCCCGACTCCGACACCAGGATCGGGTGCGGCACGTCGTGCTGGTCGCAGACCTCCATGACGCCGAAGACCACGTCGTTGGCGTACTCCTGGAGCGTGTAGTTCAGCGACGAGGCGAAATTCGTCTGCGAGCCGTCGTAGTCGACCCCGAGGCCGCCGCCGACGTCGAGGTAGCCGAGCCGCGCCCCCATCTTGGCCAGGTTGACGTAGACCTGGGCCGCCTCGCGCAGGCCGTCCTTGATCGAGCGGATCGAGGAGATCTGGCTGCCGAGGTGGAAGTGGAGCAGCTCCAGGCTGTCGAGCAGGTCGACCTCGCGCAGGAAGGCCACGGCGTCCAGCAGGTCGCGGCCGGTGAGCCCGAACTTGGAGCGGTCGCCGGCGGACCCTTCCCAGTGGCCCGAGCCGCGGGCGGACAGCCGCGAGCGGATGCCGATGTGCGGCCGCACGCCGATGCGCTGCGAGATCTGGTGGATCAGCGGCAGCTCCGACGGTTTTTCCACGACCAGGATGACGTGGCGGCCGAGCCTGGAGGCGAGGAGGGCCGTCTCGATGTACTCCTCGTCCTTGTACCCGTTGCAGACGATCAGCGCGTCCTCGTCCTCCAGCATGGCCATGACCGCGAGCAGCTCGGGCTTCGAGCCCGCCTCCAGGCCGAAGTGGTACGGCCGGCCGTACTCGACCAGGCGCTCGACCAGGTAGCGGTCCTGATTGACCTTGATCGGGTAGACCCCGCGATAAGCGCCTTTGTAGCCGTATTCGGACATCGCCCGCGCGAACGCCTCGTTCAGCTCGACGACGCGGGCCTTGATGATCTCCGAGAAGCGGATGAGGAGCGGCAGCCCGATCCCTCGCTCGCGCACCTCGTCGACCAGCTCTTTGAGGTCGATCACCTGCGTGCCCGGCCCGCCGGGGTGGACGACGACGTGGCCCTGGTGGTTGACGGAAAAGTAACTGTTGCCCCAACCCCGGATGTTGTAGAGGTCGAGGGAGTCGGCGGGGGTCCAGCGCTTCGTCAGGGTAGCGGTCGCTGCCATCTCTTTCGGATGTTTCCTCCAATCCCCGAAGGGGAGAGGGCACTGTAACACGAAACCGGAGACCGGCTTTCCAGCATCCCGGGTCAGGGCAGCGCCCGCGCTCCCCGGCGGGTGGTGAAGATGAAGAGGTGCTGGGAGGGGAGGGTCTCGATGTGCTCGACCAGCTCGAAGCCGGCGGGATTCCACTCCGCGAGCACCTGCTCGACCGACATGCGGTGGGCGGGCGAAATGTGGCTCGCCGTGTCCCCCTCGGCCCGGTACTCGACCAGGGCCACCCGGCCTCCGGGCTTCAGGCTCTCGCGGATCCTGGCGAGCATCGGCTCCGGCTGCTGGAATTCGTGGTAGACGTCGACGAGGAGGACCCAGTCCATCTGGCCCGCCGGGAGCTTGGGGTCGGTGTCGGTGCCCAGCACGGGGACGATGTTGGCGATCCCCTCGTTCGCGGAGCTCTCCTTCAGCCGCTCCAGCATCTCCGGCTGGATGTCGTTCGCGTAGACCTTGCCGGAGGGGGCCACGGCGCGGGCGATGCGCCGGGCGAAGAACCCCGTGCCGGCTCCGATGTCGGCCACCACATCGCCGTCCCGGAGGCCCATCGCCTGGAGGATGATCTCGGGCCTCTCCAGCTCCTCGCGCCCCTCGCGCTCCAGCCAGTCCGCCCCTCCCTCGTAGCTCAGCACGTCCGCCGGCTGGCGCGGCGGAGCCTTGGGAGCCCCTTTCTCGACCGCGGGCGACGGCGAGCAGGAGAAGCTGAGGACAGCAAGGACAACAAGGACCAAGAGGACGGGAAGGCGGGTTTTCAGGACGGTCTGGAGACGGATCATGACGCCTTCTTCAACGTCCGGACACCGCCAGGCACTTCCCCTCTCCCTGGCAGATCCGCCCCTCGGCCGCCGGGGCGATCCCCTGGGGCTCGGCGGCTTTCAGATCCTGGATGACCAGGTCCTTGAGGTCCTTGCCGTCGGCGGCGCAGTCTTTGACGATCTGGGAGGGCTGGAGCATGGTGTAGCCGTCCTGGTCTCCGGCCTGGGGGTTGACCAGGTAGTCATTGGTCACCACCAGGATCGACTCCGCCGGATCGACCGGACGGCCTCCGCCGGACGCGAGCAGGGTGAGGTTGCGGGCGGCCTTGGCGTCCTGGTCGTGGGTATAGGCCATGCCGGCGACCTGCAGCCAGCTCCCGCTGCCCGGCCAGTACTGGACCGTGTGGTCCACCGCCTTCTGCAGCGTGCTCCCGTCGATGCGGAGCAGGTGGAGCGGCGCCGGATAGGCGAACAGCTCCTCGACGTGCCGCCGGGTGATCTCTCCCGGAGGCAGGTCCTGGTTCAGGCGGAGCGAGCCGGAGTTGGTGAAAGCCGCCTGGGCGCCGCACTCGGCGAAGGCGGCGAGCATGCGGTCCGCGACCCAGTCGCCGAGGTTGGTCTCGGAGCCGCGGATCTTGTTCTCCTCGGCGTCCAGGCGCACCTGGCTGTGGCCGAGCACCTGCTCCAGGCAGCCGGGCTGATCCCCGGCCTTCTCACAGAAGAGCTTCTCGTGCTTGTCGAGCCACTCCTCCACCCGCGCCTGCACCTGGGGATCGGGACGGAGGGAGTCGCCCTCCAGCTCGCGCAGCTCGTGGCGGACCGTCAACCGGCCGGCCGGCGAGAGGGTCAGGGTGGCGACCGTCGCGGTGCGGGCGTCGGCGTCGGCCTTGAGCACCCAGCGCCCCCCGGCGTCGACGGCCATGTGCTCGTGGTCGTGGCCGCCGATGATCAGGTCCGGTCCCGCGCCGCCCAGCTCCTCCAGGAGCCGGCGGTCGTCCTTCGCGTTGAGGTGCGTCAGGGCGACCACCACCTCGGCGCCGCGGGAGCGCAGGTCGGCGGTCAGCTCGCGCGCGGTCGCGATCGGATCGGCGATCGCGGTCACGTACTCGGGCTTCTTGCTGTCCACCGTCACGCCGAAGATCCCGATCCGGATGCCTCCGCTCTCCACGAGGAAGCTGCGCGCCAGGTTGTCCGCCGCGACCATGGGCTGGCCGTCCTCGCCGGCGGCGAAGGTCACGTTGCCGCCCAGCCAGCAGAACTGCGACTCCTCGATCCGCTGGTCGAGCATCGGCGCGTCCTTCTTCTTGTCCTTCTCGAACTCGTGGTTGCCGAAGACGGCGAACATCCTCTCGTCGAAGCCGGCTGCAGCGCCGTCCGCGAGGTTCAGCACGTCGATCATCTGCTCACCGTTGAACATCCGGCTCTGGAAAGACGGGAAGAGGAAGTCGCCGGCGTGCAGCAGCAGCAGGTCGGGATGGCGGCGCTCCAGCTCCTCACGCAGGGTGCGCAGGCGGGCGATGCCGCCGGCCGTGCCGCCGTCGACCCCCTCGATGCGGTAGACGTCGTTGACGGCCAGCAGGACGGCGGTGCGCTCCTGGCCGGCCCTGCCAGTCGACCTGCCCGCGCGGTTCGCGGCGCAGCCGCCGAGCAGGAAGAGGGCCAGGGCCAGAGAGAGAAGGCGGGACGATCGGTTCATGGCATTTCCTTCAGAGGATCCTTCAGCGGACGCTCCAGGATGATGTAGTCGCGGACCGGCTCGCCGCCGATCAGGTGCTCCTGGAGGATGCGTTCCAGGACCGGCGGGTCGCAGTGCCCATACCAGGTCCCGTCCGGATAGACGACGGCGATCGGGCCGCCGCAGCAGATGTCCAGACAGTTGGCGCGGCTGGCGTAGACCCCGCCCCTGCCATAGAGCTTCAGCTCCTTGAGCCGCTTGCGGAGGTACTCCCAGGCCCTGATCGACTTCTTACGGCTGCAGCACTTGGCCTTGGTCGGATCGCAGCACAGGAAGATGTGCCGCTCGATCTTCGGAAGGCGGAGCTTCTGCGCCGTCTGCCGCTGCTTCTTGAGCGTCTCCTTGGGGGGCTGCGGGTCTTTCATGGCCGGACCCCAGGATACTTGACCCTGTGGCGCGGTGATAGAGTCGTCGCCGGAATCACGCCATGTCGATCACGCCGCCTTTCGACGAGAGCGGCTCCGGGGCCGCCGCGGTCGTCTCACGGGATAGACAGGAGCTCTTGCTGCCTCCCCGGTCGGCGATGCCTGCGCCCGGAAGCCGCTCCGTGTTCGGGCTCGGGTTCTTCCGGCGGCTCCGCGACAGTCAGGGGTCCGGCTGTTTCATCCTCCTCTTCTGCGGCATTGGGCTCACCCTGTTCCTCTTCGGCGTCGCGGGGACGGTCGGGCCGTGGAAGGAAGGGCTGCGCGGCAACAACGATCCCCGGTCTTTCCTCGGCGTCATGATCTTCGGAGCCGTCTTCTTCCTGGTGCCGTTGCGGATGCTCCAGATCGTGCTCACCGGGGCGGAGAAGAAGTCGCGCGGGAGGACCTCCAAGAAGGAGCCGTGGACCGCAGACTATCCCTGGCGGCGGGAGTGGATGCCGCCGGACTACAGCGGCGGCGGCAGCGGCTGGGTGCTCGGGCGGGTCGCCTTCCTCGCCCTCATCGGCCTGTTCAACCTGGCCCTCGCCGCGCCGAGCTGGGTGGCCAGGATCGTCATCCTCGCCTTCGACCTCCTGGGGCTGCTGATCCTCTACGATACGCTCCACAAGCTGACACAGTGGCTCCGCTTCCGCCACCCGGTGGCGACCTGGACGACGTTCCCGGCCTTTCTCGGCGATCGGCTCGAGGGGAGGATCAGCTTCGCTCGCCCGGTACGCGTGGCCGGAGCGCCGAAGGTGACGCTGCGCTGCGTGGGCGACGAGCGGGTGACGAGGATGTCGGGCAAGCACCAGAGCAGCCAGCTCCAGCCGTTCGCCCTCTATCAGGAGACGCGAGAGGCCCCCCAAGCCGTCAAGCCTGGGGAGCCTCTCGACTACGTCGACTTCGGTTTCGATGTTCCCGGCGACCTGCCTGGCACGGACCTCCTCAAAGAGACGGCCACGTACTGGCAGGTCTGCCTCGATGTGCCGATCGCCGGCCCCAACCTCGAGGCGGTCTTCCTCGCCCCCGTGTACCGGCGGACCCAGTAGCCGCGGGCGGCGCGCTCTAGCGCTCGTCCTCCGCCTTGATCGTCTGGGCGACGATCGAGCCGTCGGCCTGCCGCGTCCCGCGGCCCTCGACGCGCGGGTTGTCGCCCGCCTGCAGGGAGCCGGCGATCTGCGACAGAGAGAAGAGGTCGCCACGGGCGATCCACTGGGTCTGCGCATTGACGATGATCCGGGTGCCACCAGCCAGGGTCACGGTTCCGGCGCCGGCATTCACCGAGGCCACGGCGCCTTCGAATTCCCGGCCGCCCTGGGGACGGTTGTTCCGGTCGTCGTTGCGGTCGTCGTTCCTGTTGCCGCGTCCGCGCCGGTTGTTCCGGTTGTTATTGTTGTCATCGCCCTTGTTGTCGTCTCCGCCGCGTCCCCGCCCACGGGCCTCTTCGGTGACCGAGGCCATCGAGGAGGTGGCGTCCAGATCGGACAGCATGGGCTCGGTGGGGCTCTGGCCCTCCGAGCAGCCGGCGAAGGGGAGAGCCAGGAGAGAGGCGAGGGCGAGGGCGGAGAGGGTATTGCGAACCATGAGGTGCTCCTTTCGGTCTTTCTACGGCGGGACCTCCGAGGAGCCCACCGGTGCCTGTTCAAAGGAGTGAGACAGGCGATCGGGCCGGCTGGAACAACTTCGGCTACACTGCGCCGCACTCGAAGGAGAGCGTCCGATGAGCGCTGACGAGGAGCGGGTCTGGGAAGAGGACCTGGAGGTCCTGGTCCCCTACTACGGGGTCGAAGACGTGCCGCCGCCCGCCGAGACCTTGCTGTACGCCTGGCAGCACACCCTGGTCGACGTCTCGCCTTACGTCCTCCCCATGATCGTGGCCGGCTCGGTGGGGTACTCCGCCGAGCAGGCCGCCTACATGATCTCCGCCTGCCTGATGCTGATGGGAGCCGCGACCTTCGTCAACGCGACCTGGGGGAACCGCCTGCCCTCGGTCCTCGGGCCCTCGGCGACCGACACCGGCGCGATGGCCACGGCGGGAGCGATCTTCGGCGCTCCGGCGATGTGGATGGCGGGCTTCGTCGGCGGCCTCTTCGAGACCGTGGTGGGAGCGAGCGGCGTCCTGGGGCCGCTGCGGCGGTTCCTCCCGCCCTATGTCTGCGGGATCGTGGTCCTGACCATCGGCATCTCGCTGGCGCGGGTGGCCGGCGGCTGGCTCTTCGCCGATCCGCGGCCGGAGATGCTCGGCGTGGCCGCGCTCACAATCTTATCGATCCTCCTGCTGACTGTCATCGGCCACCGGCTCCGCCTGGGAGTGCTCGCCCGTGGGGCGATCCTCTTCAGCCTGCTGTTGTGCGGCGTGGGCGTGGCCGGCCTCATAGGGCTGGCCAACTTCTCGGCGCTCGGGCACACTCCCTGGCTCGGCCTGCCCCGGCTGTTCGTCTTCGGCGGCCCGGGCCTGGGGTGGACGCTGGCGGCGGGAGCGGTGTTCGGAGTGATCATCGGCTACGTCGGCTCGATCAGCGAATCGATCGGCGATTACGCGGGAACCTGCGCCGTGTCGGGCGTCACCTACCGGATGCGGCACATCCACCGCGGAATCACGGTCGAGGGGATCGCCTCGATGGTGGGGCCGCTGTTCGGAGCTCTGCCGCTGACCACCTACAGTCAGAACACCGGCGTCATCGCCACGACCCGAGTGGCCAGCCGTCGCGTCGTGCAGGTCGCCGCGCTCCTCCTGCTGCTCTACGGGCTGTCGCCGAAGACGGGAGCCCTCCTGGTCCTCATCCCGCGGCCGATCGTCGGCGCGGTGTTCCTGGTCATCTGCGGCATGATCGCGACCGCCGGCCTGCGCCTGCTCGCCTGCGGGACCAAGGATGAGGTCTACCTCGTGACGACGGCCATCTCGCTGATCGCGGCCCTGACCCTGCCGCTCGCCGCCGGTGGCCGCAAGGAGTGGTTCGACGCCCTGCCGCCTACCGCCCAGCTCTTCCTCGGCAACGGCGTGGTGATCGCCATCACGCTGGGGATCCTCCTGAACGCGGTGCTGCGGTCGGCGCTGGGGCCTCAGCCTCCTCCCGTCAGAGCAGGCTGAGCTGCTCGGGCCGGTGAGGTCCGGACACCCGCTCCTCTCTCAAATCGAGGAGCGCCTCTTCGAGGTCGGCCAGGAAGGGGGAGGGCTGGGGCTCAAGGGTCTGGCCCCTAAGAGTCCTCTTGCGACTGTGAAAGAGAAAGAGCCGCGAGCAGGCGCGGGTGATTCCGACGAAGAAGAGACGCCGCTCCTCGGACAGCTCGGCGTCTCCGGAACCGGGCCAGGTCAGGGGAAGGAGGCCGTCTTCGCAGCCGACCAGGAACACCACCGGGAACTCCAGTCCCTTGGACGCGTGCAAGGTGAGGAGCGAGACCCGCTCGGCCCTCGGGTCCCAGGTGTCGACCTCGCCGCCCACGGCGATCTCCGCGAGAAAGCCTTCGAGGTCTTCCCCGGCACGAATGGCGAGCGGGCGCAGCAGCTCAACTCCTGAGGCGAGGGTCATGGGATCGACGGATTCGCTGGATGTCAGCTCCACGACCGTCCGCTCCAGCAGGGCCTCGACTCTGGATTCTTCCTGGGCTCGCTTCTGAAGGACCGGCAGGATGGCGCGGACCCCCGGCTGGTCGGCCAGAGGACGGTGCGACCTCTTCTGGAAGGGGATGCCGGCGCGGCCGAGGGCCTCGATCAGCGGCGGCGTCTGGGCCTCGGTCCGGTAGAGAATGGCCACATCACCGAACGAGAGGCCCGTGGAGTCTTCGTATCCCACCCGGCCGCTGTCGAAGGAGAAGGACGAGGTGCCGCCCAGAAGCCGCTCCAGGGTGTGGACCACCAGCTCCGCCTCCGCCCGTTCGCTCGCCGCCCGCTGCACCACGATCCGCTCGGCGGCTCCGTCGCGGACGGCCACCAGGCGCCGGTCCGGAACGAGGCTCCCGCGGCGGATCGCCTGGCAGGCCGCTTCGACGAGAGTCCGCGTCGAGCGGTAGTTGCGGGTCAGATGGACGAGGCGGGCGCCCGGCCAGTCCTCCCGGAAGCGGAGGAAGAAGCTCACGTCCGCGCCCCGGAACCGGTAGATCGACTGGTCCGGGTCGCCGATGGCGCAGAGATTGGCCCCGGGCGGCGCGAGGAGACGGACGAGAGCGTACTGGAGAGGGTCGATGTCCTGGTACTCGTCGATCGAGATCCAGCGGAAGCGCCGCCGGTACAGGTCCGCCAAGTCAAGGCGCTCGCGGAGCAGGGACAGAGGACGCAGGAGCAGATCGTCGAAGTCGAGGAGATCGCGGTTTCCCATTGCCTCCTCGTAAGCGGCGACCTCGTCTCTCTCCATCGATCTTCCTTGGCGTCGAAGCTCCCCGATCTCTTCCAGAAGCCGCTCGGCTTTCGACGGAGAAAGGTCAAAGAGCTCGCGGACGATCTCGATCCGCTCCGCGGGAGTCGCCACGCGGAAGCCCTGGGCCAGCCCGGCCTCGCCAGCCTGCTCGCGCAGCAACGTGAGGCCGAGGCCGTGGAAGGTCGCCACGAGGAGCCGGTCTGCAGCGTCGGGGAGGAGGGAGGCCATACGCTGCTGCATTTCGGCCGCGGCTCGGTGGCTGAACGTGACGGCCAGGCAGTGCTCGGGAGGGACGCCGCGCTCGGCGACCAGGTGGGCCAGACGGTGAGTCAGGGTGCGGGTCTTCCCCGTGCCCGGCCCGGCGACGATGAGGAGTGGACCGTCCACGACCTCGGCCGCGGCGCGCTGGTCGGGGTCGAGACCCGAGAGGAGATTTGACGTCCTCGGGTGTTTGGAAGGGAGGGCCCCTATAGGGGGCGCAGGCATAAAGCCTGGGGTTTCAACCCCAGGAGAGAAGCCGCCCAATTTTAGGAGTCCCGAAGAGACGCAGGCATCTCCTCCCCCCGAGCGGGGTTGGCACCCCGCGTCCCATGCCGTCGCCCCTTTGGGGCTGGTGGGGGCTTCTCCCATGGCGTGAGGAGCGAACAGCGGCGCCACCACCGACCGCCCCCGGATCTCGTCCGGCTCGAAGAGCCGGATCACCCCGTACTCGCCGTCGTAGCCGGCATCCCGCCGGACCTGGCCGGCGCGCAGCCGGGTCAGGGCTTCGAGGAGGAGCCCGTCACCCGCTCGCGCCACCTCCTCCAGGGGGAGACGTTCCAGGATGTCGATCTCCGGACCCAGCTTGGCGACGAGCTGAGAGATGGCCTGCTCGACGCCGCGGGTCTTCGGCCCCACGCCCAGGATCTCCGACACGACCTCGGGAAGCGGCACGAGGCAGCGGAACGGAGACATCCGGGCGCGTTGCGCGTCCTCGGGCCGGTCGGCCAGCTCTTCGACCCGGTGCATCACCCCGACGGTCAGCGGTTTGCCGCAGGCGGGACAGAGGCCTTGGAGGCGGCGCGTCTCCGGAGGCTCCAGCCGCACGTTGCAGGCGCGGTGGCCGTCGAGGTGGTACTTGCCCTCCTCTGGAAAAAACTCCACCGTCCCCCGGTAGCCCTCGCCCGTCTCCAGAGACCTGCGGATCGCGAAGTAGTCGAGGTCGGTGTCGAAGGAGCAGGCCTCGCGGCCCAGCATCGGCGGTGAATGGGCGTCCGAGTTGCTGACCAGGGTGAAGCGGTCGAGCCGGGAAACGCGCCAGTTCATCGGCGGGTCAGAAGACAGGCCGGTCTCGACCGCGAAGATATGGGACGCGAGGTCGCCGTAGCACTCCTCGACCGAATCGAAGCCCGACTTCGAGCCCAGCACGGCGAACCAGGGCGTCCACACGTGGGCGGGGATCAGATAGGCGTCCGGCCCGCTCTCCAGCGTGATCTCCAGGAGGTGCCGCGAGTCGAGCCCGAGGATCGGCCGGCCGTCCGCGGCGATGTTGCCGATCGCGGCGAGCCGCTCGCGCAGGCGGGCCGCGGTGTCGAGGCTCGCGGCGTAGATCAGGTGGTGGATCTTGCGGGTGCGGTCTCCCTTCTTGTAAATCGTGGAAATCTCGACTTCCAGCAGGAACCGGGTCGGCCCGTGGCAGGAAGGAGGCAGCCGCTGCTCGACCTCCCGTTCGATCTCGGGCCGCAGGCGGAACAGGCCCGGCTCGGCCGGCACGAGCTTCGAGCGGATCTCCTCGAACCAGGCCGGATGGGTGAAATCGCCGGTTCCGACGACCGTGATCCCCTTCCGCCGCGCCCAGAGCGCCAGGTGCTCCAGGTCGCAGTCCCGGCTCGTGGCCCGGGAATACTTCGAGTGGACGTGAAGGTCAGCGTAGAAGAGCATAGTTGCGGATAGACGGAACCGCTACCACGGTACACCGCCGCCGCGGTTCTGTCTATCCACGTCTTGTGCTGTCCGGAGAGCACGGCCGTCTTCTTCCTATATCCTTGGAGAGCCATGCGCGTCATCGACCAGCAGATCATGAACCGGGTGTTCGAGGTCACGGACGAGATCCCGCTGAGCCGCGAGGCGATTCAAGTGCCGCTCCTGATGCAGGGGGAAGGGAAGGTCGAGCGGCTGAAGAACGGCCGGTTCGAGGTCACCCTGCCCGACACGGACGACCTCGGTCCCTTCCTGGCGAGCCTGCCGGAGCGGCTGCGGACACTGGGCGCGGGCGCCTGAAGCCCCTCCTGGGTTACAATCCCCAGTCCGTCCTGTCGTTGTTTCGCAATCCCAACGAGGAAAGAGAGTCATGTCCGAGCAATACATCTACGTCATGAAAGACCTGCGGAAGATCTATCCGCCGAACCGCGAGGTCCTGAAGGGAATATGGCTGTCGTTCTTCCCCGGCGCCAAGATCGGCGTGCTGGGGCTGAACGGCGCCGGCAAGAGCACGCTCCTCAAGATCATGGCCGGCGAGGTCAAGGAGTTCGGCGGCGAGGCCTGGGCCGCCAAGGGGGCCAAGGTCGGCTATCTGTCGCAGGAGCCGCGTCTCGACGCCAGCAAGAACGTCCTCGGCAACGTCGAGGAAGGGGTGGCCGAGACCCGCGCCCTGCTCGACCGGTTCGACGGGATCAACGCACGCTTCGGCGAGGACCTCTCCCCCGAGGAGATGGACAAGCTGATGGCCGAGCAGGCGCGCGTCCAGGACGCCATCGACCACGCCAACGCGTGGGAGATCGACCGCACTCTGGAGATCGCCATGGACGCCCTGCGCCTGCCGCCGCCCGACGCGGACGTCAGCCGGCTCTCGGGCGGCGAGAAGCGCCGGGTCGCCCTCTGCCGGCTGCTTCTGCAGCGGCCGGACCTCCTGCTGCTCGACGAGCCCACGAACCACCTCGACGCCGAGTCGGTCGCCTGGCTGGAGCGCCACCTCGCCGAATACCCCGGCACCGTGGTCGCGGTCACCCACGACCGTTACTTCCTCGACAACGTCGCCGGCTGGATCCTGGAGCTCGACCGCGGGCAGGGGATCCCCTGGGAGGGGAACTACTCCTCCTGGCTGGAGCAGAAACAGCAGCGGCTCGCGCTGGAGGAGAAGCAGGAGTCGGCGCGCCGCCGCACCCTCCAGCACGAGCTCGAGTGGGTGCGCATGAGCCCGCGCGCCCGCCAGGCCAAGGGCAAGGCCCGCCTCAACCACTACGAACAGCTCCTCGCCGCGGACCGCGAGCGCGAGAAGCGGTCCGACCCGAACGAGATCCACATCCCCTCCGGTCCCCGGCTGGGCGACGTGGTCGTCGAGGCGAAGAACGTCAGAAAGGCGTTCGGCGACAACCTGCTGATCGAGGACCTCTCCTTCGCGCTGCCGCCGGGCGGTATCGTCGGCATCATCGGCCCGAACGGCGCCGGCAAGACGACCCTGTTCCGCATGATCGTCGGCCAGGAGACGCCGGACGCCGGCACAATCCGCGTCGGAGACACGGTCAAGATCGCCTACGTGGACCAGAGCCGCGAGTCGCTCGACGGCGAGAAGCTGGCCTGGGAGGCGATCTCCGACGGCCGGGACGTGGTCACCCTCGGCAACCGCGAGGTGCCGGCCCGCTCCTACGCCGCGGCCTTCAACTTCAAGGGGGCGGACCAGCAGAAGCGGGTCAAGGACCTCTCGGGCGGCGAGCGCAACCGCCTCCATCTGGCGCGGACTCTCAAGGCCGGCGGCAACCTCCTGCTGCTCGACGAGCCGACGAACGACCTCGACGTCGACACCCTGCGGGCGCTGGAGGAGGCCCTGCTCGCCTTCGCCGGCTGCGCCGTGATCATCAGCCACGACCGCTGGTTCCTCGACCGGATCGCCACCCACATCCTGGCCTTCGAGGGCGAATCCCAGGTGGTCTGGTTCGAGGGGAACTACGAAGCCTACGAGGCCGATCGCAAACGCCGCCTCGGCGCCGAGGCCGACCAGCCCCATCGCATCCGCTACAAGCGGCTGACTGCGGCATAGCCTCGGACCCGCTCGGCACTCTCCTTGCAGTAGTTCTGGTCGATAGACGGAGGAGTCTCCTCCGGGATGGGCAATTCGAATCACAGATGGAGAGGAGTCGAGATGAAAAAGCAAATCTTTGCGTTCCTTATGGTCCTCACCCTCGCGACGGTCGGTGTGGTCCTCGCCCAGGGCGGCGGCGGATCGAGCCCGACCCCGTCGAGCATGCCACCCAGCCAGCAGGTCGATCAGAGCGGCCAGCCCGAGACGGGCACCGGCCCTGACGTGGACGTCGATGCCGGCGCCAACGCCGAGGACGGCCTCGTGGATGTCGAGGTGAACAGCGAGACGGACTCCGACACGGCAGCCCAGGGGAACGACCAGGGTACGACCGCAACTCCGCCCGCCAACCTGAACAATGAGACCGAGACCGGCACCGGCCCCGACGTGGACGTCGACACGGGCGCCAATGCTGAGGGCGCGGTGGACGTCGACGTGGACAGCACGACGGACGCTGATACGGACGCCTCCGGCGTCGACGAGACCGGGAATCTGGACGACTCAGACGACCTGCCGAACACGGGCAGCGAGCTTCCGCTGGTCGGCCTGATCGGCCTGCTCTCCCTCGGCGCGGCCCTGGTGCTGCGCAAGCTCTAACCATCTGCCACGGCGCGGACCGCGCCGACGGTGCAGAGAAAGGCCCGCCTCCGAGCGGGTCTTTCTGTTTTTCAGAGGGACAGTGGCACCGGCTTTGCACTTATTTGAGGTTGCAAAACGGTGGGGGGCGCGGAGGGGCATACGACGTGCCAACCGAAGGAAGTTTCCTTCCCCGCGTAGAGCGGAAAAATTTCAGCCCATCCCCCCTTTCCACTGGAGTTGGAGCGGAGGGACCGCGTGGGTTCCTCGAAACCCGAAACGTAGCAGGATCGGAGAGGAGTAACTCACTATGAAGCGTCTCGTTTTTTCCATCCTGGCCATTCTTGTTTTGACGGCTGGCGCCGCCATGGCGCAGAGCACGATCAACACGCCGGCCCCGGGCCCCACGCAGCAGCAGGAGCCCGGCCAGACGAACAACAACCTGCCGAACCCCGGCAACCCAGTACCCCTGGCTGAGCCCACTCAGGAGCCGCTCCAGGAGGAGGGGACTGTCGAGGGGACCGCGACTGAGAGCATCAACAACAACCAGGGTAGCCAGACCACTGGCACAATGGGCACCACCGGGACCACCCCCCTGAACAATGAGACCGAGACCGGCACCGGCCCCGACGTTGACGTCGACACGGGCGCCAACGCCGAGGGCGCTGTGGACGTCGACGTGACCAGCACGACCGACGCCGACACCGACGCCTCCGGCATCGACGAGACCGGCGGTCTGGACACCGATACCGACACCGAGACCGGCAGCTTGCCGGCCACCGCGAGCAACCAGCCGCTGCTGGCTCTGCTCGGCCTGCTGGCTCTGGGCGCTGCCTTCGCCATCCGCCGCTTCTAAGCGGTGCACGCGGGGTAGCATCCAAGATGGCACGTCGAATTCACCTGGCGCCGTAGAGGCGCCAGGTGCTCTTGTTTTGAGGGGTCATGAAGAAGAACCTTCGCTGGCTCGAACGCCTCCTTCTGCTGATCGCGATCATCTGCCTGGGCTCCTACGCCTACGCCTTCTTCGACACGCGCCTCTACGAGTACCAGCAGAGCCGCCGTCTGGAGCAGGCCCTGCAAGAGCAGGCGAAGCACCCTCCGGCCGTGGAGACCGACTCCTTCGAGTCGTTCAAGGCGGCCGCGAAGAAGGAGAAGGAGAAGAAGGACGAGGACCCGAGCGGCGGCGGGAACCGTGTGGAAAAAGAGGAAAAGACGGACGAGGGGGAGATCCCGGAGCAACCGCTGCCCGATCTGCCGGACGGCGATCTGATCGGCCGCATCGAGATCCCGCGCGTCGGCGTCTCCGCCCTGGTCCTGGAAGGCGTCGGCCACCGTACTCTGCGGCGGGGCGTCGGGCACATCCCCGAGACCGCCCTCCCGGCGCAGGACGGCAATGTGGGTATCGCCGGGCACCGGGACAGCTTTTTCCGCGGCCTGAAGACCATCGGTCAGGACGACGTCATCAAGCTCACCACGCTCCGCGGCATCTATCGCTATCGCGTCGAGTGGACCCGGATCGTCAATCCCCAGGACACCGAGGTGCTCGCCGACACCGGAGAGCCCGCTCTGACGCTGGTGACCTGCTACCCGTTCTACTACGTCGGATCGGCGCCCAAGCGCTTCATCGTCCGCGCCCAGCTCATCGAGGAAGAGGGAGACAGTTGATCCACCCCAGGAAGACGCTCATCCTGACGGCCGCCCTGCTGGCGGCGCTGGGCTGCGGCGGCAGGGAGCCGGAGGAGACGGCCGGCCCGGACCCGGAGGCCGCGCCCGCAGCCGGAGAGCAGACTCCGCCGGCCGCCGAAGCCCCGGGCACGGCTGGAGCGCCGGTCCAGGTGGATCCGATGCTGCCCTCCTACCAGCGGACGAGCGGCGTGTCAGGAACCCTGAATTCGGTCGGCTCGGACACGCTCAACAACCTGATGACGTTCTGGGCGGAGGACTTCCGGAGGCTCTACCCGAACATCCGGGTGCAGATCGAGGGCAAAGGCTCCTCCACGGCCCCGCCCGCCCTGATCCAGGGGACGGCGCAGATCGGCCCCATGAGCCGGGAGATGAAGGCCAGCGAGACCGACGAGTTTGAGAAGAAGTTCGGCTACGAGCCGACCCAGATCCGGGTCGCCATCGACGCCCTCGCCGTCTACGTGAACCGGGACAACCCGCTCGAGCGGCTCACCCTGCCCGAGGTGGACGCCATCTTCTCGAAGGGGCGCGCCTGCGGCCATCCCGACCCGATCGAGACCTGGGGTCAGGCCGGCCTGACCGCCCCTTGGGCCGCGGCGCGGATCAGCCTCTACGGCCGCAACTCGGCTTCCGGCACCTACGGCTTCTTCAAGGAAACGGCTCTCTGCAGAGGGGACTTCCGGGACACGGTCAAGGAGCAGCCCGGTTCGGCGTCGGTCGTTCAGGGGGTGACCGAGGACCGCTACGGCATCGGCTACAGCGGCATCGGCTACAGGACCTCGGGCGTCAAGGCGCTGGCGCTCGCCACGGCGCCGGGAGAGCCGTACCACGCGACCGACCCCGAGATGGTGCTCACCGGCCAGTACCCGCTCTCCCGCTTTCTCTACCTCTACATCAACCAGCCGCCCAACCGGCCCCTCGACCCGCTGGTCAAGGAGCTCCTCCGCTACGTCCTGAGCAAGGAGGGGCAGCAGACGGCCGTCAAGGACGGGTACCTGCCGGTCTCCGCAAAGATCGTCCAGGAAGAGCTGGGAAAAATCCGCTAGACTCAGAACCTGGGAGTCGCGGCACCGTTATAGTAGTCACGGAGTCGTCATGCGCCGCCTTTCCCGCACCGCCCTCTACCTGCCGCTGCTCGCCGCCCTCGCCGCGGCCACGCCCGCCATGGCTGCGCCGCCTCTCCGGCTGGTCTCTCCGGCCGCCGGGACGGAGCTGGTGGCCGGGTCGCAGGCGGTCCTCGCCTGGGAGGCGGTGGCCGACCTCCGCGCCGAAGAGTGGGAGGCCTTCCTCTCGCTCGATGGCGGCCGGACCTATCCGCTGCGCCTCACCCCTCATCTCGACCTCTCGATCCGCCGGTTCGCGTTCCGGGTGCCGGATCTGCCGACCTCCCGGGCACGCCTGCTGATCCGCTACGGCAACGAGGGGGAGGAGGAAGAAGGGGCCGAGGCTCCGTGGACCTTCGCGATCGCCGCGGGACCGAACCCGTCGGCCTTCACCTCGCCGTCCCTGGTCCAGCGGTTCTCTCCCGGCGAGAGAGCGCGGCGAGGCGACCGCGGAGTGGTCGTCTGGACCGAAGGCACACGCGGCGGCGCCGGCCTGCGCGAGGTGGCCGCCCGCAAGATCGAGACCTCCCTCGAGTCGGTCGTGCCGGCCTCCCCCCTCCTGCTCGGCTTGGCCTGGCCCGCCCCGGGGAGGGAGGACCTGCCTCTCCCGGCGGTCGCGGACGCGACGTTCCCCGCGGCTTCGAGAGAGCCGGCTTCCCAGGCGGACGCGCCCACGGCGCATCCGGCGGAGGTCCGCCTCCTCATCCACCGTTACAACGAATAGACCGAGATCCGTCTCCGCGTGAAATCCCCGCGCCTCCATCAGGCCTCCATCAGGAGGCTGGGCGGCGCATTCGACAACGCGTGTATGGATTGAGGTCAATCATGCGCAAGCTTTTTCGCGGGCCTCTGGGCCTCGCGCTCTTTCTTTTCTGGATCTTCGCGCCCGCGCTCGCCCTGGCGTTCGAGGGGCGCCTGTTGCTGCCCGACGGCACTCCGGCCGCGGGCTATGAGGTGTCGGTGGTCGGCCGCTCCCTGTCGGTGACCACGGACGGACAGGGCCGTTTCGTCATCTCTCCCGACCCGACCCTCCCCTTCCAACTGGTGGCCTCCGGCCCGGCCGGCGAAGTCTCGCCGGTGATCGACATTCTCACGCTGCCCGAAGGGGTGGTCGAGGTCGCGATGCCGGCGGCGTTCCGGGACAGCGTCACCGTGACCTCGGGCGTGGCCCCGGGGCTCGAGGCCCCTCCCGCCGCCGCCACGACGCTGGTCGGCCAGCAGGACCTCGAGCAGCGCCGGCCGCAGCGGCTCGTCGAGGTTCTGGAGGCCGTGCCGGGCACGTCCAACAGCGGCGAAGGGCCGACCTCCGTGCCGTCGATCCGCGGCCTCGCCCGCGGCCGGACGCTGATCCTGCTCGACGGCGCACGGGTCGTCACGGAGCGCCGGGCCGGCGCCTCCGCGGGATTCCTCGACCCGTTCACCCTCGCCTCGATCGAAGTGGCGCGCGGCCCCGGATCGGTCGCCTACGGGTCGGACGCCCTGGGCGGCGTGATCAACGCGCGCCCGCGCTACCCCGAGCCGGGCGAGAGCTGGGTCCGCTACACGTTGAACAAGGGGTTCGGCGGCGACGACGAGGAGTCGGCCGGCGTCGAGGCCTCCGGCAGCCTCCTCGGCGGGGGCCTGCTCGGCCAGTTTCACATCCGCCGCGCCGGCGAGGCCGAGGCGGCCGGAGGGGAGCCGATCGACAACTCCTCCTACCGCGACCGCGGCGGCGCCCTCCGCTACACCGTCGACACGCCGGCCGGCCGTCTGAAGGCGGGCTTCTCGCTGACCGATTCCCGCGACACGGGCAATCCGGCGGTCGATTCCAACGTCACCCGCTCCATCTATCCGGTGGAGGAGTCGCGGCGCTTCAACCTGAGCCTGGTCACCGGGCCGCGGGGAGGCTGGGAGTCGGTCGACCTCGGCCTGTTCCTCGGCACCTACCAACTGGTGCTCGACCGCGACCGCCTGCCGACCGCGTCCGTGACCCGGCAGATCGAGACCTCCGACACCGACGCCCGCGACGGATCGATCCGCGCCGTGGGATCGAGGCCGCTCCTGGGCGGGCGCCTGCAGGTCGGCGCCGAGATCGTCTCCAGGTTCGGCGTCGAAGCGGTCACCACGCGCCAGCTCTTCAACCTCGCCGGCGAGCGGACCGCGGTCGAGCGGACCTTGTCGATCGAGGACGCCCAGAGGACCAACGGCGGGCTGTTCCTGAGCTACGACCGGCCGGTCCTCTCCGACACCCTGGTGTCGATCGGGTTGCGCGGCGACCGGGTGGAGGCCGAGAACCGGGGCGGCTTCTTCGGCGACCGTTCGACCTCCCACCAGGCCCTGTCGGGCTACGTGGCGGTCACCTCCAGCCTGGCCTCCAACCTGACGGGGAGCCTCCAGGTGGCGCGCGGCTTCCGTGATCCCACGCTCTCCGACCGCTACTTCCGCGGCCCCAGCGGGCGCGGGTTCGTCATCGGCAATCCGGACCTCGATCCGGAGACCAGCCTGCAGTACGACGGCTCGCTGCGCTGGGCGGTCGGAGGCGGCTCGATCGCCCTCTTCGGCTACCTCTACCAGATCGAGGATCTGATCGAGCGCTTCCGCCCCGCGTCGGACTTCCTGTTCCGCAACCGCGGCGAGGCGGAGATCCGCGGCGCCGAGCTGGAGCTCCAGCAGCCCCTCCCGCTCAACCTGGGCCTCGAGGTGGCGCTCACCTGGTCGGAGGGCGAAGCCGAGGACGGCTCGCCGCTCAACGACATCCCGGCGACCGGCTCGGTCACCACCCTGCGCTGGGCCAGCGAACGCGGCTTCGCCTACCTGCGCAACGTGGCCTTCCTGGAGGACGACGAGCCGGGCCCGACGGAGCATGCCCGCCCCGGCTACACCACCTGGGACCTGGGGGCCGGCTGGCACGTCTTCCGGAACCTCGAGCTGCGGGTGATCGGCAAGAACCTGGCGGACCGGCGCTACCGCGAATCGGCCGACGAGGTCGCCGCGCTGGCCTTGGGCAGGACGTACACGGTGGGGGTGGTGGGGCGGTATTAGGGAGAAGGGTGAGCGGCAGTAGAGTCAAGGACAAAAAGGACAGCAGGGACGCCAAGGACGTGAGGTAATAACATGTTCCTCGTCCTTGAAGTCCTTGTTGTCCTTGTCGTCCTTGGTTTCCACGGCAAAATTAGCGCCTACTGGGGCTCATCGGCAGCCGGACCACGAACTCCGCCCCTCTCCCCTTCCCCTCGCTCCGGGCCTCGACCCGGCCACCGTGCATCTCGACCAGGCTGCGGACCAGGGTGAGGCCGATGCCCAGGCCGGCGCCGGAGCGGTCCAGCGTCTGCTCTCCCTGGATGAAGAGGTCGAAGACCCGCGGCAGCAGCTCCGGCTGGATGCCGACGCCGTTGTCGCGCACGCGGAGCACGGCCTCACCGCCTTCCGCGAGCGCGACGACGGCGATCTCTCCGCGCGGCTCCGTGTACTTGGCGGCGTTGCGGAGCAGGTTGCCCACGACCTGCTCCAGCCGCGTCACGTCGGCCACGAGAGGCAGCGGCTCCGGAGGGAGCGCCACCCGCAGCTCGTGGCTCTTCGCTTCGACGAGAGGGCGCGTCATCTCGATCGCGTGGCGGACGACCTCGCGCAGATCGGCCGACTCCTTCTTCAGCGTCACCTTGCCGCGGGTGATCCGCGACACGTCGAGCAGGTCGTCCACCAGCCGGACCAGGTGCTGGATCTGGCGCTGGATGACCGCCACGGCGCGCTCCATCTGCGGCTGTTCCGGGCCGAGCTGCCGCAGGACGTAGGCGGAGTTGGCGATGGCGCCGAGCGGATTGCGCAGCTCGTGGGCCAGCATGGCCAGGAACTCGTCCTTGCGCCGGTCGGAGTCGGCCAGGGCCTCGGCGCGGGCGCGCAGCTCGCCGGCCAGCCGCTCGCTCTCCCGGGTGCGCGCGGCCAGGCGGTCGCGCATCTCGGCGAAGGCGGCGGACAGCTTCTCGACCTCGGTGATGTCGCTCCTCTCCAGCGGGGCCTCCAGGTTTCCCGCGGCCAGCTCGCCCACGGCCTCCGACAGGGTCCCGAGAGGACGGGCGATCCGCCGCGCCGCGAAGATCCCTCCCACCACCGCCAGCGGGATGACCAGAAGGAGCAGGAGGAACGCCATGTCGCGCCCCTGCCGCACCCCTGACAGCGCGACGCTGCGCGGGCGCTCCACGGCCACCGCCCAGCCGAGGCCGGGGACCGGGGCGAAGGCGGCCAGCGCTCGGGTTGTCGGCAGCGGCTGACCTTGCCGGACCCGTGCGTCCCATCCATCCGGCAGCGGGGTCGCGCCGAGGCCTTCCTTCAGCCTCTCGACGCGGGCGATGTCCCGGCCGTATCCGTCGGCGAGATGGACGTCGGACCCCGGACGTTCGATGCGCCGCGCCAGCGCGTCCGGGCCGAGGACGCTCACCAGCACGCCGCGAGGATTCCCCTCAGGGCCCACGATCGGAGCGCTCAGCAGGAGGACAGGGACCTCCTCCCCCGGCAGGTCGAGGAGCTGGACTCCCACCCGCGGGTTGTTCCTCGCTCCCGCCGCGAGGTCCCGCCAGTCCACCGTGTTCAGCGGCACCGCGCCGGTGGTGGCCAGGACCCGGCCGTCCCCGTCGAGGCTGAGCAGCCCCGCCACCTCCGGATAAGCCGGCAGGGTTCGCGCCAGGAAGCCTCGCTGGGCCGCCGGCTCCAGGGGGACGTGCCCCGCCCGCGCCGCGATCGTGCTGGTGCGCGCGGCGATCAGCTCGACGTAGTCCGTGACGTTCTGCGCGATCGCGGTCGCCTCGATCTGCCGCGTCGCGATCACCTGCCGCACGGCGAGCCGCTCCTCCTGGCGGGTGGCCACCGCCGCGGTCAGGATCAGGGCCAGAGAGGTCGCCGTCGCGAGGACGAGCGCCAGCCGTGTGCGCAAAGTCGAGGTGTTGAGGCGCGCCAGCCGCGGCGAGATCCAGGGCAGGAGCGCCAGGGCGAAGGCGTAGCCCGAATTGACGGCCAGGGCCGTCCAGGCGTGCTGCCGCAGCGAGACCACGGTCCCGAAGGCGAAAAAGGCGGCGCCGGCGGCGAGGTGCGCCGCTATGATGAAGTAGCGCGAGGCTCCTCTCCAGAGCTGCGCGGCGCCGAGCAGGACGCCGCCCGCGAGCAGCGCCGCGCCGAGGGCAGGCAGAGCGGGCCGCGAGGGGTCGAAGTACGAGGCGCGGGAGAGGTCCGGCCAGGCGACCAGGGTCAAGCCGTTGATCGCGGCGATGATCGACATCAACAGGGGGAACAGCTCGGGCCGGAGATCCGGCGCCGCGCCGGGGCGCGTGGAGATCAGGCCGCTCGCAGCCGTGCCCAGCCCGAGCAGGACGTAGGCCGCCGTCGCGACCCAGATTCCCGACTGCGCAAAGCTCGCCGCCAGCGCGAGGAGGGTGATGCCGGCGAGAAGGTGAGCCGGGAAGCTCGTCCTGCGCCTTGGCCGGAGGACCGCCACCGCCAGGAGGGCAACCCCCGAGGCGAGCGCGGCGACTCCCCAGACCTCCCGATACTGTGCCAGGCTCTCGTACGGCGGCGCAGCGAAGCGGTGAGGGGCGATGAGGATCAACGCGCCGAGCAGCGCGCAGAGAAGCCCCATGGCCCAACGCAGGCTCTCCGCGCTCAGGCCCACCGTCTTGCTGGGCTCTCCGTGCCGGCTCAATCTCTTTCTCCTCTGCCGACAAAGATATCCGACCTCCACCCGGCGTAGGAGCGACGGCGCTAGAATGCTCCCGATTCTTTGGAAGCGCGCACGCGCCGGAGGACCTTTTTCCGATGCCTCACATGCCTCGCCGTATCCTGTCCGTCCTGGCTCTCATCCTCCTCATCTCGTCTCCGGCGGCGCCTCAGACCGCCGGCAAGGCGGAGCCGATGCTCGGCTTCACCGAGGCCGGCGCCGCCCGGCAGCGGGAGCTCGAGAAGCGCTTCGACGCCGTGCTCAAGGCTGACAACCTCCGTGAATGGATGAAGCGGATGTCCAGCCGTCCGCACCACGTGGGCTCGCCCCACGGCAAGGACAACGCCGAATTCATGGCCTCGCTCTTCCGCTCCTGGGGCTACGACGTGAAGATCGAAGAGTTCCACGTGCTCTTCCCCACCCCCAAAGTCCGGCTCCTGGAGATGATCGCGCCGACCCCCTTCAAGGCGTCGCTCGCCGAGCCGGCCATCCCCGAGGACTCCACCTCGGGCCAGACCTCCGAGCAGCTCCCGACCTACAACGCCTACTCGATCGACGGCGACGTCACCGGCGAGCTGGTCTTCGTCAACTATGGCGTCCCCGCGGACTACGAGGAGCTGGAGCGCCGCGGCGTCGACGTCCGCGGCAAGATCGCGCTGGCGCGCTACGGCGGCTCCTGGCGCGGCATCAAGCCGAAAGTGGCCGCCGAGCACGGCGCCATCGGCTGCATCATCTACTCCGACCCGCGCGAGGACGGCTACACCCAGGGCGACGTCTATCCCAAGGGCGGCTGGCGGCCCGAAGGGGGCGCGCAGCGCGGCTCGGTCGTGGACATGCCGATCCACTCCGGCGACCCGCTCACTCCGTTCATCGGCGCCACCAAGGACGCCAAGCGCCTCGACCGCAAGGACGCCCGCACGCTCACCAAGATCCCGGTGCTGCCGATCTCCTACGCCGACGCCCTGCCGCTGCTGCGCGCCCTGGGCGGCCCCATGGCCCCCGAAGGGTGGCGCGGCGCGCTGCCCGTGCCCTACCACCTCGGCCCCGGCCCGGCCAAAGTCCACCTGAAGCTGGAGTTCGACTGGAAACTGGTCCCCGCCTACGACGTGATCGCCCGCCTCGAAGGCTCCGAACGGCCCGACCAGTGGATCCTGCGTGGCAACCACCACGACGCCTGGGTCAACGGCGCCACCGATCCGGTCAGCGGCATGGTCGCCGTCATGGAAGAGGCGCGCGCCATCGGCGAGCTGGCCAAGACCGGCTGGCGGCCGAAGCGCACCCTCATCTACGCCGGCTGGGACGGCGAGGAGCAGGGGCTGCTCGGCTCGGTCGAATGGGCCGAGACCCACGCCAAGGAGCTCCAGGAGCACGCCGTCGTCTACATCAACTCCGACAGCAACTCCCGCGGCTTCCTGGGCGCCGGCGGCTCCCACACCCTGGAGGTGTTCGCCAACCAGGTGGCCCGCGACGTCACCGATCCCCAGAAGGGGGTCCCCGTGGGCGAGCGGCTGCGCGCCGGCCTTGCCCTGTACGGTCCGCCCGACCAGCGCAAGGAGGTGCGCACGACCAAGGCCTTCCGCCTCTTCCCGCTCGGCTCGGGCTCGGACTACACCCCGTTCCTGCAGCACCTGGGGATCGCCGCGCTCAACATCGACTACGGCGGCGAGGAGGAGTACGGCCAATACCACTCGATCTACGACTCCTTCGACCACTACGTCCGCTTCATGGACCCGAAGTTCGAGTACGGCGTCACCCTGGCCAAGACCGCCGGCCGCTTCATGCTGCGGCTGGCCAACGCCGACGTCCTCCCCTTCGAGTTCAGCCGCCTCGCCGCCACGGTGTCGGGGTACGTCGACGAGGTCGCCAAGCTCGCGGACGACATGCGCACCGAGACCGCGGACCGCAACGCGTTCATCAGCGAAAAGATCTACGAGTACTCCGACGACCCGACCCGCGGCTTCGTGGTTCCGAAGCCGAAGGATCCGGTGCCGCACCTCAACTTCGCCCCGCTGCGCAACGCGGTCGCCACGCTCCAGAAGAGCACCCAGGCCTACCAGGAGGCGTGGAACGAGCGCGGCGCCTCGCTCTCCCCGGAAGCCCAGAAGCGGCTCGACGCCATCCTGATGAAGACGGAGCGCGCCCTGACCCGCAAAGAGGGGCTGGCGGGCCGCCCGTGGTACATCCACCACGTCTACGCCCCCGGCTTCTACACCGGCTACGGCGTCAAGACCCTCCCCTC
>DASVEF010000114.1:0-2424 GCA_036380715.1 Thermoanaerobaculia bacterium | reverse complement strand
ACGACCGCCCGCTCGACGTTGTTGTTGAATTCTTCCAGCTTCGCTTCCAGACGGGTGAAGAGGGCCAGGGCGTCGGCCCCGCCGCCGGCGAAGCCGACCAGGACCTTGCCCTTGCCGGCGCGCCGCACCTTCTTCGCCCCGCTCTTGACGACGGTGCTCTGCCCCATGGTGACCTGGCCGTCGCTCGCCATGCAAACCTGGCCGTTCCGGCGCACGAGCAGGACGGTGGTCGACTGAAACGTATCCATGGGGACGGGATTGTAGCAGGGGTTTCCGGCGCGGGGGCGGCCCCTGGCCTACCGCCCGGTCTCCGCCCGCAGGAGCATGCCGTCCCGCAGCACGAACACCTGGTCCGCCATCCCGGCCAGGCCGGGCCGGTGGGTGATGGCGAGGATCGTGTTGCGGCGGGAACGCTCGCCCAGATTGCCCAGGAGCTGTCGCTCGGTCTCCGGGTCGAGGGCGCTCGTCGCCTCGTCGAGGATGAGAATGCGCGGCTCCGCGAGCAGCGCGCGGGCGATCGCGATCCTCTGGCGCTGCCCGCCCGAGAGCTGGAACCCCCGGTGGCCGACCGGCGTCTCCAGCCCCTGGGGCAGCCCGGCGACGAAAGCGTCGAGGCAGCAGGTGCGCAGGGCTTCCACGATCTCCTCCTCGGCGATGCCGGGCCGGGCGATGGTCAGGTTGTCCCGGATCGTGCCGTCGAAGAGGAACACGTCCTGCGCGACGTAGCTCAGGGCGCGGCTCAGGTCCCGCCGGCTGACGCGCTCCAGAGGCACGCCGCCGACCGAGATGGAGCCGCTCTGGGGGAGATACAGCCGCAGGAGCAGGCGGGCGACCGTGGTCTTGCCCGCGCCGCTCTCGCCCATCAGCGCCACGAACCGCCGCGGGGGCACCGCCAGCGAAGCGTCGCGCAGCACCGGCCGGCCGTCGAAGGCGAAGCACACCTCCTCGAAAGCGAATCCCAGATCGCCGTCCGGCAGAGCCAGAGGCTCCGGCGGCTCGTCGGCCATGGGCTGGTCGCGGAAGAGCTCCAGCGCTCGGCTCCCCGCGGCCACCCCGCGCACCACGTTCGCCCACCGGTGTCCGATGTCGGCGGCGGGCGTCTGCATGAGGTAGATCGTGCCCAGGAACGAGAGGAGCTGCCCTTCGGTGATCTGCCCCCGCAGCAGGGCCCGGCCGGTGAGGAAGAGGATGCCGGCCAGGCCGAGAGCGATGAGCGCCTGGACCAGGGCGACCGAGCGGAAGATGGCCCCCTGGAGATGAAGCATCGTCTCGGAGTGCCTGCCGCTCAGCTCGCGGAACCTGTCGCGCCACCTCTCCGCGAGCCCGAAGCTCCAGACGATCTCAAGACCGCCGATCATCTCCGTGAGCTGCTGGTGGAGGTCGGAGAGCGTCGCCTGGGCGCGGCGGCTCAGAGACGGGATCTGGCGCTGGATCTGGCGGAGCATGGCCGCGAGCCCCGCCATCACCAGCAGGCAGGCGAAGGCCAGCCAGACGCTGTGGTAGACCAGGATCCCGAAGAGGAGGAGCAGCGTCACGGCGTCCCGGACCAGGCCCTGCAGCTCCCCGATGGCCGCCGTTTCGAACGCGGTCACGTCACTGGTGAGGCGGCTGCTCAGCTCCCCGGAGCCGCGGACGCCGCAATAGCCGATCCCCTGCCGGAGGAGGTGCTGGAACAGGTCTTCCCGCATCGCGCGGACGATCCGCACCGCCGCCAGCCGGGACACCTGCGAGTACAGATACGAGAAGAGGGCCTGGAACAGGAAGATCGCCAGCACCGTACCGGACAGCAGCAGGAGGTTGCGCTGCGTCGGCTGTCCCTGGCGGAACGTGTCGACGGCCGGCTGGATGATCCAGGCCTTGGCCGCCGTGAGAGCGCTGACCAGAAACAGCAGGAAGAGGGAGGCGAGGAACACGCCCCGCACCCGGGTCAGGTACAGGAGCAGCCACTCCCTCCCCCGCCTCGGCTCGCTGCGCGGCAGCAGCCTGCAGAACGATTCAGAAATTTTGGCGAGGGAGACGTGTCTCTCGTCGGTTTTCATCAACACGGGGCATCTCCTCCTTGCCGGTCAGACGATCTCGACGGGGTATTCTAGTTTAGGATCTGCAAAAGTTAAGCCGGTCCGCCGCGGCGGGTCCCGCTGGCCAAGGAGGAAGGAAATCCGGTGGAGCCGGGCGCCTCCGGCCTAAGCGCGCAGCGCGTCGAGGAACCTCTCCGGGTCGTCCGGAGTGACGACCAGCCGGCTCTCGCCGAGGTCGATCAGGACCGCGTGCGTCAGGTCGCTCGCGTAGAGGTCGATCTCGCCCAGGAGCCGCGACTCGAAGCCGCCGCTCCCCGTCGTGACCCCGCCGGTCGTCGCCAGCCCTTCCAGGTGGGCGGTCTCCTCGGGACCGAGCCGCCGGACCTCGGCGCCGCTCACCTGGAAG
>DASVEF010000113.1:0-84515 GCA_036380715.1 Thermoanaerobaculia bacterium | reverse complement strand
CCCTGCGGCGGACCGCACCGCCGGGCTCGCCCAAGCTGCCGAGCAATTAGACCGGGCGGTGGCCAGCCTACGGCAGGCTGGTCAAGAACTCTACCTGCCCTATGGCCTCCTGGCCCGCGCCGCCCTCCGGCGCTTCAGCTCCGATTTCACCGGCGCCGCCGCGGATCTCACCGAGGCCCTGGAGATCGCCGAGCGTGGCCCGATGCGCCTGCACGAATGCGACGCGCACCTTGAATGGGCGCGCCTCTGGCGGGACCAGGGGGATCTCGACACGGCACGGCGGCATGTGGCGCGGGCGCGGGTGCTGGTGAATGAGACCGGATATGGGCGGCGGGCGCGGGAGGTGGGGTGGCTGGAGGGGAACCTCACCCCCTAGCCCCCTCTCCCACACGCACTCACGCCCGCCCGGGAGAGGGGGAACAAGCCCTGAAAAGCGCTAATCGCCTGGCACTATCCCTCAGGGGGTTAGAATCGAGTGAGAACGGAGGCTCTGGCCATGCATGCCCATAAGTTGAAGGTGACGATTCAAGAAGACCACCGAGTCGAGGTTCAGTTGCCAGATGATTTTCCGGAGGGTCCTGCCGAGATCATTGTCCTCACGAATCGGCCTGCAGGTGACGTGAGCCCGGGATCTGATCTGCCTGCACAGCACCGGACGCTTGCTGCCTTGGCCGAGCTCCGCTCTGTGCAGCTCACGCCCGAAGAGGAAGAGGTCCTTGACGCGTTCGAGACCTTCCGGCACGAGCATCCGATCCGCTTCGCAAGCCTGAAAGAAGAGGACTGATGAGCCCCCTTCTCCTCGACACCAATACGCTTAGCTACATCCTGAAAAACGTTCCTCCGGTTCCCGCGAAACTGGATGACGCCGTGCGTCAGGGGAAGTCGTTTCTTCTCGCCTCCATAGCGCATTATGAGCTGACCCGTTATCTCCATCTGAAAGGGGCAAACCGACTCCTGCGGCTTTACCAGCAGTTGACGGCAACATGGCGGCAGTGCGAGCCCTCGTTCGAGGACTGGGATGAGGCGGCCCAGCTTTGGGCGGAACGGCACCGGTCCGGCCAAGGGATTTCCGATCCCGATCTCCTGCTCGCCGTGCTGGCCCGAAAGTGGAGCGCTACGCTTGTGACAACGAACACCCGACACTTCACAGGCCTTGGAATCGCTCTCGAAGACTGGACCACAGACTCCCGTGAGTGAAGCGCCTCGCAAGGAGATCCCGCTTCCCAAAAGGGACGATGACTTCGAGGATCTCGTCCTGGCCCTGTTCCGCGCGGTCTGGCAGGACTCCGGCGCCAAGCTCCACGGCCGCCGTGGCCAGGGGCAGGATGGGGTCGACCTCTACGGTGAGGATCGCTTCGGGGGCTCAGGGCTCAACGGTGTCCAGTGCAAGCAATACGGTTCGGCCACTCTTGTAAGAGACAAGGATCTCGTGGTGGAGCTTCGGGAAGAGGTGGCGAAGGCCAAGGGCTTTCAACCGCCCCTCCAGCGCTTCATCTTTGCCACTACGGCGAGGCGAAGCGTGGCGCTCCAGCAAGAGGCGAGAAACCTGACGAAGCGACACAGAAAGAATGATTGTTCGCCGTCGATGTCCTGGCCTGGGAGGATATCGAGGACCTGCTCCGGCGGCATTCCGACGTGCTGGTCTGGTATCTCGACGAGAGAACGAAGGTCCACGGCCTCCAACTCGACCTCGGCCGCCTGCCCATCCCCGGCCCGCACTTCGTAGGCCGGGAGACGGAGATCGGCCGTCTGGATAAGGCCTGGGAGGACCCGGCCACCCACGTCCTCACCCTGGTGGTCTTCGGGGGTGTCGGCAAGTCGGCGCTGGTGGCCCGCTGGCTGGATCGCATGGCGGCCGAGGGCTGGCGTGGGGCCGCGCGGGTGCTCGACTGGTCGTTCTATAGCCAGGGGATGGAGGACCGGGTCACCTCCGCCGAGCCGTTCATCGACCATGCCCTCCGCTTCTTCGGCGATCCCGACCCCAAGGCCGGCTCCCTAGACGACCGCGGCGCCCGCCTCGCCGGGCTCACCCGGAAGGAGCGGACCCTGCTCGTCCTCGACGGCATCGAGCCTCTGCAATACCCGCCGGGCCGGCCGGAGATCGAGGGACGCCTCAAGGATCCCGGCCTCGCCGCCCTCCTCAAAGGACTGGCCGCGAGCAATCCGGGCCTGTGCGTGGTCACCACCCGGGAACGGATCGCCGACCTCGCCGGCTCCCCGAGCACGGCGCCGCAGATCCCCCTGGAGGAATTGGAGCCGGACGCGGCGGTCGATCTTCTCCGCCAGCTCGGCGTGGACGGCCGGGAGAGCGAGCTGCGCGCCGCGGCCGAGGACTTCCAGCGGCACGCCCTCACCCTGACCCTTCTCGGCAACTTCCTGCGCCGGGCGCACGGCGGCGACGTCCGCAAGCGGCGCGAGATCGACCTCCACCACGCAGCCGAGAAGCAGGGTGGCCACGCATCCCGCGTGATCGCTGCCTACGCCCACTGGCTGGGAGAGGGACCGGAGCTGGCGATCCTCCGCCTCCTCGGCCTCTTCGACCGCCCCGCCGAAGCCGGAGCACTGGAGGCCTTGCGCGCCGCGCCGCCGGTCCCCGGGCTTACAGAATCCTTGGTGGACCTCTCGGACGAGGACTGGCGGCTCACTATCACTACCCTCCGGGACCACAGCCTGCTGGCGGCGGCCGATCCGCGGGAGCCAGGGACCCTCGACGCCCATCCTCTGGTGCGCGCCTATTTCGCGGAAGAGCTCGAAAGCCACCGCCCCGACGCCTGGCAGGAAGGCAACCGGCGCCTCTACGAGCACCTGCGCCAGGCAGCGCCAGATCTCCCCGACACCCTGGAAGCGCTGCAGCCCCTCTACGCCGCCGTCGTCCACGGTTGCCGGGCCGAGCGGCAGCAGGAAGCGGCGGAAGAGGTCTACTGGCGGAGAATTCTGCGAGGAGAGCAGCACTTCAGTTGGAAGAAGCTCGGTGCCTTTGGCTCGGAGCTGACGGCGCTGGCGAGCTTCTTCGATCGCCCCTGGTCCCAACCCTCTGCCCGCCTCACCACGGCGGCTCAGGCGTTCGTCCTGAACGAGGCAGCCTTCGTCCTGCGCGCCCTCGGCCGCTTGGCGGAGGCGATCGAGCCGATGCAGGCGAGTCTGGAGGCGTGCATCGCCCAAGAGGACTGGAAGAACGCCACCATCCGCGCCAGCAACCTTAGCGAGTTGACTTTGACCCTGGGGGACGTATGGAGCGCCGTGACACTCGGCGAGCAGAGCGTCGAGCTGGCCGACCGCAGCGGCGATGCCTTCTGGAAGATGGGCACTCGAACGACCTGGGCCGATGCCCTGCACCAGGCGGGCCGGTGGGAGGAGAGCGCGGCGGCCTTCCGCAAGGCTGAGGCGATGCAGGCGGAGTGGCAGCCGCAGTACCCCCGGCTCTACACGTCCGCGGGTTTTCGGTACTGTGATCTGCTGCTGATCCGGGCGGAGCCGGAGGCTGGGTCCGGGCTGGACGGGATCACTGGGCCAAGCGCCCGTCCTGAGGAGGCGGAGCGGTTCCGGCAGGCCTGCCGCGAGGTGCTGGAGCGGGCAAGGCAATTCTTCGAGTGGCGTGTTCCGAGCGATTCCCTCCTCGACATCGCCCTTGATCACCTCACCCTGGGCCGCGCCAACCTCGGCTTAGCCCAGACGGCCCCTGCGGCGGACCGCACCGCCGGGCTCGCCCAAGCTGCCGAGCAATTAGACCGGGCGGTGGCCAGCCTACGGCAGGCTGGTCAAGAACTCTACCTGCCCTATGGCCTCCTGGCCCGCGCCGCCCTCCGGCGCTTTCGTTCCGACTTCACCGGTGCCGCCGCGGACCTCACCGAAGCCCTGGAGATCGCCGAGCGCGGACCGATGCGGCTGCACGAGTGCGACGCGCACCTTGAGTGGGCGCGCCTCTGCCGGGACCAGAGGGATCTCGCTGCGGCGCGGCGTCATGTGGCGCGGGCGCGGAAGTTGGTGAACGAGACCGGGTATGGGCGGCGGGCGCGGGAGGTGGCGTGGTTGGAGGGGACCCTCACCCCCTAGCCCCCTCTCCCACACGCACTCACACCCGCCCGCGAGAGGGGGGACCGGCCTTTCCCCCCACTGTAGAGACGCCCCGTGGGGGGTCTCCTCCGATCCGAGGACCGCCCAGGGCACGGGTCGGCGAAACGGGTCAACGGCCCGTTCCAGAAGACAAAGAAAATAACCGCGGACCCGCTGGGGTCTCTGGAAGGATTCCGGCGCTGCGGAGCGGAGACGCCCCACGGGGCGTCTCTACAGTGGGGGGGGAAGGCCGACGCGCGGTTGCTGACAGCCCGCGCAAAAAACCCGGGCGCTCCTGCGCCGAGAGCGCCCGGGAAGGGATTCAGTTGTCAAAGAACCAATATCTTTCTCCCCCCTCTTCCGGCCGGTGGGAGGGCGATGGGAGAGGGGGGTCAGGGGGGTGAGGCTCAGGCCTTCTTGCGGCCCTGCGCCGACTTCTTGCGACGGCCGCGCGGGCCGACCGGCTTGACGCCGTAGCGGGTGAGCTCCTCGGCCCGTGAGCCGAGGACGCTCCGGATGTAGTTGCGTAGACAGCTCGCGGCACCGCGGGCGTCGGCCAGGGCATCGTTGACCTTCTGGGTCGCATTCTGGTTGGCGAGGCGCATCGCGTCCCGCAGCGTCATCGCGGTCAGCAGCCGCGCGTGTGCCCGCTCCAGGGCTTCCCGGTGAAGCTCCACGCCGGCAAGCTCCTTCTCATACTCCCGCACCCTTCCCAGGAGCAGGCTGCAGTCCTCGGCCTCGACGTTCTGTGATTTCGGCATGCTATTCTCCTTGTGTCTTACGGTTCCTTGGAAAAGGGAGGCGTGCTCGGAACACGCCCCCCGGGGTTCAAGGGACTAGGCGACAGGCTTGGCGGACGGGGAGGCCGAGGTGCCCTGACCGGTTCCGGTCTCCCCGTCCGTCTTCTTTTCCTCCACCCCTCCCGGCCGGCGCGGACGGCGGCGCACCGGCGGCACCTTGAAGTGGACGAGGCGCTCGCTCTTGGGGCCGATCTTGCCGCGCGCCACCGAACGGATGCGGCTCGCGATCTCCTTCCCCCGCGCCACGGCGGCGTTGAGCTGCTGTGTGACCTCCTGGCGCTGCGCCTTCAGCTCCTCCTGCCGCGCCTTCAGGCCCTGGACCTCCGACAGCGTGGTGCCCAGGTCCCGAAGCTCCGTCTCGATGCTCGGCAGCAGGTCGGGGTTCCGCGGTCCGGCTTCCATCAGCCCCGTCCAGTCGGTGGTGACATCGGGATACGACTTGATAGTCGGCATGACACTCTCTCCTTTCTACCCGGCCTCCGCCGGGTTGTTGACGTGGCCGGAATCGGCACGTCCGTGAAAGATGATGGCGATCTGCGGCTCGATGAGCTCGATCGTCACCGGCTGCGGCTGATTGACGGCCAGCTCATAGGCGAAGGCGGCGCCCGCCTCGCCGGAGCTGAACAGGGGCTCCTGGACCCGCTCCGACTTGAGCTGGATCCGGAGCACCGGCTCGGCCGTCACCGGGTCCTGCACCCGCTCCGACTTCAGCTCCTCGCGGAGCGAAACCTGCGGGTCCTTCGGGGTGCAACCTTCCTGCTTCGTGTCCATACGGACTCTCCTCTCAAAATCCAGGCTTTCGGCCTGGGGTTGTTCGGCTGGCCCAGACGCGAACCATTCACGCCGGTCCAGACGATATTTGCGTTTCCGATCCGATCAACTCAACAACGACAACTTCGCGTCACTGTAGACCAGGACCGCGCGTCTGTCTAGGGGTAAAATCAAGATTCTTCGCTGGTTACGTCCTCACGGAAGAAGGGATTGCCGGCACGCGACCTTCAAGCCTCGCAAATCTTCCATCCACGAGCCCGCCGCAACGTTTTGGTTGGCGCGGCCGTAGAAAAGGTGTGCAAGGATTGGCAAGAAAAGGAGGCTGTGTGCCCGTACTGCGCCACCTCAGGATCGTTCCGCTTCTGATTTCGATGCTCGGAGCCCCCCTCCCCGCCAGCGGACCGGCTCCGGGCCAGCCTCTCTGGACCGTCGACACCGGCGGCTGAATCTTCGTCTCGCCCGCGGTCGCGGGCGATCTCGTCTACGTGGGGTCCTGCTCGGGGACCTACTTCGCGCTGGACCAGTCGACCGGAGAGGCGCGGTGGACCTACGACACCCGCCGTGACGGCGACCCGGCGCAGTTCCACGGCAACCCGCTGGTCACCGAAGACCTCGTCGTGACCGGCAGCGACGGCCAGGGCGCCGGCTACGTCTACGCCTTCGACCGCAAGACGGGAGAGCTGCGCTGGAAGACGCCGGTCGGCGGCCAGGACACCGACTTGGTGCGCTCCGGCGGGCTCGCCATCGGCGGTACGACCCCCGGCGACCTCGTCGCCCTCGACCTCGCGAGCGGCCGGGTGGCTTGGCGGTTCGCTCCCGCCGAGCGGCCGTACGCGCGCTGGCACAGCCGTTCTCCCGTCCTGTCGGACGGCCGGGTGTTCTTCGCCGGCCCGGACGGCAAGGTCCGCGCCCTGGAGGCGGCGTCCGGAAAGGTGCTGTGGGAGCGCGACCTCGGCTCCAACGTCACCTCCGCGCTCCTGACGGCCGGAACCGGCCTCTACGCCGGCGCCGCCGACCGCCGCCTCTACCGGCTGGACCTCGCGACCGGGGCCGTCACGGCCCGGATCGAGCTGGAGGCGGCGCCCTATTACTCCCTGGCCGCGGCCGGGGACTCCATCCTGGCCCTGTTAGGGGAGTCGACCCTGGCCGCGTTCGATGCGGAGCTGAAGGGGATGCGGTGGAAGCGGACGGCGCCGGTCGAATGGACCACCCCCCGGCCGCTGGTGGCCGGCGACACGGTCCTCGTCGGGGGACCCGGCGAGCTCTCCGCCCTCCGGCTGTCCGACGGCAGCCCCGCCTGGAGCCTGAAAGTCCAAGGATCTCCGCGCGGCCTCAGCCTCGCGGGGCCGGTCCTCTACCTGGGGACGGTACGGGGAGCGCTCTCGGCCTTCGAGACCCCCGGGCGTCTGCCGTAGGCCGGCATGGATCTTCGCGCCGTTGTGGCGATCGTCGCCTCCGCCTTCCTTGTCCTGCTCATCGCAGAGCGGATCGCTCCTTTGCGTACCCGCTCCGGCCCGTTCCTCTCCCGGCTGGCCATCAACCTCGGCGTCTCGGCCCTCGCCTTCTCCGTGTCCGCCGCCGTGGTCCAGCCTGCCCTCGCCGGCGCCCTGGGGTGGTCGACCCGCCAGAGATTCGGGCTGGCCCACGTCGTGGACCTGCCGCCTCTGGCCCGCGCGGCGCTGGTCTTCGCGCTGCTCGACCTCGCCTTCTACTACTGGCACCGCCTGAATCACGAGGTCCCCGCCCTGTGGCGCTTCCACAACGTCCACCACTGCGATCCCGAGCTCGGCGTCTCGACGAGCTTCCGCTTCCACTTTGGCGAGGTGGCCCTCTCCGCAGTCTTCCGGATCGTCCAGGTCACCCTGATCGGGGCCTCCCTTCCGGTCTACGCCGTCTATGAGATCGCCTTCCAGCTCAACACGCTCTTCCATCACAGCAACGTGCGGCTGCCGATCCGCTTTGAGCGCGGGCTGAACCGCGTCCTCGTGACCCCGCGCATGCACGGCATCCACCATTCGCAGGTGCGCGAGGAGACGAGCTCGAACTACTCCGTCGTGCTTCCGTGGTGGGACGCGCTCCACCGCACCCTGCGGCTGAACGTCCCCCAGGCCGAGATCGTGATTGGAGTGCCGGGCTACTCCCGGCCCGAGGACAATCGCTTCTGGCGCCTCCTGGCGATGCCCTTCCGAAAGCAGCGGGACTACTGGCGGCGGCCGGACGGGAATCCCGTGGAACGGGACCCGGCGCTCCTGAGGCCCGACCCGGGACGGCTGGAGGAGTAACGAGGGTGTCACTTCGGCCAGGATCATCCCTTCCAGGCAAGGATCGCCTTTATGGGTGAACGAGGCGCCCTTTCCAAGGCTGCCGGCACCATCTAGGTGAGGGCGCGATTTCCCGCGTCTCGTCGACCTGAAGGAGATCGTCAATGAAGGGACATCTGATTCGAGCTTTCGCGGTCCTGGCGGTCCTCGCCCTGACCGTTCTGGCCGCACAGGCCGCCCCGGCCGGCTGGACCTATCAGGGATGCTGGTCCCCCTATCCGAACTGCGTAGGCGCCAAGGACGTGTACACGGATGCCTCGGGGAGCTTCTGGCAGTGCCGCGCCTGCGGCACGACCACGAACCCCAGCACCAGCACCTGCTACAAGTCCGGCAACCTCAACAACATCGGCTACTGGTGCGGCGTAACCTCGTAGGAACAGGCGGCGGGCACTTTGCACAGGTGAGGGCGCGCGATTTCCCGCGTCCCGCCCAATCTTGGAAGGAGATCACCGATGAAGGGACATCTGATTCGAGCTTTCGCGATCGTGGCGGTCCTCGCCTTGACCGTTCTGGCCGCCCAGGCCGCCCCGGCCGGCTGGACCTACCAGGGGTGCTGGTCCCCCTATCCCAACTGCGCCGGCGCCAAGGACGTCTACAGGGATGCCTCGGGGAGCTTCTGGCAGTGCCGCGCCTGCGGCACGACCACGAATCCCAGCACGAGCACCTGCTACAAGTCCGGCAACCTCAACAACATCGGCTACTGGTGCTCGTAGACCAGGAGCGCTACGTGCCCGCGCATGGCTCCATGCTTGCCTGAGCCATGCGCGGGCCTGCATCCCTCGGGCTCCATCTGGGACCCGCTCCGCGAGGAGGAGAGCCCATGAGAGTGCTGGACGGAGGGACCCTCACTCCGGTGAAACCACCTTCGCAAGGGCATACGGACCAGCTTGACGGAAGCGTAAATCGGACGTATGATCGGATGGGACGCAAAGTCTGAAGTGGTTTCGAGCAAGGCTGGCTAAATATCGATGACCAAAGACTTTCGCCCAAGGTAGAAATGAGGTATACCATATAGCGCCATGATCAGCCGAGCGGAATCGTTCCGGCTCCTCTATGGGGGAATGGCCCCAGAGGAGAAGCCGCGCTACTCGATAACGCGCGCGGCACACTACCTGCATATCTCGCGCTCCACGCTCCGGTCCTGGGTGCGGGGGCGCGATTACCCCAAGAAGACTGGCATTGAGCACTGGCCGGCGCTAATCAAGGCTGAGAGTCTCCTGTCGTTCAACAACCTCATAGAGGCGTATGTCTTGCGGGCGTTGCGCGTGGATCACGGGCTGAGAATGGCCGCTGTTCGAGAGGCACTGGAGTACGCTCAGATGGAGTTTGGCATTTCGCGGCTGCTGCTAAGCGCCGAGCTTCAGGCGACCCCGGGAAACGTGTTTCTTGAGCGCTTCGGCCAATTGATCAACCTGAATCGCTCCGGCCAACTGGCGGCGAAGCATCTGTTACACGCTGTTCTCCAAAGAGTCAGGCGCAACCCTGAAGGATTGCCAGATCGGATGTTCCCGGTAGCATCCTACGACATCAATGCTCTGCGGCATTCGCCGCAGTTGATCTTGATCGACCCCGAGGTGTCGTTCGGTCGACCAATCGTGGCGTCAAAGGGTGTCCGCACTGCGGTTATCACCGGTAGGATCGACGCAGGTGAGGACCCGCAAGACGTAGCCCAAGACTACGGACTGGAACCCGAAGAACTTGAAGCCGCGATCTCATACGAACGAGCAGCGGCATGAGCCGACGTTCTTTGTCGACGAGAACCTCTGCGGGATCTTCACTGCTCGCTTAAGAGTTGCGGGTCTCCAGATCGAAGAATTAGGCAACCACTTTCCCCCGGGCACCAAAGATACGGTCTGGTTGCCGTATGTCGGCAATCTCGGATGGGTAGCCATCACGATGGATCAGTTCAAAGACGATCCAGAGGAGCAAATCTCCTTAGTGGCTCACGGGATACCGGTGTTCGTTCTCGTCGGGAGGACGACTCACGAGCGGCGGGCGGACATCTTCCTTAAGAAGATCAAATGGGTTCGCCGAACCCTCGCGGCGCATAGAGAGGCATTCATGGCGCGAATTCATATCGCGTCCGCGAACCACAGCATCACCTCCTGCGAGGACCTTCTAAACCGGTATGCGCGGCGGAAGCGTTAATCGAGTCTCATAAAAGCGCACCGTCTCGCCTTCCCAGGCCAGCGCATTTTCACCAGGTTCCCCGGAGTCATGGTCTCTGCCCGCTCATCATCTGAGCCAAGTCCTAAGCGCCGCGTAAAGTCCTGGCACACTGTGGTCTCGGCACCTTGAGAATGCCGCCCGCGGACCGCCGGGCCATGGGGGTCCGGGACCCGCTCCGCGGAGGAGGAGAGAAAGAGATGAACCAGCAGAAGCTCTCTCAACGCATCGCGGCGGGAATCCTCGCGGCCCTGCTCGTGCTCCCCGGCGCCGCTTGGGCGCATCCCACCGACACCCGCAGCCCGGCCAGCCTCCTGGAATGGCTCGCCCGCCTCTGGCAGAGCGGAGTCTCCGTCCTGTGGTCGGCGGACGAGGCTCCGCCGACCGAGGATCAGGGGGGCAACCCGGGCGGCGAGACGCAGGCCACGCCGGCCGGCGAGGAGGACCAGGGTCACGGTTGGGAACCGAACGGCTGAGCCACCCGGGCGGCCGCTGGGGGTGGTGACCCCACGCTGCCGCCCTATCCTCCTTCAGAGTGAGCTGGGGAGTGCACAACCTGCTCTCGCTGTGCGAAAATACGTGGCCTCTTGAGGAGGCGCTAGTGAAGGAGAGAGTAGACGTCCCCGCGGGCGAGCAGGCCGGGATGGGTGCGGACGGTTTCTCGCCCGAGCTGTTCAAAGAAATCGGCACGCGGGCCACCGAGCCGGCCGGGACCCCCATAGGGCCCGAGATCGTGCAGGAGTTGCCTCTTCAGGCTCGCGCTATCGTGCGTCTCTCTCAGCGCGAACGCGCCCGCTATCAGCGCGCCTGTGCCCTGCTCGCCACCGGCGGAGGCCCGCGATCTCTCATTGTGAGCGGCATGCCTCTGACCGGACTCGGCGTCTACGAGGCGCTCCTCACGCAAAGTTGGGCCGCCCGTATCATCGATCCGAGAGAAATGGTCCACCTCGCCGAGGTCGCGGTCGAGGTGGCCCAGAGTTTCGATCCGCGAGGGTACGGTGCCCAACGCATTGCTGACCTTCGGGCTCGGGCTCAGGGCGAGCTGGCCAACGCCTACCGTGCGTCGGACCGGCTTCGCTCGGCACGCGATCCGGTTCCGCGGCCTTGAAGGGCGGGTCAACTATGGTCTGGGGAAACTGGTGAGCGCCGAGATCGCGTTCCGCGACGTGAAGAAAGGCCTGGCGGAACTGGGGCTGAGTTTTTATGGGGCCCTGGTTTGTCTGGAGCTCGCCATGGTCCTCGTGAGCCAGGGCAGGATGGAGGAAGCGGAGAAGGAGGTGATCGCGGCTCGCGAGGTCTTTCTGGGCCTGGCAATCTACCGTGAGTTCCTGGGATCGGTGATCTATCTAGAAGAGTGCTTCCGGCGGGGCACGGTCACACCCGGTCTGATCGCGGCCACCGTGGAGCACCTGCGGCAGAGAGAGCTGGAGGTTCGGCCGGAGGATCTGCGATAGGCATGGGCAAGAGCCTGAATCAACTCATTCGCGAGTATCTCGAGAGTCTCATCCGGCGCAACCAGGCCGAGCTGGACATGGAAGAGCTCTTCGCGCTCTCGGACCCTCCGCAGGGAGACTCCCGCGGCTGGCGCTTCGACCGTGAGAAAGTCCATGAGCGAGCGCCGACTTCCTGAACCTGTTTAGATTGCGTCCCGGCGACGGGCCGCCGCTCAGGCCTCGCCGTTCTCTTCGTCAGGCCGCCCCTCCCGCGACTTCAAGATATCCTTCTGGAACTGGTCCAGCATCTTTTCGACGTCCTCACGAGTGGGGAGGACACCCTCCGGCAAGTTGATACCCTCCGGCAATCGGTCTGGCGGGGTCTGTTTCAGAATCTGGTGGACCTTGGCGAGAGCTGCGCTGGGGTAGGACGGCCCGGGATAGACCAGCTCGAAGAGCTCCCGCACCTCGAGGCCGAGCCCCCTCACCAGGAGAATGAGGAGATCGAGCTCGACATCGCCTTCCGCTTTGAAGCACCTCTCCACAGTGGCGAGCGGAAGGTCGGCGTTCTGTGCGAGCTCGGCCAAGGTGATCCCCTGGAGGTGCGCGAAGAAGAGCACCCACTCCATGAGCCGCCGAGACTGTTCCCGGGCAGAATCTTGAACCCGCCCCTTGCGTTGCGCGCCGTCCCTTCCGCCGCTCAAGCCTCACCCTTTTCCTTGTGGAGTCGCCGCGGCGGGTCGGGAGAGGCCGGCTGGTCCCTTCCCGCTCGCTCCATGATGTTCTGCACATCCATCCGGAGCTGGTCCAGCATCTTTTCGATCTCCTCACGGGTGGGGAGGGCCCTGTCCACCAGCGGCTCCGGCTTGGGCGGCGGAGGCGGCGGCTCCAGGAGCCGGCCTGGCTGGACCTGTCTCAGGATACGGTCGACCTTGGCGCGGGCGGCGCTGACGCCTAACGGGTCGGGATAGGCCAGGTCGAAGAACTCCCGCACCTCGAGGCCCATGGCCTGGACGACGGCGAGGAGGAATTCGACTTTGGGCTCGCCCTCCCCTTTGAAGTACCTCACCAGGCTGGCCAGGGGAACGTCGGCCTTGCGCGCCAGCGCGGCGTTGCTGTAGCCCAGGGTGCGCGCGAGGAAACGGACCAGCTCCAGGAGCTGCCGGGTTTGCACCTGGGCAGACTTCTCATGCTTTTTCCTGGCTCCCATGACAGATTACCCTAGCATCGACTCGCCACAGGATCAATAGACTCTACAACAGGCGTATTGACTCAGCGTGATCATTTTGCAACAATCCGCTCGCTGAAGTTATCGCTGGCGAGAACTTCGCATCGCGTTGGAGGGTAAACCGCATGTCCGATATGCCTGAGCCCCTCCGGTTCGACCTCGCGCGGTTCAGCGAGGCCGTCCGCCGGCGGCTGTACGAACGGATGGCCGAGATCGCGTTCGCGGAGATCCGCCACACGCCGGACGAGGCCGGGCTCCAGATCGTCCACATCGCCGGCCGCTGGTTCGCGGTGTGGACCGACCTGGACGAGCCGCCCACGCTGCCGGATCACCTGCGGGTCCGTCTCGTGCGCATCGACGTGGACCCGGAACAGCCGGCGGACATCGCGCTCTACGACGTCTGAGGGGCGTTGGGACCCGGGGAGCGGGCGATCGGTTCCGCGGAGCGAACCGGCGGTTCCCTGGAGCGGACGGTTCGGACCCGGGGAACGAGCCGGCGGCTCCTCGGAGCGGAAAGCCCGTCCCGCGGAACCCTGACCGGGTCCCCAGGGAACAGGCGGCCGGCTCCCCGGGAACCGGCAGGTTGTTCCCTGGAGCGAGCGACTCGCTCCGCGGAGCGGACGGACCTGCCCATGGAACCCGCCGCTCGCTCCAGGGAGCCGGCGGCCCGCTCCGTGGAGCGGACGACGCCGACCCTCCTGGATCTCCGGCGGTGGTACCCTCTGCACGGGTGCCGTCTCCCAGGCCCTGACCGTGACGCGTTCGAGAGATCGTCATGACCACTCCGTCCGAACAGCTCGGCACACGAGCCGCTTCTGACTGCCTCGCCGGCGGCGGCGAGATGGGGGAGCGGATGCGCTCGCTGGACTGGGCGCGGACGCCGCTCGGCCCGGTCGAGGGCTGGCCACAGAGCCTGCGCACGGCGGTCTCGATCTGCCTCAATTCGAAGTTCCCGATGGTCATCTGGTGGGGGCCGGAGCTGATCCTGCTCTACAACGACGGCTGGATTCCGATCCTCGGCCCGGCCAAGCACCCGCGCGCGCTCGGCAGTCCGGGGCGCGAGATCTGGCCCGAGATCTGGGACGTCATCGGCCCGATGTTCGAGAGCGTGATGACGACGGGGCAGGCCACGTGGTCGGACGACGGGCTGCTGCTCGTCAACCGCTACGGCTACACCGAGGAGGCCTATTTCACCTGGTCCTACTCGCCCATCCGCGTGGAGTCGGGCGGCGTCGGCGGCGTCTTCACCGCCGTGACGGAGACGACCCCGCGCGTCCTCGGCGAGCGGCGCTTGCAGACGCTGCGCGCGCTGGCCGAGCAGGCGACGCAGGCGAAGACGGCCGAGGAGGCCTGCGCCCTCGCCGCCCGCACGCTGGCGGGAAACCCGCACGACCTGCCGTTCGCCCTGCTCTATCTGCTCGACCCGGACGCCCGCCAGGCGCTCCTCTCGGAGGCCGTCCATCTTTCCGCCGGAACCAGGGCGAGCCCCGCAGCCGTCAGGTTCGACGGCGACGACGTCTGGGGTCTCCACCATGTCCTCGACACGAGGAAGAGCCGGCTCGTCGAAGACCTGGAGGAGAGCTTCGGGCGCCTGCCCGCCGGCGCGTGGCCGGACGACTGGACGAAGCGCGCGCTGGTGCTGCCGCTCGCCAAAGCCGGGGCGCAGGAGCCTCCCGCCGGATTTCTGGTCGCGGGGATCGGCCCGCGCCTTGACTTCGACGACGACTATCGCGGTTTTCTCGAGCTCGCCGCCGGGCAGATCGCCACCGCCATCGCCAGCGGCGTACGGGGCGAGTCGCAAGAGGCCTTGCGCGCGTCGGAGGCGAAGTTCTCGGCCGCCTTCGGCCACAGCCCGCTCGCCCTCACCATCACCTCGCTCGCTGACGGGCGGCTCGTGGAAGTCAACGAGGGGTTCGTGCGGCTCTCCGGCTATACGCGCGAGGAGGCGCTGGGGCGCACGCCCGACGAGATCGGACTGTGGATCGACCCGGAGGTGCGCGCCGAGCGTTTCGCGCGGCTCCGGGCGGGGGAGCGCGTGCCCAACACCGAAGCCCGCTTCCGCATCAAGAGCGGCGAAGAGCTGACCGGCGTCATCGGCTCGGCCGTCGTCGAGATCAACTCCCGGCAGTGCGTGCTCAGCTCGGTCACCGACATCACCGACCGCAAGAAGATGGAGGAGGCGCTGAAGGAGGCCGACCAGCGCAAGGACGAGTTCCTGGCCATGCTCGCGCACGAGCTGCGCAACCCGCTCGCCCCGATCCGCAACGCCGCGCAGGTGCTCAAGCTCGCCGGCCCGGTGAACGCCCATCAGGACTGGGCGCGCGAGGTCATCGAGCGCCAGGCGCAGCACCTGACGCGTCTCGTGGACGATCTGCTCGACGTCTCGCGCATCACGCGCGGCAAGGTCACGCTCGCACGCGAGCCGCTCGATCTGGCGACGATCGTCAACCGAGCGGTCGAGACGAGCCGCCCGCTGATCGACGCGCGCCGCCACCGCCTGACCGTCGCGCTGCCGCCGGAGCCGGTGCTGCTGGAAGGCGATCTGACCCGCCTCGTGCAGGTCGCCGGCAACCTGCTGAACAACGCGGCGAAGTACACCGACGAAGGCGGGCACATCCGGCTCGAGGCCGCGCGGGAAGGCGGCGAGGTCGTCCTCCGCGTGCGCGACGACGGGATGGGGGTGCCCGCGGACCTGCTGCCGCACCTCTTCGACCTCTTCACCCAGGCGAATCGTTCGCTCGACCGTTCGCAGGGGGGCCTGGGCATCGGCCTGACGCTCGTGCGGCAGCTCGTCGAGATGCACGGCGGGCGCGTGGAAGCGAAGAGCGACGGCCTCGGCCGGGGCAGCGAGTTCATCGTCCGGCTCCCGGCGGCGTCCTCCGCGGCGGGCGCGGAAGGAGCGGCGGGCGAGCGCGCCCGGCCCGGCGCGAGCGCGCTGAAGATCCTCATCGTGGAAGACAACGTGGACTCGGCCGATATGCTGAGCGTCATGCTGAAGCTCGGCGGCCACGAAGTGCGGACGGCGCACGATGGGCCGGCGGCCCTGGAAGCGGCCCGATCCTTCCAACCGCAGGCGGTGCTGTGCGACATCGGCTTGCCCGGGATGAACGGCTACGAGGTGGCCGCACGCCTGCGCGAGCGGCCGGAGTTCGAGCGGACGCCGCTCATCGCCCTGACCGGCTACGGGCAGGAAGAGGCCCGCCGCCGCGCCAGGGAGGCCGGGTTCGACCATCACATCGTCAAGCCGGTCGAGCCGGACGCGCTCGCGGCGTTGCTCGATTCGCTGCGGTCCGCTCCGTAATCCCCGGACCCTCACCCCCTGGCCCCCTCTCCCACCCGCACTCACGCCCACCCGGGAGAGGGGGAAATGCATGGAATCTCTGTCTTCTGAGCCTTTTTCCAAAGCTTTCACCCCTCTCCCGCCGGGAGAGGGGCCGGGGGTGAGGGCCGGGCCGGGGTTGCCCGGCCTGGGCGCTCCCTGCTAAAGTGCCCCTCTTCTCCGGGCTGAAAGGAGCCTGCTTCATGCTCAAGGTGTTCCGCGACAATATCAAGTACCTGGCTTGGATCCTCTGGGCCGTCATCGGCCTGTTCGTCTTCTTCACCTTCGCCGACTTCGGAAGCGGTATCCGCCAGCAGGGCCCCGGCGGCACTGTGGCCGCCCGGGTGGGCGACCGCACGGTGACCATGGACGAGTTCGAGCGCCAGTACCGGCAGCTTGAAAACATGTACCGCCAGCTCTACGGCGGCCAGATGACCCCCGAGGTCGCGCAGCAGCTCCGGCTGCCCATGCAGGCGCTGGACCGCGCGATCAACGAGCAGATCCTGCTCGCCGAGGCGGAGCGGATGGGGCTGGAGGTCACCGACGAGGAGCTGCGCACGACGATCCTCGCGGAGACGGCGTTCCAGGACGAGCAGGGTCGCTTCATCGGCCAGGAGAAGTACGAGCGCGTCCTGCAGGCGAACCAGCTCACCGTCGCCAGCTTCGAGGCGGAGATGCGCCGCCAGATCCTGCGCGAGAAGCTGAACGAGGTGCTGCGCTCCTCCGTCTTCGTCAGCGACGCCGAGGTCGAGAAGGCGTACCGCGACCAGGTCGAGCGCGCCAGGATCCGCTACATCCAGCTCCCGCGCACCCGCTTCCAGGACGTCCAGATCTCGCCGGCCGATCTCTCTTCGTGGTACGAGAGCCACAAGCAGCAGCTCAAGCTGCCCGAGCAGCGCGAGGGGACCTACCTGCTGGTCGAGCCCGACAAGCTGCGCGGCCAGGTCAACCTCACGGACCAGGAGCTGCGGCAGTACTACGACTCCCACAAGCAGGAGTTCGAGCGGCCCGAGCAGGTGCAGGCCCGCCACATCCTCCTCAAGATCAACGACCAGCGGACCGAGGAGCAGGCGCGGCAGCAGATCGAGCAGCTCCGCCAGCGCATCCAGGGCGGCGCCGACTTCGCCGCGGTGGCCCGCGAGGCTTCGGAGGACACCAGCTCCGGCGCGCGCGGCGGCGACCTCGGCTCGTTCGGCCGCGGCCAGATGGTCAAGGAGTTCGAGGACGCCGCCTTCAGCGCCAAGCCCGGCGAGATGGTCACGGTCAAGTCGCCGTTCGGCGTGCACCTGCTGCAGGTCACGGGCAAGCAGCCGGGCGGCGTGATGGCGTTCGACCAGGCGAAGGAGCAGATCCGCCTCCGCCTCGCGTTCACCCGCGCCGGCGAGCTGGCCGAGCAGAAGGCCAGGGAGCTGGCGGAGCGCCTGAAGAAGAACCCCCAGGACTTCGCCGCCGTGGTCAAGGAGAACCCGGGCGTCACTTCCGGCGAGACCGGCCGCTTCGGCACCCAGACTCCGGTCGCCGGCCTCGGCATCTCGCCGGCTTTCAGCACCGCGGCCTTCGGGCTCCAGAAGGGGGCGGTCTCGGACGCCATCCAGGTGCCCCGCGGCTGGGCGGTCTTCCACCTGAAGGAGGTCTACGAGCCGCGCGTCCCCGAGCTGAAGGATGTGGAGCCGCAGGTGCGCATGGCGGTCGCGGGGCAGAAGCAGCAGGAGCGCGCCGTGCAGCAGCTCCGCACGGCGGCGAGCGCCGGCAAGACGCTCGACCAGGTCGCGGCCGAGCTGGGCCTGGAGGTCAAGGAGACCGAGGAGTTCGGCGGCGAGGGGACGATCCCCGGGATCGGCTACAACCCCGAGCTGGCCAAGGCCGCGATGGAGATCCCGCCCGGCAAGGTCGGCGGCCCGGTGGCCGACGCCCAGGGGGCGCTCCTCTTCGAGGTCAAGGACCGCAAGGCCTGGGACCCCATCCAGTTCTCCAAGGCCCGCGAGGAGACCCGGAGCAACGTGCAGCAGGAGAAGGTCGGACGCCTGCTGGCCTCACTCATCGAGCAGCGCCGGCGCGAGCTCGGCGTCGAGTACGACCGCCAGCTCCTGGAGTCCTTCGGCGTCACCCCCGAGGGGGCCGAGACGCAGCCGAGCTGACCCCCGCCTCCCCCGTCCTCTCTCCGGAGGGGGCGGGGCGCGGCCGCGGCCGGTCCTCTTCCCTCCCATGATCGGTTATCTCCAGGGCCAACTGCTGCGGGTCACCCCCGAGCTTCTGCTGGTCGACGTGCAGGGGGTCGGCTACGAGGTGCACATCCCCCTGTCCACCTACTACGAGCTGGAGCGGCGCGGCGCGGGCAACAGCGAGCGCGTCGCCCTGTTCATCTACACCCAGGTGCGGGAGGACGACATCTCCCTGTTCGGCTTCTGGACCGAGCGCGAGAAGCAGCTCTTCGAGAAGCTGATCGGCGTCGGCGGGATCGGCCCGCGCCTGGCGCGGGTGATCCTCTCCGGCATGCCGCCGGACGACCTGCTCGGGGCTCTCGCCGCGGGCGACGTCGGCCGCCTCTCCACGATCCCGGGCGTGGGCAAGAAGACCGCCGAGCGGATGGTGCTGGAGCTGCGCGAGAAGATGCGCCTGCTCGCGGCCGAGCTGCCGGAGAGGGCCGCCGCTGCGCCCGCCGACCAGGACGTGGTCTCCGCCCTGGTCAACCTGGGCTACAAGAGCAGCCTGGCCGAGCGCGCCGTCGCCGAGGTCCGGCGCGAGCGCCCGGACGCCGCCTTCCACGAGCTGCTCCGCGCCAGCCTGAACCGGCTGTCGCGGGCGTAGGGGGACCCTCACCCCCGACCCCTCTCCCACCCGCACTCCCTCCCCCGGGAGAGGGGCGCCCCCCACCCACCCTGAAAAGCCTGACCAACCCCGTGAATTCTTCCCCCCTCTCCCGGGTGGGCGTGAGTGAGGGTGGGAGAGGGGGGTAGGGGGGTGAGGGTCCCCCGCCGCGGACGCCTACGGGTAGTCGACCGTCCCCGCCGGGGTCCAGGGACCGCAGCGGACGATCCTCCAGGCCGCCATGCCGCTCCCTTTCAGGGCTCCGTGCTTGCGGATCGCCATCTCGCCGTAGTGGCTGCAGGTCGGCTGGAAGCGGCAGCGGACGCCGGTCCGGAGCATGAGCGGCGAGAGCGTGGCCTGGTAGAGGTCGATGCCGCCGAGGAGGAGCCGGGCCGTGAGCTGGCTCTCCGGCCGGCGGGCCAGGTCGACCGCCAGCAGGACGAGAAGGCCGATCGCGACGATCGCGGCGCGCTTCCGCCGGGGGCTCACCAGGGGAGGGTCCCCGTCGCGGTGCGCCCCAGCCAGAAGGCGACCAGCGCGGCCACGTGCGCCAGCGCGAGCCGCTCGAACCACGGGGGCATGCGGACGTCACGCCCGCGGGCGAGGGCCGCGCCCCAGAGGATCCAGGCGAGCGCCAGCTCCGCGGCGATCAGGAAGGCGAACGGGTGATCGAACGCGGCGGCGGCCCACTCTCCCTTGGCGAGGTGGGCGAAGGCCCGCGTCATGCCGCAGCCCGGGCAGGGGAGGCCGGCGAAGCGGCGCAGGAGACAGGCGGTGATCTGGGCGCCGGAAGCCGGCACCCAGACCCGGAAAAGGAAGAAGCCGGCCAGGGCTCCGAGACCGGCCAGAGCCCAGAGCCGGGCGCTCTCCCTGACCTGCACGGCTGCGGCCCGCTAATCCGCCGCGGCCCCGAACAGCGCCGCGAGGAACGCCATCCCGCCCATGGCGATGATCACCACGGGGATGAGGATCAGGAGGACCGTGGCGACGATCCCGCAGATCTTGCCGACGGTCGCCAGACTCTCTCCGGCCTTGGGCGAGCGGCCCTCGCGGATCGCCCGGACCTCCTGGTTTCCCAGATACCAGGCGAACGGCCCCAGGAGCTGGCAGAAAAAGAACCCGGCGAGGCCCAGGATCAGCGCCGTGATCGCCTGGCTGCTGGCCGACTCGGCCGGCTGGCCCAGGGTCGGCGGTGTCGCAGGTGTGGGTATGTCGTTCATGCCCCTCCTCCTTGTTTTTAGAAGCGGCTCGCGAAGTCGCTGATCCCCGGAATGATGAACCGCTGGCCGTTGACCCCCTTCATGATGGCGAGGATCCGCACCACCAGGAAGGCCAGCGAGCCGAGGCTGGTCAACGAGAAGCAGCCGCAGCCGCCGCCCCAGCCGGAGACGTTGCTCAGGACGATCTGGAGCATCAAGAGCGCCAAAAACGCGATGAGCTCGGCGACGGTCAACACCAGGCCGTGCTTCGCGTGCCACTGCACCTCAGGGTCGTCCTTCTCGGCGATCATCGGAACGATGAACAGAATCCACAGATACGACAGGACGATCATCACGCTCCGGTTCGGGCTGACCGTCGAACCGGGAGTCCCGGTGGGCGGAGGCGGAGACGGAGGCGGCGGGTTGTACGGCGGAGGTGGAGGCGGGGCGCCGGGTTCGCTCATCGAGAGATCTCCTTATCGGAAAAAGATCCTCCGGGGAGTCTACAGGGAGATTCCCAGATCCGCCAATGCCTCGCGCAGGGCACCCTGCCGCTCCTCGTGGACCACGAGGACGAGCCGCGCCTCCTGGCCGTACTCCTCCTCCTCCAGCTCCACTCCAGGTGGGTGGATCAACCGCTTGACCGCGCCGACCTTCCCGTGGGGGACCCGCAGGGCGAGCCGTACGGTCGGCACCCGGGTGGCGACCGGCAGCTCCTGGAGCGCCTCCCGGGCGGCGGCGGCGTAGGCGCGGGCGAGCCCCCCCTTGCCGAGCTTGGTGCCGCCGAACCAGCGCACCACCACGGCCAGCACGTCCGAGAGCCCGGCGCCGCGCAGCACCTGGAGGATCGGCGTTCCCGCGGTCCCCGCGGGCTCGCCGGCGTCGGAGCCGCGCTCGCGGGGCGGCGAGCCCAGGCGCCACGCCCAGCAATGGTGGGTGGCGTCCAAGTAGAGGCGCTCCAGCTCCGCGAGCCTCGCCTTCGCCCGCTCCTCGTCCGCGGCCGGCCCGACCACGGCCAGGAAGCGCGAGCCCTTCTCGCGGATCTCGGCGCGGGCCTCGCCGGCGGGGCTCGGGTAGGAAGCCATCTCCTCTTGTCTCAGAAGTCCTCGTACAGTCGCCGTTGCGGGCCCTCACCCCCGTCCCCTCTCCCGTCGCCGGGAGAGGGGCGCCCCCATCCAACCTCTTCTCTCTTCTGCGTTTTCCCCCCTCTCCCGGTGACGGGAGAGGGGGCCAGGGGGTGAGGGCTCAGCGGCGCGGTCCACACTTTCGAGACACCCCCTCAAGCGCGCTGGGCCACCCGGTCGTAGATCGCCTTGTAGCGGGCCACGACCGGGCCCTGGCCGAAGACCTCGACCGCGCGGCGCCGGCCGGCCTCGCCGAAAGAGCGCCGCAGCTCCTCGTCCCGGAGCAGCCGCAGCGCCGCCTGGGCCATGCCGTCCACGTCGCCCACCTCGCAGAGATAGCCGCTTTTGCCCTCCTCCACCACCTCGGGCACGCCGCCCACCCGGGTGGCGACCACCGGCACCTCGCAGGCCATGGCCTCCAGGGCGGAGAGGCCGAACGACTCGGTCTGCGACGGCAGCAGGAAGAGGTCGGCCCCGACCAGCACCTCTTCAATCAGCGGCAGGCTGCCGACGAAGGTGATCGAATTGCAGATGCCGTGCGCCCGGCAGTGCTGCTCCACCCGGCCGCGCTCCGGCCCGTCGCCCACCATGAGCAACCGGGTGGGGACCTCGCGCTGCACCCGCCGGAAGACCTCGACCACGTCGAGCACGCGCTTGACCGGCCGGAAGTTGGAGATGTGGACCAGCAGGCGCTCGCCCGGTTTGGCCCAGCGGCGCGCTCCGGGGAGCTTCCGCGCCTGCTCGAACCGCGCGGGGTCGATGAAGTTGGGCACCACGTCGATGTGGTTCGGGATGCCGAGCTGTTCCATGGTGCTGCGGCGCAGCGACTCCGACACCGCGGTCACGGCGTCGCTGTGGAGGATCCCCCAGCGGGTGGTCTCCAGGTAGTTCGGGTCGGTCCCCACCAGGGTGACGTCGGTGCCGTGCAAGGTGGTCACCACCGGCAGCGGCTGCGGCGCCAGGATCTCCCGGGCGAGCACGGCGGACACGGCGTTGGGGATCGCGTAGTGGACGTGCAGCAGGTCGAGCTGGTGGTGGCGCGCCACCTCGACCATCTTGGTCGACAGCGCCAGCGAGTACGGCGGGTAGTTGTCGAACAGCGGGTAGGTCGGGGTGACCACCTCGTGGAAGAAGAGCCGGGGGTTGAGGAAGGTCAGGCGCGAGGGGAGCGCGTAGCTGATGACGTGGACCTCGTCTCCCCCCTCGGCCAGCGCCATGGCCAGCTCCGTGGCCACGACCCCGGAGCCGCCGTAGGTCGGATAACAACTGATGCCGATCCTCATCGCACACCTCCCGGCAGGACCGCCAGGGGGTCCCGCACCGCCAGCGGCAGCCGGCTCCAGAAAGGCTCGCCGAACTCGGCGCCGATCAGCAGCCCGAAGTGGCGCGCCCGCCCTTCGACCGCCAGCCGGAACTCCCGGCTCGCCACCTTGGTCATCGGCGGCTCCCCGCCTTTCTCATCCTCTTTCTTCTCGTGCTCCCCCTGGAAGAGCTGGCTGCGGTAGGCGCGCAGCGACTCCATCTTGGCCTCCCAGACGGAGGAGACGTCAACGATGAAGCTCGGATCGAACGGATCGTGCTGCATGTAGGAGAAGACCGCGGCCGGCCGGTAGGGCTCTTTCCCCGGACACCGGTTGGCGAGCCCGGAGTAGAAGCAGGCGGCCTCCACGAGATGGTGGGCGCGGGCGTGGTCGGGGTGCCGGTCGTGCGGCGTGGGGCCGAGGACCAGGTCGGGGCGCCAGCCGCGGAGGACGTCGATCAGCGCGTCCTCCTCGGCCTCGCCGTAGCGGAACGCGCCGTCGCCGCAGTCGAGGAAGGCGAGCTCCGCCGCGCCGAGCGCCCGGGCCGCCTCCTCGGCTTCGGCCCGCCGCTCCTCGGGCGTGCCGCGGGTCCCCCGCTCGCCGCCGGTCAGGTGCAGGACGCCGACCCGGCGCCCCTGCCGGGCCAGCAGGGCCAGCGTGCCGCCGCATCCCAGCTCGAGGTCGTCCGGGTGGGCGCCGATCGCGAGGACGTCCAGCTTCGTGCTCATACGCTCACCACCTGCAGAAAGCTCGGATCGAGCTCCATCTGTTCCCAATAGCTCTCGACGAATCCGGAACCGTACTTTCCCGGGAAGTGCGCCGACGCCACGACCCTCTCCTGGAGACGGCCCTGCGGCAGGACCGCCTCGCGGAGCTGCTCGACGCGGCGGGTGCGCACCTCGTTGCGCCGCGCCGACGCCGACACCACCTTGTCCGCGAAGGTGTCGAGGGCGCGCAGGATCTGCTCGCGCGTCTTCTCCAGAGGCCGCTCGAGGTTGGGATCGGTCGCCAGCGCGGGATCGCGCAGGGTGGCGAGCGCCTCCTCCACCCGGGCGCGCACCGAGGTCACGAAGTCGCCGTCCTCGGCGAGGGCGCGGTCGAGCCGCTGGCGGTCGCCGATCAGGTCGGCCAGCGAGATCCCCAGGCCTTCCAGCTTCTCGATCTGGTTGGCGTCGAGCACCAGGGTCTGCGGGCGCAGCGAGGTCCAGGGGGCCTCCACCTCCAGCACCGGATAGATGGCCGAGACCTGCGCCATGTACGAGAGCTCCCCGGGACCGAGCACCTGCAGGTACGAGCCGAGGACGGCGTCCTGGATGGCGGTGCGGGCGAGCACGCCGGGGGAGACCACCTCCGGGTTCTCGTCGACGATCCGCAGCAGCTCCGCGACGTCGCCGCCGTCCCCTTCCCGGCCGCGCAGGCTCCAGGCGTCGCCGCCGCGCCACTCGATCCGCCGCCGCTCACCGCGCGAGAGGAGGAAGAGCGGGCTCAGGCCGGGGTGCGAGCTGACCTGGAGGGAGTGGCCGCGCGCCTGGATCTCCGCCTCGCGCGTCGCGATCGCCTCGTCGAAGGCTTCGCGGCGCTCGACGATCCGCCGCAGCCAGGGGCGCTGCGCCGCCTTGAGGGCCGGCAGCAGGGAGTCGAGCAGCAGGGGGCAGTGAGGGCCGAGCACGGCGGCCATCAACCGGCAGAAGGCCTCGCCGAAGCGGGCGTTCGGCCGGTACCAGCGGCCGGCCTCGGCGAGCCAGTCGGCGTAGCGTTCCCCGGGCACCGCCTCGGCCAGGGAGCGCAGCACTTCGGCGATGCCGGGGCCGAACGTGCGCATCCCGACCGGCATGAGCGGCTCCGGGTCGGGCCCGAGGTCGAAGCTGCGCGGCCCCTCCGCGGTGGGCACCACGGCCGAGGAGACCTCGGCCCAGTCGTGGTCCTCGGTGGAGACCCAGAAGACCGCCACCGCCGGCTCGCCGCGCGCCTCCAGCTCGGCCGCCCAGCGCGCCGCCGCCACCGCCTTGGCGACGGAGTAGAGGGGGCCGCCGAGCAGGCCGGGCTGCTGGCCGGTGACCACGACGCGCGTCGCCGGATCGGCCAGCTTCCGGGCCAGCTCGTCGGCCTTCGGGTGTCCGTAGGAGCCGTTGGTGACCGCCAGCGCCTCGGCCACCTCGCGGCGCGCTCCCGGAATGGGAGGGCCGGACGGCGTCTCGCGCGGCGGCAGGAAGCGCAGGGGGGCCAGCAGGTCGCGGTCGCGCCCCGCCAGAAAAGCGGCCGGCAGCCCGGGCAGCAGGCCGGCGGCCGCAAGGTCGACCCGCAACGTGTCAGGCCGGCTTATGACCGATGAGGATGAGGCGTTCGCTGTCACGCTCGTAGATCTCTCCGTGAAAGTTGCCGACGAGGCGGTCGACCTCCAGGCCCGCCCAGCGCAGGCCGATGACCACCTCTTCCGGCTGGTAGACGCGCACGCTCTCCAGGAACGTGCGGGGGCTCTCGCCCGGGGTGTGCACGACGATGCGCTTGTTGATCCGTTTCTTCTCGGCGTCGAACCAGCGCTCGATCTCGGCCCGGCCCGCGTCCATCTCCTGGCTCTCGCGCGGCTTGAGCTGGTCGAGCATCGGGCCCGGGTTCATGAGGTCGATCAGGAAGCGGCCTCCGGGGGAGAGGATGCGCACGATCTCTTCCAGCACCCGGAAGTTCTCCCGCTCGCGCTCGAAATAGCCGAACGAGGTGAAGAAGCTCAGCACCCAGTCGAAGCTGCCGGCCTGGAAGGGGAGGACCCGCATGTCGCCCGCCACCTTGGGGAGCCCGCGCATGCGGGCGAGCAGGGTGAGCGAGAGGTCGACCCCGAGGGTCCGGTAGCCGCGCCGGCGCAGGGCCGCGGTATGGCGGCCGGCGCCGCAGCCCAGGTCGAGGACCGCGTTCGGCCGCGGGCCGTCGAGATGCCGCTCGACGAAGTCGGCGTGCATCTCCGCTTCCGGCTGGTCGCGGCGCGAGTACAGCTCCAGGTACTCCTCGCCGAACCATTCCTTGTACCAGGCCATGCGGGCGATCATATCCCTGCCGGCGCGAGGGCTCTGCAACGGCGGTATGCTAGGCGGGTGTCTGAAGAGCGAGACTCGCAAAGCCCTCACCCCCTGGCTCCCTCTCCCGTCACCGGGAGAGGGGGAACAATGCGGGATGGGCGGAGGCGCCCCTCTCCCGGTGACGGGAGAGGGGACGGGGGTGAGGACCCCATGACCGTGGAGTGGATCCGGGTGCCGGGAGGCCGTTTCTGGATGGGCGGCGGGCCGCGGGACAACGAGAACCCGCGGCACGAGGTCGCGGTGGGCTCCTTCCTCCTGGCGCGCACCCAGGTGACCCGCGAGGAGTACCAGCTCTTCCTCGACGCGGCCGGGCATCCCGCGCCGCCGTTCTGGGACGATCCGGCCTTCTCCGATCCCCGCATGCCGGCGGTCGGCCCGTCCTGGGAGGACGCGGCGGCGTACTGCGCCTGGGCGAGCGAGACGCTGGGTCATGGAGTGCGGCTGCCGACCGAGGCCGAGTGGGAGCGGGCGGCCAAGGCGGACCGCGAGGTCCTCTACCCCTGGGGGGACGACTCTCCGGAGTCGCTGCCCGACTATGACCGGCGCTGGCTCGGCGGCCCCGAGCCGGTCGACGCCTACCCCTCCCTCCATCCACTCGGGTTCCTCGGCCTCGGCGAGAACGTCCACGAGTGGTGCTCGGACTGGTACGAAGCGCGCTACTACGAAGTTTCCCCGCGGGAGGACCCGCGCGGGCCGGACCACGGGGTCCGGCGCTCCTCGCGCGGCGGCTCGTGGCGCCATCAGATCCGGGCGAGCCGGTGCGCGGCGCGCTCCGCGATCCCTCCCCACATGCGCTACAGCGACTACGGGTTCCGCCTCGCCGCGGACGGAGGCACGGCATGAGACCCTGGCCCTCGCGGCGGGCGATCCTCGCCGCCCTGATCATCGGCGCGGTCCTCCACACCCTGACCGTCCTCTGGGTGTGGCGCACCTGGGGCCTCTTCGGCCGGGGCAACATCCTCTCCTGGCTCGACTTCCCGGCCTCGCTCGCCTACATGCACCTGGACGGAGACCCCCTCCTCACCTGGAGCCTCCTCGCCGGCGGCCTCCAATGGGCCGTCATCACCGCCTTGCTGACCTGGGTCATCGGCCGCTCGACGCGGCGGTACCCTCCGAGAGATGGGCGGGAAGATCCCGTCCAACCCCCGGGTTAGAATCGCCGTATGGTGCAGATAGGCTCCGTCCACGTCGATCCCCCTCTCTGGCTCGCCCCGATGGCGGGGGTGACCGACCGCGATTTCCGGCTGATCGTGCGCCGGATCGGCGGCGTGGGCGTCGTGTCGATGGAGTTCATCTCCTCCAAGGCCATCGTCTCGGGCAACCCGAAGACCCGCGATCTGATGTACTTCGGCGAGGAGGAGCGCCCGCTCGCCATCCAGATCTACGGCTCCGACGCCACCACCATGCGCGAGGCCGCCCTGGTCGTCGAGGAGCTGGGCGCGGACATCTGCGACATCAACATGGGCTGCCCGGCCAACAAAGTCCTCAAGGGGTGCGCCGGCGCCGCCCTGATGGGCGACCTGAAGCTCGCCGAGCGCATCGTCCGCACGGTGCGCGACGCGATCTCCATTCCGCTCACCGTCAAGTTCCGCCTCGGCCTCGACGACTGCCGGCGCAACTACCTGGAGCTGGGGCGCATCTGCGAGGCCAACGGGGTGAACGCCGTGGCCATGCACGCGCGCACCGCCCGCCAGATGTTCACCGGCGAGGCGGACTGGACGCACCTGGCCCAGCTCAAGGAGACGCTGTCGATCCCGGTGATCGGCAACGGCGACGTGCGCGAGCCCGAGGACGCGCTACGCATGCTCGCGGAGACCGGCTGCGACGGCGTGATGGTCGGTCGCGGCGCCACGCGCAACCCCTGGCTCTTCCGGCAGATCGCCGCCCGCATGTCCGGCGGCCGGCTCACCGAGCCGACGGTCGAGGACCGCCGGAACCTCATCCTCGGCCACTTCCGTCTGGTCGCCGAGCGCGAGCCGTCCCGCTACGCGATGCACAAGCTGCGCAAATTCACCGGCTGGTACACCCACGGCCTGCCGAACGGGCGCCGCCTGCGGCAGGACATCAACCACCTTCCGGACGTCGAGAGTTTCCTCGCCGCCGTCGAGTCGTTCTTCGAGGAGATCCTCGTCGAGAAGGCCGCCTGACAGGAGGGCTTTCCCATGACGAAGCGGAAGATCGACCGGCTGATCTTCGTCTTCAACGCCGGCTCCGGCTCCATCAACGCCTTCCTGGACAGCGCCCGCAAGCTCCTCCAGATCAAAGGCTGCACCCTCTGCACGATCACGCACGGCCTGGCCGGCGAGAAGTCGGAGTGGAAGGACTGCAAGGAGGAGATCGGCGTCCCCGTCGACTACGTCCACAAGGACGAGATCGGCCCCGCGCTCGGCCGGGTGGTGGGTGACCAGCTCCCCTGCGTGGTCGCCGAAGCCGGAGGCGAGCTGATCCTCCTCCTCACTCCCGACGTCCTCGACCGCTGCAAAGGGAGCGTGGCGGACCTCAAGGGACGGCTGACCGTGTTCTCCTCGATGAAAGGGCTGGAGTTGCCGCAGACGGCGCTGGGGTGACTCTCGATATCTTTCCCCCATGACAGACGAGGCGCACGAGATCGACCTGGACACCCCGCCCGAGGCCGCGCTGGCAGCGGTCGGGAGGGCGGCGGAGGCCTGGGGGGCGAAGTTTGACCGGGAAGGTCCAGGCGGCACGCTCTATCTGCCGGTCGTCTCTGGGCTGCGTCGGGGGCTGGTGTCCGGTCCGGTCACGGTCGAGGAGGACGGCGAGGGCTCCCGCGTCGTGTTCCGGCCCGAGGAGACCATTCAGTACGTGCAGACCGCCCCGGTCGTGATCCTGGTGATCTCCGGCCTGGGCGGGATCGCCACGGTCCTCTGGCCGTTCTTTCCGGAGCTGCTGCCGATCTCCTCCCTCGGCGCCGTGCTCGCCCTCGGCGGGTGGTTCCTGGTGCTGTCCCGGCTGCGGACCAGCGGCCCGCAGGAGTTCCTGGTCGCGGTGGCCGCCGAGGCCGAGGGGGACGGGTTGCCAGGATAGGAATGCTGTGGCGGCCCACTTGGTTTATACTGGTGTACGGGTTCTTTGCCAATTTGGGGGCGTACCGGTTTCGACGGGGAACAGAGCGGGTCGGGGGTTGCGTGTCGAGTTTCCGCTCGATAAACGGAACCAAAGTAACTGCGAACGATAACTTCGCCCTCGCGGCCTAATCAAACGGCAGCGACGTCCCGCTGAGTGCCTTGATTCACGGCGCTCTTCGGGATGACACACAAAGTGGATCGGAAGGGTACGGATCGCCTCGCTACGTGCCCGGATGTTTAACGAGGCTGGCTGCCGCGCCGGCTGCCTTCTTCCACAGCGCGAACAGCGAGACCAGGATTAGAAGGATACGCACGTAGAAGCTCTCGGGACGCGTTTCTCGGACGTGGGTTCGACTCCCACCGCCTCCACCATCCACCCAAGGCAAAGACCTCCCTCCTCAGGGCGCAAGCCCGTCTGCGACAGACATTCCAGACAACCTTGCAGGATGCGGGTATGATCCCAGGCATGGCCCACAACCTCGACAAAGTCCTCCTCAGACCGGGTGAGTCCATCCACTTCGCGGATCGCGACGGCTTGCTGGAGACCCTCGACCACCTCGAACAGCGGGTTCCCGCGCGGCATGAAGGCAGGACGAAGCATCATCGGGAACACTTCTGCATGCTGCGCTACCTCCGGTTTCTTGCCGGAGAGGGTCTCTTGCCGCTCCCGCTGACTCTGAGAAAGACCTCGGAGGGAAAAGACCCGCCCGACTTCGTTCTAGAGTGGCTTGGCGGACGGGAGGAGACCTTCGAGCTGACCGACGGCTCCACCCAGGAATACCAGAAGAGACTCTCCGCGGCGAGCGGAGCTGATGATGGCTTGGTCCTGCCTGTCGATATCAATACTCCGGAGAGGGAGGCGGCTCAGCTTTGGGCCGAGATCCTGTTCTCCGCGTTCCTCGAGAAGGCCAACGGGCTCGTTCGCGGCCGCTTCAACCTGGACCATCTCGTCATCTACGATTTAACAGGGCTCGGTCTGCTACTCCCTCTGGACAGTGGAGCGCCTCTGCTGAAGCAGAAGCTCCGGGAGTGGCATGCACGGGAGAAGCCGGTGCATCGTTTCGGACGCGTCTCCGTCCTCCGAGACGGAGCCCTCCTCCTCGATATTGGAAACCGCGGGCAAATCCTCCGTCGTGAGTCGCCGTATTTCGAGATCTCGGTGATTCGCGCTCGCGACGAAGAGGACCTGAAAAAGCGGCTCCGGGACATCGATCGCTTCTGTCGACGGAACTCCATCCGTCATCTCAAGACCTTCGGCTCTATCCTGAGAGACCGGATCGACGACTTTTCTGAGGACGACGACCTGGATCTGCCGGTTTTTCGCCCGGACAGCGACCTGGACCTGCTCGTGGAGTTCGAGCCTGGGACGCGCGTCACTCTGCTGGACATGGCGCGCATGGAAAGGGAGCTGGGCGAGCTGACCGGCTTCAAGGTCGATCTCCGTACGGCCGACGACCTGAGCCGCTACTTCAGGCATGAAGTCCTGCAAGAAGCTGTAGACCTGCATGTTTCCTAAGGATGACAGGATCCGCCTGCAGCACATGCTCGACGCTGCCAAGAGGGCAGCACGCTTTGCTGCAGGACGTAGTCGTAAAGACCTCGAAGCCAACGACGAACCTCTCGTAGACGCTCTGGTCCGGCTGGTCTCCGTGATCGGCGAGGCTGCCAACAAGGTGAGCCCCGGCGCTCGCTCGAAGCTCGACGGAATTCCCTGGCCTGATATGGTCGGCATGCGAAACCGGCTGGTCCACGACTACTTTGACATCAACCTGGACATACTCTGGGCAACGGTTCAGGACAACCTTCCCGTTCTCATCCGGTACCTTGAGTCTGCTCTGGCAGAAGACGAAGAGGTATGACTCATGGCTTCGCCCGCGCGAAGGCGGCGGCGATGCTCTCCGTGTAGGGCGGCTCCAGCACCCCGGCGTCGGTGACAATGGCCGTGATCAGCTCGTTCGGCGTGACGTCGAAGGCGAAGTTGAGGGCCTCTGTCTCGTCCGGCGCGATCCGCCGGCCGAAGACGTCGGTCACCTCGTCTCCCCGCCGCTCCTCGATGGGGATCGCCCCTCCGTCCGGCGTGGCGCGGTCGATCGTCGACAGCGGCGCGGCCACGTAGAAGGGGACGCCGTGCCGGTGCGCCAGCACCGCGACCGGATACGTGCCGATCTTGTTCGCCGTGTCGCCGTTGGCGGCGATGCGGTCGGCCCCGACCACGATGCGGTCGACCATCCCCTGCGCCATGAGGGTACCGGCGCTGGAGTCGGTGACCAGCCGGAAGGGGATGCCCAGCTTCTTGAGCTCCCAGGCGGTGAGCCGCGCCCCTTGCAGCAGCGGCCGGGTCTCGTCCACCCAGACCATCCCCACGCGCCCGTCCTTCCAGGCGGACTGGATCACTCCGAGCGCCGTGCCGTAGCCCGCGGTGGCGAGCGCTCCCGTGTTGCAGTGCGTCAGCACCCGGGTGCCGGGCGCGAAGAGCCGCGCTCCGTGCTCGCCGATCCGCCGGTTGGCCTGGATATCGTCGGCGTGGAGCTGGTGGGACCAGGCGAGCAGGGCGCGCGCCGCCTCCGCGGGTCCGCCGGCGGCGCTCCTCTCGAAGACCTCCCGGCCGCGCTCCAGGGCCCAGCGCAGGTTGACCGCCGTGGGACGGGTTCGGCCGAGCATCTCCGAGACCTCCCGGAAGCGGTCCGTCAGGCGCTCCGGATCGCGCACCGTGCGGATTCCGAGAACCAGTCCATAGGCCGCGGATACGCCGATGGCCGGCGCGCCGCGCACGGACAGCCGGCGGATCGCCTCCGCCACCTGCTCGGGCTCGTCGCAGCCCAGCCAGACCTCTTCGTCGGGGAGCCGCGTCTGATCGAGCAGCTCGAGACGGTCGTTCACCCAGCGGATCGGAGAGAAGGTGTCGCTCATGGCGGCGCTATCTTACCGCCGGTCGGCAGCCGGTTCGGCCTCGCCCGAGGGAGCGACTGGCAGCGCCGCAGGCGCGCACACGAAGGAGCGGACGCAGGGCGAGCCGGCCGCCCGCGGTTGTAGAATCCCGCCGCGACGGCTCGTGCGAGCCGATTTCCCCCTGACCTTTTTCGACCGAATCGAGGATTCCAGTGAAAGGTGATCCCAGACAGCTCGGCTTTGCCACCCGCGCGATCCACGCCGGGCAGCCCCCCGACCCGCGGACGGGCGCCGTGGCGGTTCCCATCTACCAGACGTCCACCTATGTTCAGAAGGGCCTCGGCGAGCCCGCCGAGTTCGAGTACGCCCGCGTCCAGAACATCACCCGTCAGGCGCTGGAGGACAACGTCGCCTCCCTGGAGGGCGGCGCCTCCGGCCACGCCTTCGCCTCGGGCATGTCGGCCATCGCCGCCCTGATGACCCTGCTCAAGGCGGGGGACCACGCGGTCTGCTCGCGCAACGTCTACGGCGGCACCTACCGCTACTTCACCCGGCTCCTGGAGCCCTACCAGGTCTCCTCCTCCTGGGTGGACACGTCCGACATCGCCGCGGTCGAGGCGGCGATGCGGCCGAACACCCGCATGCTCTACCTGGAGACGCCGACCAACCCGGTGATGGACATCTGCGACATCGCGGCTCTCTCGGAGATGGCCCACTCCCGCGGCGCCCTGGTGGCGGTGGACAACACCTTCCTCTCCCCCTACCTGCAGCGGCCTCTGGAGCTCGGCGCGGACTTCGCGGTCCACTCGACCACCAAGTTCCTCAACGGCCACAGCGACTCGATCGGCGGCGTGCTGATCGCCAAGAGCCCGGAGCACTCGGAGTGGTTCTACTTCGTGCAGAAGTCGGAGGGGGCGATCCTCTCCCCGTTCGACTCGTTCCTGGTGATGCGCGGCATCAAGACGCTGCCGGTGCGGATGGACCGCCACGAGTCCAACGCCCGCGCGGTGGTCGACTTCCTGGTCCGCCATCCCAAGGTCCGGAAGGTCCTCTATCCGGGGCTGCCGGACCATCCGGGGCACGAGATCCAGAAGCGGCAGGCCTCCGGCTTCGGCGCCATGATCTCGATCGAGATGGGGAGCTTCGCGGCGGCCAAGGCGATGCTCGACCGGATGCGGGTGATGAGCTTCGCGGAGAGCCTGGGCGGCGTCGAGAGCCTGATCTCCCACCCCGCCTCGATGACCCACGCCTCGGTGCCCGCCGAGCAGCGCGCCGCGCTCGGCCTCACCGACGGCCTGGTCCGCCTCTCGGTGGGGATCGAGGATGTCGAGGATCTGCTCGGCGATCTCGATCAGGCGCTGGCGGCGGTGTAGCGGTGAGGTTTGCAGGGGCGCAGCACGCATGCTGCGCCCCTGTGGATCAGAACTCGCCTTCGTCGTCTCCCGCGTAGGCGAGCTCGTCCTCCTCCTCGTCGTCGGAGAACTCGGCCTCCTTGTCGACGCTGGACCGGATCCATTCGAGGAAGCCGCGCTCGCCGCGGCTGACGTTGAAGGCCAGGATCTCGGGCAGCTCGTAGCTGTGCAGCTCGCGGATGGTCGCCATGACGCCTTCGAACTCGTCCTCCAGCGTCTTGACGATCAGCAGCAGCTCTCCGTCCTTGCAGATCTTCCCCTTCCAGCGGTAGATCGAACGGATTCCCGGGACGATGTTGACGCAGGCCGCCTGACGGCGGGAGACGATCTCTCGCGCGATCAGATAGGCCTGCTCTTCGGTACCGACGGTAGTGACGACAACAATCGCGCGCATCGTTGCCAAGGTACCGCACGGCTTCGGAAAGAGTCAATGTTCAGCGCCACACCCCTGTCTCGAAGTCGTAGACGATCACTTTCACCTTGCCGGTGCGGCCGAAGACCCGGACGGCCACCAGACGGCCGCGGCCGTCCGTCAGGTAGAGCGATCCCGGGGTGGAGGTGCCCAGCGGGCCGAAGGAGGCGAGGTCCGACTGGTTGAAGCGGATCGGATCGTCTCCCGGGCGCAGGAGCTTGCGCGAGCCCGGCTCCCGCGCCGGCTGATCCGGGAACCCGAACCGGATCTCCCGGCCGAGCTGCCGCACCCTCCGCGGCGGCTCCACCGCCCGGTCGACCCCGCGGGCGATGTCCTTGTTGAGGACTCCGTCGCCGTCCCCGTCGCGGTACACCGTATAGGTGGCCTGGCCGTCCGCCTCGGGCCGGAACTTGACCGCCACATGGATGCCGAGGCGGATGGCCTGCCAGCGCGCGCTGCGCAGGGTCGCCATCAGCTCATCCGCGGCCAACTGCAGGCGGAGGCCGGCCGCGAGCCGCATCACCGGCGGGATCCCGAAGGTCAGGATCACCGCGAGCAGCGCCAGCACCACGAGCACCTCCGCGATCTGGAACCCCTTCTCGTGCCGTCGCATACCGCGCCCCGAGCGCGGCGCGGGGGCGGAGCGGCGAGGCCGCCCCGCCCCCGGCGCCCGCTACCGGGACTCCTCCTTGTCTTTGTCCTTGGAGGAGGCCGTGCGGCCGGCTTTCACCTTCTCCTTCAGCGTGGTCTCGCCGGAGACCGCGACGTACGGCTTCATGAGCTGGAAGGTCTTCTCGCCGATCCCCTGCACCAGCATCAGGTCCTCCGGCGACTTGAACGGCCCGTTCTCCTTGCGGAACTGGACGATCCGCTGCGCGGTGCTCGGCCCCACCCGCGGCAGCAGCGCGAGCTGCGAGGCGTCCGCGGAGTTGATGTTGACCACTCGCCGGGCCTCGGCCGCATCGCCCGGCAGGGCGGTCAGGAGGAGTCCGGCGAGGACGACGAGACTGCTGACGAGACGGATGGATCGCTTCATGACGTGATCTCCTTGCGGCTTTTCGCCGCGTTGTGCTGCCGTTTGTGCTGCGGTGCTCTTTCCCTTGCCTTGCGGTGTCTGCGTGGTTCGCCCTGTCTCTGCCGCCACCTCCTCTCCGGGTTGATGACGGCGGCCCAGGAGATCAAGCCCCTTGCCAGGGCGGACCGGAGGACGTAAACCGAAGAAAACAGAAGGTTTCGGGATTTTCGGCGGGGTGAACGGGGCGGCGGATCTGGAAAGAGATCTTGCGTAGATGGATGGCTAACAACGCCTAAGCGGCTGTAAATAAACAGGTTGTCGGCGGAAAGAGATCTTGCGGGCCTGCAAGATCTCTTTCCACTGGGGAGGGCCGGTAGCCTTGGGGGGACCTTTCGAGTAGATTAGGCCGGCCATGGAACGCTCGGTCGCCCGTGAGTACCTCGAAGCGCTCATCATCGCGGCGATCTTCCTGCGCTTCACCAACACGTTCGTCATCCAGACCTTCTACATCCCGAGCGGCTCCATGGAGGAGACCCTGCTCATCGGCGACCACCTGTTCGTCAACCGGTTCATCTACGGGCCTGCGGCGACCGATCTCGAGCGGAAAGTCCTGCCGTTGCGCGACGTCGAGCGGGGCGACATCGTGGTCTTCCGCTCGCCGGAGAACCCGCAGATGGATGTGGTGAAGCGCTGCATCGGCCTCCCGGGCGACACGATCGACGTGGTCGACAAGCGGCTCTCCATCAACGGCAAGGTGGTGGACGACTCGCTCTACGCCATCCACCGCGACCCCAACGTCTACTCGGCGGGCCTCTTCCTCTCCGAGCAGGGGGTCCGGCGGGACAACTTCGGCCCCGAGCAGGTGCCGGAGGGCAAGTACTTCTGCATGGGGGACAACCGCGACTACTCCTACGACTCGCGGTTCTGGGGGACGCTGCCGCGACACCTCATCAAGGGGAGATCGCTCTTCATCTACTGGTCGAACGGCGCGCAGGCGCCCGAGAGCCCGCAACAGGGCTTCGGAGGCAAGCTCCGGGACCTCGCCCGGACGGCCGCCGGCTTCTTCTCCAACACCCGCTGGGAGCGGACGTTCCATCTGATCCGCTGACCCGTCCATGGACTCCGAGAAGTCTCTGCTCCGGGAGTACCTGGAGGCCCTGCTGATCGCGATCATCTTCGCGACCTTCGCCCGCACCTACGTGGTGCAGGCGTTCAAAATCCCCTCCGGCTCCATGGAGCAGAACCTGCTGATCGGCGATCACATCCTGGTCAACAAGCTCATCTACGGGCCGACCGCCATCGCGATCGAGAAGAAGCTGCTGCCCATGCGCGACGTGCGGCGGGGCGACATCGTGGTCTTCAAGTTCCCGGACGACCCGTCGCGCGACTTCATCAAGCGGTGCATGGCGCTGCCGGGCGACACCATCCGCAGCATCGACAAGGTCCTCTACATCAACGGCGAACGGATGCACGACGAGTCGTTCACCTTCCACTCCGACCCCGGGATCGTCTCGCGGCGCGACTACTTCCAGGCCAACCGCGCGCGGGACAACTTCGGCCCCCTGGTGGTGCCCCAGGAGTCCTACTTCTGCATGGGGGACAACCGCGACAACTCCAACGACTCCCGCTTCTGGGGGCCGGTGCCGCGCGCCAACGTCAAGGGCCGGGCCTTCATGATCTACTGGTCGTTCGACAGCGACGAAGGGGAGCCGATCGACTGGCCGGGCTACGGCGGCAAGCTCCGGCAGATCGCCCGGGTGATCTTCAACTTCTTTCCCAATACGCGATGGGAGCGGACTTTCCACGTAGTGCGGTAGACTAGACGCAAATATCAATCCCTGAGGAGGGAAGTCATGCCGCGGAGGACCGCCGAACGAGGCGAGGGGAATCTGGGGTGTATCCTTTGGTCGCTGGCGCTGGCCGTCACAGTCCTGATCTGCTGGAAAGCCATCCCGGTCAAAGTCAGCAGCTCCGAGCTCGCCGACTACATGGACGAGCTCGCCCGCTACCACGCCGCCAGGGCGACCGGCGATGAGCTGGAGGCCAAGATCCTGGCCCGCGCCTTCGAGCTCAAGCTGCCCGTCGACAAGGACCACGTCCAGGTGGAGCGCCAGGGGGACCATGTCCGGATGATCGTGGAGTACACGGTGCCGCTGGATTTCCCGGGCTACACGTACGAGTGGCATTTCCGTCACGAGCTCGACCGGCCGATCTTCATCGTCTGACGCCGGCCGGGGCGGCCGCCGCCGTCCCGGCTGGATCGACGTTCTCGCCGCGGGCCTGGCGCCCGGCGCTCTCGCCGGCGTCCATCTCGCCGGGCTGATCTTCTTCCTCAACCCCGGACTGCCGTTCGCGCCGCTGCCGGTGCTGCGCGGGATCGCGGTCTACGGCTCGCTGCTCGGCCTGGCGAGCCTGGCGCTCCACCTCCCGTTCACCTGGAGATGGCCGCAGCGGGCGCGGCGCTGGCTCCCCTGGGCGCTGACCCTGGCCCTGGCCGGCGCGGCGCTGCTCGACTGGACGCACGCCTCCCACTATGCCTACTTCCTCCCCTCGGGGATCAACGACCGGCTGATCCGCACCGCGCTCTGGCTCTCGCTCGCGGCGCTGATCTCCTTCTACACCGCCCTGCTCCACACCCTCCACCGCCGGCGCTACGGCTGGCGGAGCCGCTACGGGTACGTGCTGCTCGCCCTGCTCTCGGTTTACGCCATGCTGGAGCGGCGCGAGGCGTTCCGGCCGCGGCCGGCGCCCCCCTCCCGGCCCGCGGCGGTGGAGACGGGCGAACGGCCCCGGCTCCTGGTCGTGGGGCTCGACACCGCCACGCTCGACGCCGTCCTGCCGCTGGCCGGCCAGGGGAGGCTCCCGTTCTTCGCCTCGCTGCTGCAGCAGGGGGCCTACGGCCGGCTGGAGTCGATCTCCCCTCCCCAGCGCGACGCGGTGTGGGCCTCGCTCGCCACGGGCAAGTACCCGTTCAAGCACGGGGTGACCGGCGGCCGGATCTACCCGGGCGGCTGGATCGCTCCGGGCTCGGAGCTGCGCCTCCTCCCGGTCGGCATCCACTTCCCGAAGTGGGGGACCCTGGGGCGCGGGCCGCTGACTCCGCGCGTTTACGATCGTGAGGCGCGCGCCCTCTGGGAGTTCCTGCCGCGGCTCGGCGTCCCCTCCGGCGTGGTGGGATGGCCCGCCGCCGCGCCCGCGTCCTCCGCTCCCCTCTTCTCGCTCTCCGACCGCTTCTTCTTCGGCGAGCCCGAGCCGGGGAGCTCCCGGCCCGCCGACCTGGCCCAGCGCGCGAGCCTCTTCCGCACCAAGCCGCAGGAGATCGACCCCGGAGTCCGCGACCGCTTCGGAGACCACCCGCCGCAGCCGCTGCTGGAAGCCGTGGCCGCGGACCTCTGGCGCGAGTCGCTCGCCCTCTCCCTGTTGGAGCAGCATCCCGAGACCGGCTCCCTGTTCCTGATGCTCCCCGGCCTGCGCGAGGCCTCGCTACGCAACTTCGGCGGCTTCAGCGACGTCCAGTTCTCCGGCGCGAGCGAGCCCGCGGCCCAGGAGGCCGCGGCGCGGGTCGCCGCCTATTACGAGTTGCTGGACGACCTGCTGGCGGACCTCTGGAAGCGGATGGAAGGGAAGCCACGCATCCTCGCGGTGGTCTCGGCCTGCGGCGTCGAGAAGAGGGAACCTGGGCTCTGGGGAGACGAACGGGAGGCGCTGCGCGGGACTCAGGAAGGAGCGCCGGACGGCGTCCTGATCCTCCACGGCGAGGGGATCCGGCCGGGAGCCCTCCTCATCGAGCCCCGCCTGGTCGACCTCGCCCCCACCCTCCTCTACGCCCTCGGCCTCCCCGTCTCCAACGACCTCGACGGCCAGGTCCTCACCGCCGCCCTGACCAAAGAGTTCCTCGCGGGCCACCCGCTGACGTTCTTTCCCTCGTACGAAGGGCTTTAAAAGGGTCTATCCCTTCGCCGCGACCAGCTTGTCAGGATCGGGCATACAGGACCCGTCCCTCCAGCGCCGCGGGCCGCTCGATCGTTCCCGGGATTTCTTGGCGCCAAAGGAACTCCTCAGGTGTCGTGACCACAATGTCCTTCGGAATACGAATACTTCGCAGGGCGAGGCGGACCTCAACCTGCTTCTCCCGCTTGGAGCCGGAGAATGGCATCACGATGAGCAAATCGACATCGCTGTTCGGGCCGGCATCGCCGCGCGCATGCGAACCGAAGAGGATGATCTTGTCCGGTTGAAATCGGCTCACAATCCGGCGAACCATCTGCCGGATCTCTTTTCGTTCAAGAGGCTTCGTGTTGCGCATTCAGGATTCTCTCACCCCTTCGCTGCGACCAGCTTGGGCCCGGGCGCCGCGGCGACCTTGGCTTTGGCCTCCTCGCGGACCATGGAGCAGCGCCCCTCGAAGAAGCCGCCGTCCTCGACGACGAGCGAAGGAGTGTCGATATCCGCGAACAATTTTCCGGTTTGGGATAAATGTATGCGCCGGGAGGCGCGGATAGTGCCGCGAACGATACCGGAAATGACAATCTGGCCGACGTGCAGGTCGCCCTCGACCTCGCCCCCCTGGCCCACGATCAGCTCGCCCTCCGACACCACCACGCCGTTGAACTTGCCGTCCACCCGGAAGGTGGTCTGGAACCTCAGCTCGCCCTGGATGTGGCTGCCGCTGTCCAGGAAGCCGTTGAGGTCGCTCTGCTTGCCTTCGGACTTGAAGATCATGGGTTGTCTCCCCGCTCCATCAGGAGGTCGTAGAGGCGCATCAGCTCCTCTTCGGAATGGAAATGGATCTCGAGCCGCCCACCCTTGCCGCGCCGCCGGATCTCCACCCTGGTCTGGAGGCGCCGGGTGAGCTTCTCCGCTGCCGCGGCCGTGTTGACCTCGACCGGCCGGGACGCTTTCTTCTTGCTCTCGCGAGGAGCCGCGGAGGCTTCCCGCTCCATGTCGCGCGCGGAGAGCCCCTCGCGCACCGCGCGTTCGGCGAGGCGCACCTGCTCGTCCGGCGTGGCAAGCCCGAGGAGTGGCCGCGCCTGGCCCGCCGTGAGCCGCCCTTCGCGCAGCAGCTCCTGGACCTCATCCGGCAGGCGGAGGAGGCGCAGCGAGTTGGTCACGGTGGTGCGCGCCTTGCCCACGCGCGCCGCGACCTCCTCCTGCGACAGGCTGAACTTGTCGTGGAGAGCCAGGTAGGCTTCCGCCTCTTCGAGCGGGTTGAGATCGCTGCGCTGCAGGTTCTCGACCAGGGCCAGCTCCAGCAGCTCGCGGTCGCCGGAGACTTCGCGCACCACCACCGGCACGGTTTCGAGCCCGGCTTTGCGGGAGGCCCGCCAGCGGCGCTCGCCGGCGATGATCATGTAGACGCCGGAGACCGCCGGGTCCGGCGCTACGACCAGCGGCTGGATCACCCCCTGGGCGCGGATCGATTCGGCGAGCTCCTCGATCTGCGACTCGTCGAAGGTGGTGCGGGGCTGGAACCGGTTGGGCCGCAGGCTGGCGACCGGGAGGGCCTGGACCGGCGGTGCCACCGCGGGCGCGGCCGGCTCTTCCTTTTGGATCAGGGCGTCCAGGCCGCGGCCGAGACCCCGTTTCTTGCCGACGTTCAAGCCGCCCTCCGCAGGAACTCGCGCGCCAGCGCCAAGTAGGCCTCGGCGCCGCGCGACTTGATGTCGTACTGGAAGATGGGAAGGCCGTGGCTCGGCGCCTCGGCGAGGCGGATGTTGCGCGGCACCACGGTCTGGAAGACCTTGGCGCCGAAGTGGCGGCGGATCTCGTCGGCCACGTCGCGCGACAGGTTGGTCCGGTCGTCGTACATGGTCAGCAGGATGCCCGCGATGTTGAGGCGCGTGTTGAGCCCGCCCTGGATGCGCTTGACCGTGGACATCAGCTCGCTGATCCCCTCCAGGGCGAAGTACTCGCACTGGAGCGGCACGATCAGCCCGTCCGCCGCGGTCAGCGCGCTCACCGTGAGATGGCCGAGCGACGGCGGGCAGTCGATCAGGATCGTGTCGTAGCGGTCGGAGAGCTGGCGCAGGTTCTTCTTGAGGCGCCCCTCCCATCCCTTCTCCCCGACGAACTCGACCTCGACGCCGACCAGATCGCGCTGCGACGGAATGAGGTCCAGGTTGGGGAAGTTGGTGGAGCGGATGGTCTCCGCGATCTCGGCCTCGCCGGTGAGGGCATGGTAGAGGTGGGGCGGCTCGGCCTTGATGCCGAGACCGCGCGTGGCGTTCCCCTGCGGGTCGCAGTCGACCAGGAGGACGCGGCGCTCGAGGGCGCCGAGCCCGGCGCCCAGGTTGATGGCGGTCGTCGTCTTGCCGACACCGCCCTTCTGATTGGCGATGGCGAGAATCGTGCTCATCGAGTTTCCCGTAATTTACCGTCTCAAGGGAAGCGCCGGAGCTGCAGAATGCGCCGCCTGGCGCTCCCTTCGAGCTTGATCGTTCCACTCGGCGACAATTCCGGCGGCAGATCGGGGTCTTCCTCCCCGATCCAGAGCAGGATGCGGCCGTCCGGTCCCAGGCGCTCCGCGAGAGCGCCGAGGACCTCGGGTTCGAGCTTGAGCGCCCGCGCGGTGACCACGTCCAGGCTCGCCGGCAGGCCGGCGGGTAACGGAACGCCCACTCTAACATTCAGGCACCGGCAGGGCAATGAGGCCCGGCGCGCCGCGGCGAGGAGGAAGGCCCACTTCTTCTCGCGCGCCTCGGCGAGGGTCATCTCCAGCCCGGGCCGGGCCGCCGCCAGGACCAGCCCGGGGAACCCGGCGCCCGATCCGATGTCCAGCCCGTGCCGCGCCCCCCGCGGCACCAGGGGCAGCGCCGCCAGCGCCTCTCCGTAGTGGCGGGCCAGGATCTCGCCCGCCGTCCCCGGCCCGATCAGCGACAGCCGCCGGTTCCAGCGCGACAGCTCCTGGTAATGGGCGTGGAGCGCGTCGACCGAAGGGTCAGCCAGCGGCTCGGGGGAGAGGGCGGCGATCTCCGCCGCGAAATCAGAGCGGGAGATTTGAGGGAGGGGGAAGGGCATGAAGCTTGGAGCGGCCGGGGCCACGTTTCACGTGGAACGTGGCCCCGAAGATGTTTCCCGTGAAACGTCTGACAGCCCCCTAAATGGGCCGGACCGTGATCCGCTTGAAGTAGCCGTCCCCTTCGCTCTCGGTCTCGACGCCCGGGTCGTCGGCGAGGGTGACGTGGATGATGCGGCGATCGCCCGGGTTCATCGGCTCCAGGGTGCGCGGCTTGCGGAGCCGGCGCACCTCCTCGGCCACGCGCTGCGCCAGGCTGCGCAGGCGCTCTTCCCGGATCTCCTGGAAGTTGTCGCAATCCACCCGCACCAGGATCGCCTCGCCGCTCAGCGTGCGGATCAGGCGCGGCAGCAGGTGCTCGACGGCCAGCACGAGCTCGCCGTCGTCCGCGAAGCACCAGTCGACGTCCGGGCCGGAGAGGTCCACTTCCAGGCGCTCATCCCCCTGGAGGACGCGCGGCGCGAGCTCGAGGCCGGCGACCCGCAGCAGGAGCTCCGCCCCGCGCGCCGCGGCCTCGGCCTGCGGACCCTCCGCGGGCGGGAAACGCTCGGCCGTGCGGCGCGGGGTATCGGGAAGGGTGACCAGGCTACCGAAGGCGGGAAGGGGAGAGAACCGCGTTTCGGGCGCTGTCACGAACGCCGACGGCGGCGGCGCGAAGCGGGGCTCGCGCGGCGGCGCCGGCTCCCGGAGCGGCGCCTGCTCCCGGGCTTCGCGGCGGTCGCGCCACTCCTCGCGCTCGCGCCGGCCGCGCTCCAGCCGGTCCTCGCTGCGCCCACGCCCTTCGGCGGGGCCGCGCCGGTCGTCGCGGCGCCGGTTGTCGCGGCCGGGACGGTCATCCCGCCGCTCTCGCCGGTCCTGCGGAGCGCGCCGCTCCCGCTCGGGAGCGGCGGGGGCGCGCGGCGGCTCGGTCCGGGGGGCCGCGGGCCGGGGAGCCGCCTCCGCGGCCGGGGGTGCCGGAGGCGGGGGAGGCGGGGATGCCGGGGGAGCCGGACGCGCGGCGGCCGCGGCCTTGTCGCGCTTCGGCGCCTCGGGGTCGACTTCGATGACCACCTTGCGGCGGACCTTGATGAAGCCGTGCTTCTTCTCGATGCTGCGGTAGGCGATCTCTTCGGGATCGATGTTGTAGTGGTTGGCGGCCTGGACCAGGGCCTGTTGCAGGCTGTCGCCGGAGAAGAATCTGCGCTTGGGCTCGCTCATATCAGATCTCGAATGGGTCTCCCGCGCTGCGCCTCTCGCTCAGGCGCTCCGCGTCTGGAGACGGTTGTAAACCCCTTGTTGCACAATGGTCAAGATGTTGTTGGTCAGCCAGTACAGGACGAGACCGCTCGGGAAGCCGAGGAACAGGAAGGTGAACGCCAGCGGCATGATCATGAACATCCGCCGCTGCATGGGATCCCCCGTCTGCGGAGAGAGCTTGACCTGGAGGAACTGCGTCGCTCCCATCACCAGGGGGAGCACGTAATAGGGATCGGCCGCCGAGAGGTCGCGGATCCACAGGAGCCACGGCGCTCCCCGCAGCTCGACCGCGGTGCTCAGCAGGTTGTAGAAGGCGAACAGGATCGGCATCTGGAGCAGGATCGGCAGGCAGCCGCCGGCCGGGTTCACCCCGTGCTCCTTGTACAGGCCCATCATCTCCTCGTTCATCTTGCGCTGCATCTCGACGTTCGGCTTGTTCTGCTTGTCACGCAGCTTGGTCGCGTACTTGGCGCGGATCGCCTGCATCTTCGGGTTCAGCTCCTGCATCTTCTTCATCGACTTCATGCTGGTATGGGTCAGCGGCAGGAGCAGGACGCGGATCAGCACCGTCATCACCACGATCGCCCAGCCGTAGTTGGGCACGATGTGCTCGTAGATCCAGTGCAGGCCGGCGAGGAGCGGCCGGACGAGGAAAGAGAAGTAGCCGAGCTGCACGGTCTCCTCGAGGCCGTAGGGGAGGGCCGCCAGCTTCTCGTACTCCTTGGAGCCCCAGTAGGAGCGCAGGGCCAGGGTGTCGCCCGCGGCTTTCAGGATCACCCGCAGATCGCGCGGCAGGTCCTCCTGCTCCTTGCTCATCTGGTCTTCGGGCGGCAGCGGGATGAAGCGCACCCCCTCCTTGGCGCCCGCGCCCTCGATCAGGAAGGGCTCGACCACCGCGCGGTCGAGCCCCGACTGAGGGATCATGGCGGCCAGGAAGTAGGTGTCCTCGATGCCGATCCACTGCAGTCCGTCTCCCGAAACCGACCGCGCCTCGTCGGTGCTCTGCGGCGCGAGGATGCTCACCTCGTCTTTCTTGAAGACGACGCCGGGCTTCACGAACTGGCTGTTCAGCTCCTCGGCTTTCAGGTTGCGGATGCCGGGGCCGACGACCAGCCCCCAGCCCGACTGGCCCGCGACCCGCACCCGCACGTCGAGAAGGCGGTTCTCGTCGAATCCGAAAGTCTTCTCGGCCTCCCCCTCGGGGCCGCGGTAGCGGAAGGTGACGGAGCGGCCGTCCGGGCTCGGCGAGGCGGCGAACAGGGCCTGGTCGAGCGGGTGCGGCTGCCGGCTGGCCGTGGTCAGGCCGTAGGGATAAGGACCCTGGCGGCGGCGGCGCACGAGGTCCACCATCTCTTTGCCGTTGGCGCCCAGAACCTCCATCGACAGGAGCTGGGCGCCGCGGTTGGTGAAGACCGCCCGGACGCCTTCAACGCGGATCACCACGGTCTGCTCGCGCCCGGCGGAGATGGGCGGCGCGGCCTTAGCCTGGATCGGGGCCTGGGCGCCGGACGGGCTTCCGGGAACGGGGGCCTCGGCGTCAGGAACGGGGGCGGGGGAGGGAGCCACCGGCGGCGCGGGCGCCGGCGATTCCACGCCGGCCTCCGGGCGCGGAGCGCCCTGCTGGTCCATCGGCTTCGGGGGAAAAAGGAACGACCAGGCGATGACGAGCGCCATCGACAGGGCGGCGGCTAGAAACAACCGGCGATTATCCACGGACCTTGAATCCTCTCTCTCGTCTCTCGATTGTCGGTGGCCCTCGTCACGGGAGGTCGACGCCTCCCGGGTGCAAGGGCTGGCAGCGCAGCAGCCGCCAGAACGTGAGGGCGACGCCGCGGGCGAGGCCGTGCTTGAGCAGGGCCAGCCGTGAGTATTCCGAGCAGGTGGGGGTGAAGCGGCACGACGGGGGGAGGAGCGGCGAGACCCGGCGCTTGTACAGGTCGAGCAGCGCCACGAGGAGACGGGTCAACCCGCGGGCTCCCGTTTCGGCAGGACCCCGGAGAACAGCCGCAGAAGCTCCGACCGCAAGGTCCGGAAGTCCGACCCGCCCGCTTCGGGCTTCAGGTGGACCACCAGATCCAGCGCGGGGAGATTCCCTCGGTCCTTCCATCGCCGGTAGACCTCTTTGATCCTGCGCTTGAGCCGGTGACGGACCACCGCCTTGCCGACCTTGCGGCTGGCGGTGATCCCGATGCGTGGATGCCCGACCTGGTTCGGAACGAAGTAGAGAATCGCCAGCGCACCATGGCGCCGGCGTCCCGTTCGATAACATCTGAGATAGTCCGCCCGCCTCCGCAGCCTCTCTTCAGGTGGCAGGCGCTGGCCCGTCCCGCGCGGCGGGCCCGGCGTCAGACGCCCAGGCGCTTGCGCCCCTTCGCCCGGCGCCGCGAGATGACCGCCCGGCCGTTGCGCGTACGCATCCGCACCAGGAAGCCGTGAGTCCGCTTGCGGCGACGGTTGTTCGGCTGAAAAGTCCGTTTCACGATGACCCGCCTTCACTGAGAAAAATTCAGGGTGAATGCCGCCCCGACAGGGCGGACGAATCTCATAATCTAGACCACCCGTGGCACGCACGTCAACCGGCAGCGCGCCCGCGGGCGTTCCTGGAACGAACAGAACTTGGCGGAGAGGGTGGGATTCGAACCCACGGACCGGTCGCCCGGTCAACGGTTTTCGAGACCGCCCCATTCAACCGCTCTGGCACCTCTCCGGATCTCTGACCTTCTATCAATGGCGGAGAGGGTGGGATTCGAACCCACGGTAGAGTTTCCCCTACACACGCTTTCCAAGCGTGCTCCTTAAGCCACTCGGACACCTCTCCATAATCTTGCAAAGAGCTGGCGTCACTCCCTTCGCCGGAGCGACGCGAAGAAGCCGCGCAGCAGCACGGCACTCTCCCCGGCCAGCACGCCGGCCGTCACGTCCAGCCGGTGGTTGAGCCGCGGGTCCTGTACCAGGTTGCCCAGCGAGCCGCACCAGCCGGCCTTGGGATCGGGAGCCGCGTAGACCAGCCGCCCGATGCGGCTGTTGACCAGGGCCCCGGCGCACATCGCGCACGGCTCGAGGGTCACGTAGATCGTGCATCCCATGAGCCGCCACCCGGCCGTGCGCTCCGCCGCCTGCCGGATCGCCAGGATCTCGGCGTGGGCCAGCGGATCGCCGTCGGCCTCGCGCCGGTTGTACCCGCGCCCGACCACCACCCCGTCCCGCACGATCACGGCACCGATCGGCACGTCCCCGACCTCGGCGGCGCGCCCGGCCTCGGCGAGGGCTTCCTTCATGAAGGTCCGATCTTCCGGCCTTTCCAACGCCCCCGACCTCGCGCACGGCATACCCGTCCGCAGACAGGCGCCGTATCTTACTCGAACCCCGGCGTCTTCTCAACGTCCGGAAAGGAAACGGCGGGAAGAGACGGGGAATTCCGGCGAGTCGGCACCCGACCCACAGAAGCTTACCTCGTCTGGACGTCGGCTTCCTCGCGACAATGTCCCGGTATCTGGTGCGACGGAGCTTACCTTCTACCGATGGAAGCGGATGGCGGGCTGACGGAAGCTTCCGTCGCTACGACATCGGCTTCTTCGCGACAATGTCCCGGTATCTGGCGCGGTGGACGCTTACCTTCTACTGATGGAGCAGACGGCGAGCCGACGGAAGCTTCCGTCGCTACGACGTCGGCTTCCTCGCGACAATATCCCGGTATCCAGCGCGATGGACGCTTACCTTCTACTGATGGAGCGGACGGCGAGCCGACGGAAGCTTCAGTCGCCACGACGTCGGCTTCTTCGCGACGATGTTCCGGTATCCAGCGCGGTGGAAGCTTACCTTCTACGATGGAGCGGACGGCGGGCCGACGGGAAGCTTCAGTCGCCATGACGTCGGCTTCTTCGCGACGATGTCTCTGTATCTAGCGCGATGGAAGCCTGCGTTCTACCAATGGAAGCGGATGGGTGAGCCAACGGAAGCTTCTTTCGCCACCGCGCGGCCCTCGGGGAGTAGAAAGTCCGATCGCTTCAGGGGGGCAAGACGGCAGGGACCTCATCCGGCGGAATTTTCCGCAACCCCGGTGCCTTTACATCCCCGACCCCAGGACATAGCATGGGGTCCGCAGCGGCCCACGAAGGGTTCGGGTCCTGTGCATCGGCCATCACCGAACCTCGTCAGGCCCGGAAGGGAGCAGCGATAAGGCGACTCTGCCGGGTGCCGCAGATCCTCCTGAACCCTTCGCCGGCCGCCGCGCTGCGCATGACCACGTCCCCCTTTTCACCGATTAGATGAGCTATCAGGTCCTCGCCCGCAAGTGGCGCCCGCAGACGTTCGCGAGCCTCGTCGGACAGGAGGCGATCGTCACCGCCCTGCGCAATGCCCTGACCGAGGGGCGGATCGCGCAGGCCTATCTCTTCTCGGGCATCCGCGGCGTCGGCAAGACGACCGCCGCCAGAGTCCTCGCCAAGGCTCTCAACTGCGCGAAGGGGCCGATCGCCGACCCCTGCAACGAGTGCCTGCAGTGCCTGGACATCACGCGCGGCGGGGACATGGACGTCATCGAGGTCGACGCCGCGACCTATTCCAAGGTGGAGCAGGTGCGCGAGCTGACCGAGAGCCTGAAGTACGGGCCGGCCCGCGACCGCTACAAGGTGGTGATCCTCGACGAGATCCACCGCCTGTCGCGCCAGGCGTTCGACGCCCTCCTCAAGATCGTCGAGGAGCCGCCGGCCCACCTGGTCTTCATCTTCGCCACCACCGAGATCGACGCCGTGCCGGCGACGATCCTCTCGCGCTGCCAGGAGTTCCACTTCCGCCGCGTCCCCTCGCTCGGGCTCGCCGCCTATCTGCGGACCATCTGCGCGGCCGAGGGGATCCAGGCGAGCGACACGGCGCTGCGCCTGATCGCGCGCGCCGGCGAGGGGAGCGTCCGCGACTCGGTGGCGCTGCTCGACCAGCTCGCCACGTTCGGCTCGGGAACCATCGCCGACGAGGACGCCATCCGCCTGCTCGGCGGGCTCGACATGGCGCTCTTCCAGGGGTTGCTGGAGGCGATCCTGCGCGGCGACGGCCCGGCGGTCTACAGCTTCGTGCGGCGGATCGAGGAGGAGGGATGGGACCCGCGGCACGTCTACGGCCAGTTCCTCGCCTTCTGCCGCGACGCCCTCCACCTCGGCATGGGAGGCGACCCCGGGCAGGTGGACCTGCCGGGCGAGGAGGCGCAGACGCTCGCCACGACCGCCCGCGCGGCCGGCTACGAGAACCTGCTCCGCCTGATGCACCAGCTCCTGACCAGCGAGCCGGTGGTGCGGCGCAGCGAGACCGGCGTCCTGGCCGTGGAGATCGCCTGGCTGCGCGCCGCCGAGCTGCCCAAGCTGACCCGCATCGAGGAGCTCCTCGCGGGCGCCGTCCCGCTGCCGGAAGGGAGACCGGCCGCCGCCCCGGCGCCCCGGCCAACGCCCGCTTCCGCGGCGCCCCCGCGGCCCCCGGCTCCCGCAACCCCCGCGACTCCGCCGCCGCAACAGGCCGAGAAGCCCGCCGCGCCAGCCCCCGCGACCCGGCGGTCCGCGCCGGAGCCCGCGGCGCCGCCGCCCGCGGCCCGTCCCTCTCTGCCGGCCGACCCGGTCCAGGCCTTCCTGGAGCAGGTCAGCCTGCGGCGGCAGCCGTTCGCGGCGCTGCTCGCGGAGGCCGAGCTGGCTTTCGTGGACGGCGAGCTGCGGATCGCCGTGCCGCCGGGGGAGGGCATGCTGGAGTCGCGGCTGCAGCAGCCCAGCGTCCGCAAGGTCATCGAGGAGTCGGTTGCCGCGGTCTGGGGGGCCGGGACCGCCTGGCGCCAGGTGCGCGGCGAGGCGCGCAAGAAGAACGACGAAGAGGCGCCCGCCGCGGCGCCGGCCCAGGAACTGTCCAGGGTCGCCGAGATCCCCAAAGTGCAGGCGATCCTTGATATCTTCGGCGGCAAGGTGGAGACTGTCGAAGAGCACGGCTTGAGGGAGGAGCCATCCCGATGAGCAGCATGCGTAATTTGATGAAGCAGGCCCAGGAGATGCAGGAGCGCCTCCAGCGCGAGCTGAACACGCTCGTCGTCGAGGCGAGCGTGGGCGGCGGCATGGTCACGGTCCAGATGAGCGGCCACAAGCAGCTCGTCTCCGTGAAGATCGACCCCGAGGCCATGGACAAGGAAGACCCCTCGATGCTGGAGGACCTGATCGTGGCCGCGGTCAACGAAGCGGGCCGCCGGGTCGAGGAGACCATGCAGGGGAAGATGGGCTCCCTGGCGTCCAGCCTGCCCGGGCTCTTCTGAGCGCTTCCCCGCGCCTCCGATGTCCGACCCTCTGGCCCGGCTGATCGGCGAGCTGTCCCGGCTCCCGAGCATCGGCCCGAAGACCGCCACCCGCCTCGCCCACTACCTCCTCAAGGCGCCCGCGGGCGAGGCGCAGGCCCTCGCCCAGGCGATCGTCGAGGTCAAGGAGAAGCTGTTCCACTGCTCGGTGTGCAACGTCATCACCGCGGTCGACCCCTGCCGCTTCTGCTCCGACGAGCGCCGCGACCGCACCGCGCTCTGCGTCGTGGAGGAGCCGTTCAACATCGAGCCGATCGAGCGCACCGGCGAGTACCACGGCCTCTATCACGTCCTGCTCGGCGCCCTGTCGCCGCATCGCGGGATCGGACCGGACCGCCTGGCCATCCCCGGCCTGCTCGCCCGGCTGGAGGGCGTCGCCGAGGTCGTCCTCGCCACCAATCCGAACGTCGAGGGGGAGGCGACCGCCCTCTACCTCGCCCGCCTGCTCAAGCCCCGCGGCGTCAAGGTCACCCGCCTCGCCTTCGGCATGCCGGTGGGCGGCGACATCGAGTACACCGACGAGGTGACCCTGGGGAGGTCTCTCGCCGGCCGGCGGGAGATGTGACCCTCGGCGGCCTCCATCCCGCGGTGACCTCGCCGCCGCCGGGGCCGCGCTCCCAGGAGCTGTCACAGCGCCTGCGCGAGCTCGAAGCGCCCGGGGTCAACACCCTGCCGCCAGGAGGCGGGGCCTCGCTCCTCTGGGAGGAGGCGCGCGGCGCCAACGTCCGCGACGTCGACGGCAACCTCTATATAGATGTCACCTCCGGATTCGGAGTCGCGGCCGTGGGCCACGCCCACCCCCGGGTGGTCGCGGCGGTGCGGGAGCAGGCCGGCCGTCTCCTCCACGGCCTGGGCGACGTGCACGCCCATCCGCTGCGCGTCGAATTGGCCGGCCGGCTGGTCCGGCTGGCGCCGGTCGACGACGCCCAAGTCTTCTTCTCGGTCTCCGGCGCCGAGGCCGTGGAGATCGCCCTCAAGACCGCCGTCGCCGCCACCGGCCGGCCCGGAGTCCTCGCTTTCGAGCCCTCCTACCACGGCCTGACCCTCGGCGCGCTCGCCGCGACCTCGCGGCCGGAGTTCCGCGCCCCCTTCGCCGCCCACCTCCACGGCCACGTCCGCCGCCTCCCCTTCGGCTGCGACCTGGCCCGGGTGGAGGAGGCGCTGCGTCCTGGCGACGTCGCGTGCGCCATCGTCGAGCCGGTCGTCGGCCGCGAGGGGGTGCTCGTGCCGCCCCCGGGCTGGCTCGCCGGGCTCGCCCGCCTCTGCCGGGAGGCCGGAGCGCTCCTGGTCGCGGACGAGGTCTTCACCGGCTTCGGCCGCACGGGCGCGATGTTCGCGGTGGAGCACGAGGGGGTGCGGCCCGACATCCTCTGCTGCGGCAAGGCCTTGGGGGGAGGAGTGCCGATCGCCGCCGTCCTCGCTCGCCGGCCGCTCTTCCGCTGCTGGGAAACCCAGGGCGAGGCGCTCCACACCGCCACCTTCATGGCCAACCCTCTCGCCTGCGCCGCGGCCCTGGCGGCGCTCGACATCCTGGAAGAGGAGGACCTGCCCGCGCGGGCGGCAGCGCTCGGCTCCCGGGTCGGCGAGCGCCTCGCCGCCTGGCCGGAGCGCTGGCCCGGGTCGGTGACCGCGGTGCGCGGCCGGGGCCTCCTCTGGGGCGTCGATCTCCTCTCGCGCGGCCTCGCCAGGCGCTTCACCGGGGAGGCGCTGGCGCGCGGCGTCCTGATCCTCGCCGGCGGCCCCGAAGGCCGGGTCGCCCAGATCGTGCCGCCGCTGACCATCCCCGAGCCGCTGCTGGACGCCACCCTCGGTCTCCTGGAGGAGGCTCTGTGAATTCCGCTCCCCGCTGGAAGATCGCTTTCATCGGCAGCCACGGGGTGGGCAAGACCACCCTCTGCTACGGCCTGGCCGCGCGGCTGAAGCGGCGGGACGTGGCGGTGGAGGTCGTGCACGAGGTGGCGCGGCGCTGTCCGCTGCCGATCAACGAGGAGACCTCGGTCGCCGCACAGTCGTGGATCCTCCACACCCAGATCGCCGAGGAGGTCGTGGCGCAGGCGCGCTACCCGGTGGTCATCTGCGACCGCAGCGTCCTCGACAACTACGTCTACCTCCTCCTGGCGGCGGGGCGGCAGGAGGCCATGGAGCCGCTGGTCGAGTCGTGGATCCGCGGCTACGGCCTCCTGGTGCACGTGCCCATCGTCGAGCAGATCAGCCCGGACGGCATCCGCTCGGCGAGCCCCGGCTTCCAGCTCGCCGTCGAGCACCGCCTGGCCCGCGAGCTCGCCGACCGCGACATCCCCGCCCTCCACCTCCATTGCGAGCGGCGCGCCGAGTGGCTCGACGTGGTCGAGCGCGAGGTCCTGCAGAAGATCGGCCCGACGCAGCTTCCTTTACTCTAGAGCCCATGCCCGCCTTCGAGACCTTTCTCATCGTCGTCCTGGCCCTGCTCGGGGCCGCGGCGTCCATCGGCCTGTTTCTCGTCTTGCGGCAGCCGCCGGCGAGCCCGGTGATGGAGGCGGTGGGACGGGGGGAGTTCTCGGCGGCCCTGGAGACGGCGCATTCCCGGGCGAAGGCGGGACGGGACGAGCTGTACGCCGCGGCGGTCGCGGCCAAACACCTGCTGCGGCTGGCGGAAGCGCGGGGCTATCTCGGCCGCATCCTGACGGCGGACCCGGAGGACGGCGAGGCGAGGATCGAAGCGGGGCTGGTGGCGGCCTATGAGGGAGACTTCGCGGCGGCGGAAGAGACTTTCCTGGCGGCGGCCGCGCGGCGCTCCGACCTGGCCGAGTCGATCACCCTGCACCGCGCCTGGGTGGCTCTGCGCCGGGGGGACCGGCGCGCCGCCCGCCGTCTCTTCGACGAGGTCGAGGCGCCGCTCGAGAGCAAGCTGCGCTCCGACCTGGGGAGCGGCGACCCTCTGTTCGCCGAGTGGTTCCTGCAGGCCGCCGCTCTGTGGGAAGCTTTCGGCGACGCCGAGCGGGCCGGCTGGGCGCGCCGCGAGGGGCGGGCCTCGGCTCCCGAGAGCCGCCTCGCCGAGCGGGTCTTTCCGGACTTGCCCGACCTTCCGGTACAATAGCCGGACCTTGGCCATCCAGGACCTGCTCGCGCAGTGGGAGCCCTTCTCCCATTTCAAGGGAGAGCAACTCGCACAGCTCGCCCAGTGCACCGCTCACGTCCGCCATCCCCCGGGAGCGACGGTGCTCAAGGAGGGGGAGTCGACGTTCGACGTCTACCTGATCCAGAGTGGCGCCATCCGGATCCAGCGCAAGACTCCGTTCGGCCTCTTCGGCCTGGCCAGCCTGGAACCGGGCGACCTCTTCGGCGAGACTTCCTTCGTCGATCGCGGACCGCGCACCGGCGAGGCGGTGACGGCCGGCGACACCGAGCTTCTCGTCCTCGACGCGGCGGCCCTGTCCTCCATGATGGAGCGCGACCCGCGCTTCCACCTGGCGCTCTACTGGGCTTTCTGGAAAAGTCTGTCGGGCAAGCTGCGGCAGACCAACCAGAACCTCAGCCAGTTCTTCTCGGAGACCGGCAGGCCTCCCGAGGACGGACCGATCAACCACTCCCAGCCCGGCGGCGAGTTTCACGTCGAGATCGCGGTCAAGCGCAAGCTCTTCCAGGAGCAGAAGCTCTCCGGTCTGGAGATCAACTTCCTCAGCACCCTGTCGCAGGAGAAGCAGTTCGCGCCCGGCCAGGTCATCTTCCGCGAGGGGGAGAGCGGCCACGAGATGTACATCGTGCTCGAGGGGCGAGTGATGATCAGCAAGTACATCCCCGGCGCCGGCGAGGAGGCCCTCGCCTTCATTGAGCGCGGCGGCTACTTCGGCGAGATGGCGCTGATCGACAACACCGCGCGCTCGGCCGACGCCAAGGCGCACGAGCAGGGGGCGGTCGTCCTCGCCATCCCGCGCATGGTGCTGGAGGGGATCCTCGACATCCACAAGATCTCGTCGCTGCGCCTGCTCACCATCCTCTGCAACCTGGTGGCGGCCCGGCTGCGCGAGATCGACGACAAGATCATCACCTGGTTCATCCTCGCCGGCGGCTCGGGGATCTCCTGGCCGGTGGACCGCCCGGCGCCGGCGGGCTCGTAGCGCGCAGCACCTTCCCGACCAGCGACGACAGCGCCAGCCCGGACCGGCCGCTCTCGTCGAACCACCCTGCCTCCGCTCCCTCGCGCACCGCGCCCGACCACGCCAGCTCCGCCCGGTGTACCGCCACCTCCAGGTCGCGGTAGGTGATGCCATGCCGGACCTCCGCGATCCGCGGCCCCAGCGCCCACCGCCCGCCGTAGCGCGCGGCGAGCGCCGCCTCGGGGTCCCCCTCCTTCTCCTCCACCCAGGGGAGCTCCCAGGTGCCGGCGAGCAGCTCGCTGTCGTCGGGACGCCGGAAGAGGAGCACGCCGGAGGCGTCCTCGACGACCGCCACCAGCAGCCGGCGCCTCTCGGCCTCGCGTTTGACCCGCGGCGCCGGATAGCGCTCGGGGTCCCCTTCGGCGGCGGCGCGGCAGCCGGAAGCGATGGGGCAGAGCAGGCACTTCGGCCGGCGCGGCGTGCAGATCGTGGCGCCCAGCTCCATCAGGGCCTGGTTGCTGTCCCCGGGGCGCTCCGGGTCGAGCAGCGCTTCGGCCGCGGCGAGGAGCCGCCGTCGGGCGCCGCCCGATCTGGGGTCCTCCCCCAGAGCCAGCCAGCGGGACATCACCCGCTCGACGTTGCCGTCCATCACCGGGGCCGGCACCCCGAAGGCGATGCTGGCCACCGCCGCCGCGGTGTAGGAGCCGATTCCGGGCAGGAGCTGCAAACCTTCCAACGTGCGTGGAAATCCTTGCCCGCTCTCCACGATGCGCCGTGCCGCCGCGTGGAGCTGCCGCGCCCGCCGGTAGTACCCGAGACCCGACCACAGGGCCAGCGCCTGGTCCACCTCGGCGGACGCCAGCGCCTCCACGGTGGGAAAACGTTCCAGGAACCTCTTGTAATAAGGGAGCACCGTCTCGACCCGGGTCTGCTGGAGCATCACCTCGGAGATCCAGACCGCGTAGGGGTCGCGCGTGCGGCGCCAGGGGAGGTCGCGGCGGTGCCGGTCGAACCAGGCGAGGAGATCCTGCAGGTGCCGCACCGCGTCATTCTATCCACCTGCCAGCCATTTTGGCAGGCAGGGACGGCACAACACGCTCTTTTTTCTTCGGGAACGGGACAAGACGGAGAGGGGGAAGTAAGGGGGGGGAGGCCCCATCTCTCCGGTTGGCTTATTGATTGTACCCCTGAGAAGGGGATAAGGAGGCTACTTTGATGGTGGGACCCGAGGATCCCAGGTTTAGGTAGGACAAGTATAGGTTGGTGGAACCTTCCCCCCTCGTCGTTTCCTGTCTACGTTCTCTGCAACAGCGGTGCCAGCTCTTCCATTCCCTGAAAGCTCCTGAAAAGTGAAACGCTCCCAGTTTCCTGGGAGCGTTCTGGGGGGGAGGCCCCATCTCTCCGGTTGGCTTTTGAGGATCTACCCCTGTTGATAAGGGGATTTCGGTAGGTCTCAAGTGAGGGTGAGATCTTCAGATCTCGTCTTCAGGTAGGCTTGAGATTGGCTGGTTGGAAACCTCCCCCTCGTATCCTTCATCTGCTTCTGTGTTGTGCAAAGCCTGTGCCCGCTTCGAGAGCGGGTCTCTTTGCCAAGGAGAACGTCGCCCGGCAGGGGATTCCCTCACCTCCGGCCCGCCGAACAAAAGAAAAGGGAGCTCTCGCTCCCTACTGCTTACTTCGCGCTTTGGGGGAGGCTCTGGGATTTGGGTTGGTCTTGAAGGATCTACCCCTGGGTAAGGGGAGAAAGGAAAAGCAAATCAAAGAAGAGATCAAAGATCTCGATGAGGTGGGTCTGTTTTGGCTGGCGAACCTCCCCCTCTACGCTTTTGAAAGTGACCTTGGTATGTGCAATTCGTGTGCCCGCTCCCGGTCTGGACGGCTAACTCATTGCAATGATGGGACATAGCTACCTGGAAAACTTCAGAGTCCCCTCGTTCTCGGATATACGCTCCTGTAAATCCTTCCCTGGCCGCCGTTTCCTTTCTACAAAGACGCTGATCTGTCGGAATCCGGATTGCGGACTGGAGGCCGGCTGCCGGACAGGGTAGGATTCGCCTCCCGGCCGGCTGCCGGGTGAAGCGGTATCTTTTTATGGCGTCCATATCCTGGGATAAAAGAACTTTCTTCCTGATTGAGCCCCCGGAGGGGTTGCGGGGACGGAACGGTGTGCTATATGATCCGCCCAGTCGTAACCGGTGGCCTTCACGTTCGACGATCCCCCTCCTGGGCGTGGATTTTCCACAGTCTGTGGAAAACTTGTGGAATCTGACTACGCTCCCGGTGTATCCCGTCTATGGCTGAGTCCCGCTGGTCACTCCTCCAGAAGCAGTTGCAGCAAGAGCTCGACCGCGAGGAGTTCGCGACCTGGTTCCTGCCGTTGAAGGTCCGCAAGGACGAGCCGGACCGGCTGGTCCTGCTGGCCCCCAACTCCCGGTTTCTCCATACCTTGGAGGAGAGCTACCGTCCCACCGTGGACCGCGCCGTGGCCGGCCTCGGAGGGCGCGCTTTCGAGGTCCTCTTCCTCCTGGAAGAGGAGGAGGAAGTCCCGCCTTCGGACGCGCTCCCGGCGCCGGCGCACCTCAATCCCAAGTACGAGTTCAAGACGTTCGTGGTGGGCAAGTCGAACGAGTTCGCCCACGCCGCGGCCAAGGCGGTGGCCGAGAACCCGTCCCAAAGTTACAATCCTCTTTTCCTCTACGGGGGCGTAGGGCTCGGCAAGACCCACCTGCTGCATGCCATCGGGCACGAGATCCTGCGCAGCCGGCCCCACCTGCGGGTGCTCTACCTGGTGGCCGAGCAGTTCGTGAACGAGCTGATCAACTCCATCCGTTTCGACCGCATGCCGGCTTTCCGTGAGCGCTACCGGACGATCGACGTCCTGCTGATCGACGACGTGCAGTTCCTCGCCAACAAGGAGCGGACGCAGGAGGAGTTCTTCCACACCTTCAACACGCTCTACACGAGCCAGAAGCAGATCATCCTCTCCTCCGACTCCTCGCCGCGGAACATCCCTACGCTGGAGGAGCGGCTGCGCAGCCGTTTCGAGTGGGGGCTGATCGCCGACATCCAGCCGCCCGACCTGGAGACCAAGGTGGCGATCCTGCAGCGCAAGGCCTATCTGGAGGATGTCCACCTGCCGGACGAGGTGGCGGAGTTCATCGCCCAGCAGGTCAAGTCGAACATCCGCGAGCTTGAAGGCCTCCTCAACCGGGTCATCGCCTATTCCTCCCTCACCGGCAAGCCCATGTCCCCGGCCCTCGCCCGCGAGACTCTCAAGGACATCCTCCCGGAAGAGGGGAAGAAGCCGAACGCCGGCGACATCATCAAGGCGGTCGCCCGGCACTACGACCTCAAGATCTCGGAGATCAAGAGCAAGAGCAACTCGCAGCAGGTGGTCTTCCCGCGCAAGGTCGCCATGTACCTGCTGCGCAGGCTGTCCGAGATCTCCTATCCCGAGATCGGCAAACTTTTCAACGACAAGCACCACTCCACGGTAATGTATGCGGTCCGGGATATCGAGGACCGCCGCGCCAAAGACCCCGATCTCGACCGCATCCTCCAAGGGTTCGAGCAGCACTTCCGGTAGCTCCTTTTCGGCACGCGTTTTGCTTCAATTCTTCTCAGGATCCCCGGTCCGCTGGTCGAGGACCGCGTGGAAAACCTGTGGAGAGGCTGCGGAGGCCTCCCCAGGGGCGGTTTGTGGACAAACTGCGGAAAAATTTACGCTAGCGGAAAACCTTCCGCAGGAAGTCAGCAGGGGGGCACAGATCGCCCCGCAGCTTCTGCACAGGCCACCCCGCGAAGGCTAAACGACGGCCCTTCAGGAATTTGACCCTCCTTTCCCAATCCACTTTCCGCGCTCCCTCGGCCTACCTACGGCTCCTACTATGATGTATATTCAGGTGTCTTCTAGACGGAGAGAATGAATGGAGATCCGCGTCAATCGCAGTGAGTTCCTGGGCGAGCTCGTCCCCATGCAGGGGATCGTCGAACGCAAGACGACCATCCCGGTCCTGTCCCACCTGCTCCTCACCGCCCGTGAGGACAGTCTCCACCTGGCCGCGACCGACCTCGACGTGTCGCTGACGTCGCGGTGCGAGGCGGAGGTCCGGCGCGAGGGCGGCATCGCGGTGCAGGCCAAGAAGCTGGTGGAGATCATCCGCTCGCTGACCGCCGAAGAGGTGCACCTGGTCCAGGAAGAGCCCAAGGAGCTGACCATCCGCTCGGGCAAGTCGCGCTTCAAGATCCACGGCCTGTCGCCTGACGACTTCCCCACCCTGCCGGCCGTCGAGGACAGCCGCACGGTGAGCCTGCCGTTCGCCGACTTCCGCCGCATGATCGCCAAGGTGCTCTTCGCCGTCTCGGCCGAGGAGTCGCGCTTCCAGCTCAACGGCGCCCTGCTCAAGCTCAAGGACGGCTCCATGGAGATGGTCGCCACCGACGGCCACCGCCTCGCCCTCGTCGAGGGGGGGCTCGAGGCGAGCGGCGAGGAAGACTCCGTGCTGGTCCCCCGCAAGGCCTTGCAGGAGCTGCAACGCCTGGAAGGGGAGGGCAAGCTGGAGTACCGCCGCGGCGAGCACCACCTGCTGTTCCGGCTGGGCCGGCGCGAGCTGATCTGCCGCATCCTGGAGGGGAGCTTCCCCGACTACGAGAGGGTCATCGCCAAGGACAACGACAAGAAGGTGCTCTTCGACCGCAAGCCGCTCGCCGAGGCCGTGCAGCGCGTGGCCCTGCTGACCGGCGACCGGGCGCGCGCCGTGCGCCTTCAGCTCGGCTCCGCCCAGATGGTGATCTCGGCCGCCAACCCCGACCTGGGCGAGGCCACCGAGGAAATCGCGTGCGATTACGAGGGGCCGGAGCTGCGCCTGGGGATCAACCCGGACTACCTCACGCAGTTCCTCTCCGCCGTCGAGACCGAGCGCGTCCGCCTGGAGCTCAAGGACGAGAACACGCAGTGCGTCGGCTATCCGCAGGACGGCCCCGACACCCGCTATCTCTGCGTGATCATGCCCATGAGGATCTGAGGGAGGAGGGTTTCCTCCTCCCCTTTCCCTTGCTCGCCCTCCTCCACGCCACCAGCTTCCGCAACCTCGAGCCCCTGAAGTGGGCCCCGGGCCCGGGCTCGCACCTCCTCCTCGGCGGCAACGGCGCCGGCAAGACGAGCGTGCTGGAGGTGGTCTACGTCCTCGCCACCACGCGCAGCTTCCGCGCCGCCCGCTTGGAGGACTGCGTCCGTCACGGCGGCGAGGGGTTCCACCTCGAAGGGGAGGTCGAGACCGACCGCCGCTCGACCCTGGAGGTTCACTGGACCGAGGGCAAGCGCGTCCGCCTCCTCAACGGCCGGACGCCGCCTCTCGCCGAGCACCTGGGAGCCCTGCCGGTGGTCGCCTGGACCTGGACCGAGATGGACGTCCTGATCGGCGCGCCCCAGGCCCGCCGGCGCTTCATGGACCGCGGCGTGATCGGCAGCCGGCCGGCGGCCCTCGACCTGCTGAACCGCTACCGCGAGGCCCTGCGGCAGAAGCGGGAGCTGCTGCTCCAGGGAGCGGGCGGGCTGGACGTCTGGAACCAGGTCCTCGCCACCTCCGCGGCCGAGGTGATCCGTCTGCGCCAGGCCTACGTCGAGCGTCTGCGCGAGACCCTCGGCGGAGTGCTGGCCGCCTCGGGCCTCCCCTTTCCTCCGATCGAAGTCTCCTACCGCCCCTCGCCGGCCGCGGGGCTCGAGGGCCCCGAGGCGATCGCCCAGGCCCTGGAGAAGGTCGAGGAGAGGGAGCGCCAGAGGCAGATCCCTCTCCTCGGCCCGCACCGCGACGAGCTCGATATCCAATGGGGAGAGCACGACATCCGCCGCGTGGCCTCCGCCGGCGAGCGCAAGGCCCTGTCGCTCCTCCTGCTCGCCGCCCACGGCCGCGCCATCGAGGCGGCTGGCCGTCAGCCGGTCTACCTCCTCGACGACGCGGACGCCGAGCTCGCCCCACCCACCCACGCCGCGGTCTGGGGGGTGTTCCGCGACGCCGGCCAAGTCCTCGCCACCTCGAACCGCCCCCAGGTCTGGCTGACTCTGGAGGTCGGCAAGGCCTGGGAGATGGAGAGGGGACGGATGAAGGCGCTGGAGTAGGGCTTCGGGAAGCTATTTTCCCTTTTCTTTGTTGAACATCCAGGGGATTTACAGCCGATTCGCACCGCTTTCCCCCAAGCCTTTCGAAAAAGCGGTCCGGGCGCCTCTAAAGCGTTGAAGATTCAGCGCTAGAGCGCTCGGAAAGGACCACAACCTGTGGTATAATTTGCACATCCGAAGCCCCAGATCCTGCGGGGCGGACCTACGCGCGTGACATGGCGGGAGATCCTACTTTGACGAACCCGGAAGCTACCTATACTGCGGAGAACATCAAGGTCCTCAAGGGGCTCGAGGCGGTCCGTACGCGCCCGGGCATGTACATCGGGGACACGGACGATGCCTCCGGCCTTCACCATATGGTGTTCGAGCTGGTCGACAACTCGGTCGACGAGGCCCAGGCGGGCTACTGCTCGGTCATCGACGTCACCATCCACAGCGACAACTCGGTGACCGTCGAGGACGACGGCCGCGGCATCCCGGTCGACCTCCACAAGGAGGAGGGGCGCTCGGCGGCCGAGGTCATCATGACCGAGCTCCACTCCGGCGGCAAATTCGACAAGAACTCCTACAAAGTCTCCGGAGGCCTCCACGGCGTCGGCGTGTCGGTGGTCAACGCCCTGTCCGAGACCCTGGAGCTGGAGATCAAGCGCGACGGGCAGGTCTGGTACCAGGTCTACCACAAGGGGCTGCCCGAGGAGCCGGTCAAGCCGATCGGCAAGACCGACAAGACCGGGACCAAGGTCCGCTTCTGGCCGGACCCGGAGATCTTCGCCATCCTGGAGTTCCACTACGACACGCTGGCCCAGCGGCTGCGCGAGCAGTCGTTCCTCAACCGCGGCGTGCACATCCGGCTGCGCGACGAGCGGACCGACAAGGTCGCGGAGTTCGCCTACGCCGGCGGCATTGCCTCGTTCGTGGAGCACCTGAACCGCAACAAGCAGCCGCTCCACCCGGTGCCTATCTACCTGTCGGACGTGCGCGACGACGGCACCGGCGCCGAGACGGTCGAAGTGGCGCTGCAGTGGAACGACGGTTACCAGGAGCTGATCTACAGCTTCACGAACACCATCAACAACCGGGACGGCGGCACGCACCTGCAGGGTTTCAAGGGGGCGCTGACGCGCACGATCAACAATTACGCGCAGTCCTCCGGCCTGGCCAAGGCGCTCAAGGAAAGCCTGACGGGCGATGACATCCGCGAGGGGCTGACCGCGGTGGTGTCGGTCCGCATCAAGGATCCCAAGTTCTCTTCGCAGACCAAGGACAAGCTGGTCTCCTCCGACATCAAGGGATGGGTCGAGCAGGCGGTCAACGACAAGCTCGCCACCTTCCTGGAGGAGAACCCGCGGGAGGCAAAGCGGATCGTCGAGAAGTGCGTCGAGGCGGCCCACGCGCGCGAGGCGGCGCGCAAGGCGCGCGACCTGACGCGGCGCAAGGGCGCGCTCGACGGCTTGAACCTGCCGGGCAAGCTCGCCGACTGCTCGGAGCGCAACCCCGAGGCCGCGGAGCTGTTCCTGGTCGAGGGCGATTCCGCGGGCGGCTCGGCCAAGCAGGGGCGCGACCGGCGCTTCCAGGCCATCCTGCCGCTCAAGGGCAAGATCCTGAACGTCGAGAGGGCGCGCTTCGACAAGATGCTCTCCTCGGACGAGATCAAGACGATGATCATCGCCCTCGGCACGGGGATCGGCAAGGACGACTTCGACATCGCGAAGCTCCGCTATCACAAGCTGATCATCATGTGCGACGCGGACGTCGACGGCAGCCACATCCGCACACTGATCCTGACCTTCTTCTACCGGCAGATGGAGGAGATCATCCGCCGCGGCTACCTGTACATCGCGCAACCGCCGCTCTACAAGGTTTCGCACGGCAAGAGCGAGACCTATCTCAAGGACGACCGCGAGTACCAGGCCTTCCTCGTCGAGCGCATCAAGGACGCCTGGGAGCTCGAGATCAACCACGACGGGAACGGCAACGGCGCGGGACGCCTGACCGGCGCGCGCCTCGCCAACTTCCTGGAGAAGAGCGACAGCTTCCGGCAGAACATGGACAAGCTCGCCTCGCGCGGCTTCCCGGCCGACGCGCTGCGCAGCGCCTTGCTCAACGACGTGCGCGACAAGACGTCGCTCACCGATGTGGAGCGGCTGGAGCGGATCAAGAACGACCTGGAGGCGCGGGGCTTCCTCAGGGTCGAGGTAGGCCGGGACGAGGAGCACGGCACGGGCTACGTCCGCTTCTGGAGCCGGCGCGACGGCGTCGACCGCGAGGCGCGGATCGACTGGAACCTGGTGACCAGCGCCGAGTTCCGCGCGCTGGCCAACAACCAGATCGGCCTGGACGCGCTGTCCGCGTCCGGCTTCACCCTCGTCAAGGGCGGGGACGTGTCGGTCCACGACACCCTCGACGAGGCGCTGGAAAGGCTTTACAACGGCGCCAAGAAGGGCCTCTCGATCCAGCGCTACAAGGGCCTCGGCGAGATGAACCCGACCCAGCTCTGGGAGACCACCATGGATCCCACCAAGCGCCGGCTCCTCAAAGTCCAGATCGAGGACGACGTCGAAGCCGACCAGATCTTCACCATCCTCATGGGCGACGAGGTCGACCCGCGGCGCGAGTTCATCCAGAACAACGCGCTGGAGGTGCGGAACCTGGACGTGTAGGTGGGCAGGTTGAGGCTTGGACAGGGGAGGGCTGGTGCCAGCGCTGAGCAGATTTTACGGCATCGTCGTGTTTATGAACTACAACGACCATAACCCGCCACATTTCCACGCCCGATACCAGGACCAAGAGGTCATAGTTGATCTTGGGACTGGGGTCGTCCGGGGAACGATGTCAAAACGAGCGCTCCAGATGCTCTTTGAGTGGACCGATCAACACCGCGAAGAGCTGTTGAAGAACTGGGAGTTGGCGAGGCAGCGGAAAGCGCTGGAGCCAATCGCTCCTCTGGCCTGAGGGAGGGTTCATGTTTCTACACATTCGAGGAGCCAAGTACCTGAAAGAGTACGAGCTCCGGATCGAATTCTCCGATAACGTAGTGAAGGACGTCGATCTGCGAAGAGAGCTGTACGGTGAGATTTTCGAGCCCTTGAAGGACCTCGATTTCTTCAGACAAGTACGGGTCAACGAGGAGACCCTCACCGTAGAGTGGCCGAACGGAGCTGACTTCGCTCCAGAGTTCTTGTACGAGATCGGCAAGGAAGCAAAGCAGGTCGCATAAAGGGTTAGAGCCAAAGATGAGCGATAACGATCAGAGCCACCTCTTCGAGCAGCCGATCCCGGTCGACATCGAAGAGGAGATGAAGCGCAGCTATCTCGATTACGCGATGAGCGTGATCATCGGCCGCGCGCTGCCCGACGTGCGCGACGGCATGAAGCCGGTGCACCGGCGCGTGATCTATGGCATGTGGGAGTCGGGCAACCGGTCCGACCGGCCCTACAAGAAGTCGGCGCGCATCGTCGGCGACGTGATGGGCAAGTACCATCCGCACGGTCAAGACGCAATCTACGACGCGCTGGTGCGCATGGCGCAGGACTTCGCCATGCGCTACCCGCTGGTCGACGGCCAGGGCAACTTTGGCTCGCTCGACGGCGACAACCCGGCGGCCATGCGGTACACCGAGGTGCGCCTCACCAAGCTCGCCGAGGAGATGATCCGCGAGGACATCGACAAGGAGACCGTCGACTGGGGGCCGAACTACGACGGCTCGGAGACGGAGCCGCTGGTGCTGCCGGCGCGCGTGCCCAACCTCCTGGTCAACGGCAGCTCCGGCATCGCGGTGGGCATGGCGACCAACATCCCGCCGCACAACCTGGGTGAAGTGGTGGATGCCCTGCTCCTCCTCATCGACAACCCGGACGTCACCATCCCCGAGTTGATGCAGGTGCTGCCCGGCCCGGACTTCCCCACCGCGGGGACCATCCACGGGATGCTGGGCATCCGCTCGGCCTACACCACGGGTCGCGGCATCATGCAGGTCCGCGCCAAGGCCGAGATCGAGACGCATGCCAAGGGCGAGCGGCAGTCGATCGTCGTCACCCAGATCCCCTACCAGGTCAACAAGAAGAAGCTCATCGAGCGGATGGCCGAGCTGGTCCGCGAGAAGAAGCTCGAAGGGATCTCGGACCTGCGCGACGAGTCCGACCGCGAGGGCATCCGCATCGTGCTCGACGTCAAGCGGGGCGAGCAGCCGGAAATCATTCTCAACACGCTCTACAAGATGACCCAGATGCAGATCACCTTCGGCATCATCCTGCTGGCGATCGTCGACAACCAGCCGAAGGTGATGACCTTGAAGGAGCTGCTGTTCCACTTCCTGAACCACAGGAAGACGGTGATCATCCGGCGCACCCGCTACGACCTGCGCAAGGCCGAGGAGCGCGCCCACATCCTGGAAGGCATCCTCAAGGCCCTGGACCACCTCGACGAGGTGATCGCGACGATCCGCGCCAGCGCGACCCCGGCCGAGGCGCGCGAGAACCTGATGACCGGGTTCGTGCTCTCCGAGGTGCAGGCGCAGGCGATCCTCGACATGCGCCTCCAGCGCCTGACCGGCCTGGAGCGCGAGAAGGTCGTCGAGGAGTACCGCGAGCTGATGGTCCTGATCGAGCGGCTGCGCGCCATCCTCGGCTCCGACCGGCTGGTGCTGGAGGAGATCCGGCGCGAGCTCAGCGAGCTCAAGGACGCCTACGGCGACAAGCGCCGGACCGACATCATCCCCGAGACCGCGGACATCTCCATCGAGGACCTGATCGCCGACGAGCCGATGGTGATCACCGTCAGCAAGGCCGGCTACGTCAAGCGCTCGCCGCTGACCCTCTACCGCGCGCAGAACCGCGGCGGCCGCGGCCGCACCGGCATGGGGACCAAGGAGGACGACTTCGTCGAGCACCTCTATGTCGCCACGGCGCACAGCTACATCCTGGTCTTCACCGAGAGCGGGCGCGTGCACTGGCTCAAGGTGCACGAGATCCCCGAGGCCGGCCCGGCGGCGCGCGGCAAGGCGATCGTCAACCTCCTCGAGCTGGAGGCGAACGAGCGGGTCGCGACCACCGTCGCCGTGCGCGAGTTCCCCGAGGACCGCTATCTCTTCTTCGCCACGGAGAAGGGGACGGTCAAGAAGACCGAGCTGTCGGCCTACGCCAACCCGCGCGTCGGCGGCATCATCGGCATCAACATCGACGAAGGCGACCGCCTGCTCGCCGTGCGCGAGACCGACGGCAGCAAGGAGATCCTGATCGCCACCGCCCGCGGCTTCGCCATCCGCTTCCCGGAGGATGACGTGCGGCCGACGGGGCGCGCCACCTACGGCGTGCGGGGCATCACCCTGCGCAAGGACGACCGGGTTATCGGCGTGGAGGCGCTCGACCCGCATGGCGAGATCCTCTCGGTCACCGCCGGCGGCTTCGGCAAGCGGACGCCGGTCGACGACTACCGCAAGCAGTCGCGCGGCGGCATGGGGATCATCAACCTCAAGGTCACGCCCAAGACCGGCGAGGTGGTCGGCGCCCGGCACGTCACCGCGAGCGACGGCCTGATGCTGATCACCCAGGAGGGGATGATCATCCGCATCAACGTCTCGGGCGTTCGCGTTGTCGGCCGTTCGACCCAGGGCGTCAAGCTCATGAACCTCTACGGCGAGGACCGCCTCTGCGCCGTGGCCAAGGTGGAGCGCGAGGAGGAGGCCATGGCCGAGGTCGGCGGCGCGGATGACGGCGGCGACGGCGACCTCTCCGCCGAGTACGAGCCCGAGCTGGAGATGGAGGTCTCGTCCGAGGACGATCTCGACGATCTCGGGGAGCTGGGCGAGGAGGACTTCTCCGAAGAGGATGACGGGGGAGAGCCCGGACCGGAAGAGACGGTGCACTGAGCATCCAGGGTGCCCCTCCCCGGGCACCCCTGTTTACATTCTCAAAATTTCGAATATATACTCTGCCGCTGTCGAGGCCTCGACTCCTGTACCCGCCCCGGAGCGCATGTTGTCTCCGGAGTGCCTTTGTGAAAGGAGTCGGTGTATGTCCAAGAAGTACCCGCTTTTCGTCGCTCTCCTCATTCTTCTCTTTTCAGGAAGCGTCGCGTTCGCCAGCCCAGGTGAGGAGCGCGCGGTGCGGTCAGTGAGAGTTCCCGAGGACCACGGCACTCTCGCGAAGGTCTGGATCCAGAATCTCGGCGACGAGCCCGCCCGGATCGCGGTCGGCGAGGCGGATGAGGTCGAGCTCGCTTCGGGCGAGCTTGCCGAAGCGCCGGTGGCGGCAGGTCTCCGCGGGAGCCGCCTGCTCAGCAGCGAGGATCTGCTGGTGATCCGCGGCGACGAGCAGTTCGACCCCGCGGCGCTGGAGGTGGAGACCAGGCCGATGTTCCGGCTGGAGCGGCGGGGAGGCCGCCTCAAGGCGCGCTACATACCCGCGGAATGGGTGGCCAACCTCCGCTCGGCCTTCGGCTCCCCGCTCACGGCAGGCCAGACCGGCGAAGCGAGCCTGGCTCCAGGCGCGGGAGCCGAGATCGCCGTCGCTCTTCTGGAGGCCGGCAGCATGGTGGAGGTGGAGCTGCGGGACGCCCGCGGCGAGGTGCAGCGTGCGTTCGCCGCGACGGCGACCGAGCCGACCAACCTGCGGGTCGACCTCGGGGCCTTAGGCCCGCTGGCCGACAACGCCCAGATCGGAGTCCGCGTGCTCAGCGGCAAGGCGGCGGCGACGGTGAGCAATGGCAAGGGGGGAACCCAGCCGGTCTTCTCCGCCGCCAGCGTGGGCTATGCCTGGTTCAATCAGACCGTCAACTACAGCGGCGTCCTTTACTACTATGTGAGCGGCGGTCCCGCCAACACCTGCGGCGAGCTCAACACCTTCCGGAACGGCTCCTGGTTGTACGCCTCGGGCTGGCTCTGCACGGACGGCAGCGGCAACGCGACCAAGGGACCCTGGTACTGGGCGGACTTCTCGAGCCAGACGGACGAGCCGGCCTACATCCGCTGGCCGGACAACACCACGACCAACAACCAGACCCACGTCTGGGACAAGCAGTGCGCGGAAGCGTTCCGGGACTCCCCGGCCGGTGATCCCCCGACCTCCTACTATGGGCACGCCACGGATTTGACGTGGGACGCCGGCTTCGATTTCGGAACCAACGCGTTCTCTATCTTTCAGGACACTTCCACGGGCTATTACTGGGATCCCGCCACGGGCGGCTACACCTCGTCCAACGCGAAGTTCGTCCCGGCGACCCTGACACGGGCGAACCGGTGGTACGTAAGCTGGAGCACGAGCTTCCCGGCGGCGGGACTGCACGATTCCACCCATAGTTACTATTGGTTCACCTGCGTGGACGATGGGAACTGCGGCAACTGTGCCTCGACCTCGTTCTAAACCGCGCTTCATGCCCCCCATCCGTCTCCCAGGGGTCGTGTAGACTTGGCGGGCGGGGAGGGACCCCCCTTCCCGCCCGCCAAACCGCCCGCAGAAACGGAGACCCACCGATGGATTTCTTTCTCGACACCGCCGATATCAAAGAGCTGGAGACCGGCCTGGAATGGGGACTGGTCGATGGCGTCACCACGAATCCGACCCTGATCGCCAAGCAGGGCAAGAACTATCTGGCCACGGTCCAGGAGATCGCCCGGCTGGTGCCGGGTCCGGTCTCGGGCGAGGTGCTGGCCACCGAATTCGACGAGATCATGGAGCAGGGCCGGCGCCTCGCGGGCCTCGCCGAGAACGTCGTCGTCAAGGTGCCGCTCACCCCGCCGGGGCTGCGGGCCGTGGCCAAGCTCCTCGAAGAGGGGATCCGCACCAACGTGACCCTCTGCTTCTCGGCGGCGCAGGCGCTGATCGCGGCCAAGGCGGGCGCGGCCTACATCTCGCCCTTCGTCGGCCGGCTCGACGACGTCGGCGAGGACGGCATGGACCTGATCGACAAGGTCGTGACCATCTACCAGAACTACGACTTCGACACCAAGGTCCTCGTCGCCTCGGTCCGCCATCCGATCCATGTGGTGCAGTCCGCCCTGTTCGGGGCCGACGTCGCGACCATGCCGTTCAAGATCTTGGAGCAGCTCTACAAGCACCCGCTCACCGACGTGGGGCTGGACCGCTTCCTCGCCGACTGGAAGAAGACGGGCAAGAGCTTCGACGAGTAGCGGGCGGCGTCTCTTGGAGCCGCAGTCTCCCACGACGCTGGAGCCCGGGCGCCTCTACCGCCTGGCCTGGGGGCTCTATCTGGGGATGGCCCTGGCGGGCTCTCTCTGGATCGGGCTCCGCCAGGGCGTGATCCCGCTCGGCCTCTTCGTCGACGCCCGGGAGTGGTGGCTCGACCTGCTCGTCGGCTTGGGGGCGGCGCTGCTGCTCCTGGGAGTCTGGAAGGGGGCCGAGAGAGTCTTTCCTCTGGCGCGCGAGCTGGAGGGCCAGCTCGCTCAGGTGCTGGGGCCGCTCACGCCGGTCGAGGTGATCGCCCTGGCCCTGCTCTCCGGGTTCGCCGAGGAGCTCTTCTTCCGCGGCGCCGTCCAGGGGGCTTTCGGGCTGGTGCCGGCGACGATCCTCTTTGCCCTGCTGCACAGCGGTCCCGGCCGGGCGTTCCGCCTGTGGACCCTCTTCGCCCTCGCCGCCGGCGTTCTCTTCGGCCTCCTCATGGAGTGGCGCGGCAATCTCCTGGGCCCGATGGTTGCTCACTTCGTGGTCAACGGGGTGAACCTGCTCCGCCTCGCCAGCAGCAGGGACTCTGGTAGACTCCCGCCGAACAGGGCCGAGGACGAAAAGGAGCGCTGAACGAGATGGCAACCGAATCGCGGGACGTTCTCTCCCGCATTGACGCCGAGAAGGAGATGTATCTGGAGGAGCTGAAGGAGTACATCCGGATCCCCTCCATCTCGACCGACCCCGACTACAAGCAGGAGGTGCTGCGCGCCAGCGAGTTCCTCCTTGGCAAGATGCGCGAAGCCGGGTTGACCGCCGAGCGGATCGACACCGACGGGCATCCGCTGGTCTACGGCGAATGGTCGGGCGCGCCGGGCAAGCCGACCGTGCTCTTCTACGGCCACTACGACGTGCAGCCGGTCGATCCGATCGAGCTGTGGCGCAACCCGCCGTTCGAGCCGACGGTGGAGGGGGACAAGCTGGTGGCGCGCGGCGCGACGGACGACAAGGGCCAGTCGTATACCCATGTCAAAGCGGTCGCGGCCATGCTGGCGGAACGCGGGTCTCTCCCGGTCAACGTCAAGTTCCTGGTCGAGGGGGAGGAGGAGGCGGGGGGCCAGTCGATCGAGAAATTCGTGCGCCAGGACGGGGGCGAGCGCCTCGCCTGCGACGCCGTGGTGATCTCGGACACGTCGCTCTACGCGCCGGGTCAGCCGTCGCTGATCTACGGCCTCAAGGGACTCTGCTACATGGAGATCAAGGTCACCGGCCCGAACCGGGACCTCCACTCGGGCACGTTCGGCGGCGCGGTCACCAACCCGCTCAACGCGCTCTGCCAGATCGTCGCCAAGCTGCGCGACGAGAAGACCGGCAAGATCCTGATTCCCGGCTTCTACGACGACGTGCGGCCGCTGGAGGATTGGGAGCGCAAGGAGTTCGGCAACCTGCCGTTCGACGAAGAGAAGTACCGCACCGACCTCGGCGTGCCGGAGCTGTTCGGCGAGGAGGGGTACTCCACCCGCGAGCGGACCTGGGCGCGGCCGACCTGCGACGTCAACGGCATCTTCGGCGGCTACATGGGCAAGGGGGCGAAGACGGTCCTCCCCTCCTGGGGCGGCGCCAAGGTGTCGATGCGCCTGGTCCCCGACCAGGACCCCAAGAAGATCGCCGAGCTGTTCACGCGGTACGTCCGCGAGGTGGCCCCCCAAGGGGTGACGGTGGAGGTGGAGAGCCTGCACGGCGCCGACCCGGTGGTCGTCGAGGCCGAAGGCCCCATCGTGGAGGCCGCGATGGACGCCATGGAAGAGGTCTGGGGGGCGCGCCCGGTGCGCATCCGCGAGGGGGGCTCGATCCCGATCGTCTCGACGTTCGCGCAGGTGCTCGGCGCGCCGGTGCTGCTGCTGGGCTTCGGCCTGAACGACGACGGCCTGCACTCCCCGAACGAGAAATTCAACATCAGCCACTTCTACAACGGCATCCGCTCCGTGGCGCGGCTGCTGGATCGACTGGGCGAGGTATGAGGAGCAAGAACAATCTCGAGCGCGAGATCAAGTTTCGTGGCGTGGAGCTCGACCGGTTGCGGGAGCGGCTCCTCGACCTGGAGGCGGAGCGGGTCGGGCCAGGGGCGTTCGAGGACAACTGGATCCTCGACCGCGACGGCGAGCTGCTGGGCGGCGGCAAGATTCTGCGCCTGCGCACCGACGCCGGGCGCGCCCGCCTGACTCTCAAGGGGCCGATGCGCCTGGAGGGCAACATCAAGGTCCGCGAGGAGCACGAGATCCAGGTGGAGAGCGCCGAGGCCGCGCGCGCCCTGCTGGAAGGGCTGGGCTACGCGGTGGTGCGCCGGTACCAGAAGGTGCGGGAGGAGTGGCACCTCGGCGGCGTGACGATCGCGCTCGACCACACCCCGATCGGCGACTTCGCGGAGTTCGAAGGGGACGGCGCCGAGACGGTGGCCAAGCGCTGTGGCTTCGATCCGGACAAGTCCGAGAGGCGTTCCTACCTGCGGCTGTACGAGGACCACCTGAAGGAGCACCCCGACGATCCTCCCGAGATGGTGTTCCGGCAGTAGGCCGCGCCGTCGTTCAATCCCCGAGCAGGTGACGTGTGCAAGGTAGGCGCTTGAGAGCCCTCGTGCTGGCGGCAGGGCTCGGTACGCGGCTCCGTCCTCTGACGGCGCTCGTGCCGAAGCCGCTGCTGCCGGTCAACGGCGTGCCGATCCTCGGCTACAGCCTGGCGCAGCTCGCGGGCCTCGGCTGCGAGGCCATCGCGATCAACCTGCACCACCTCGGAGACCAGATCCGGCAGCGTTTCGGCGACTCCTTCGCCGGCGTGCCGCTCACCTACTCCGAGGAGCCGGAGCTGCTGGGGACCCTCGGCGCGTTCCATCCCCTGAAAGACTTCTTCGCCCCGGCCGACCTGGTCCTGCTGATCAACGGCGACAGCCTCTGCAAGTGGCCCCTGCGCAAGCTGGTCCGCCGGCATCTCGCGGGCGGCGCGCCGGCGACCCTGCTCCTGGCCTCCCGCCCCTCGCCGGCCGAGTTCGGCGGCGGCGTCGGCATCGACCGCGAGGGGAGGATCCTCTCCTTTCACGCGGGCGCTCCGGAGCACGGCGAGGCCGTGAAGCGGCTGGTCTTCGCGGGAGCGCACGTGCTTTCACCGCGGCTCCTCGACCAGGTCGGGCCGGGTCCGTCCGACATCGTGCGCGATCTCTACGTACCCCTGCTCGCCGAGGGGGCGCGGCTCGACTCCTCGGTAACCGGGAAGCCCTGGCACGACCTCGGCACGCCGCAGCGCTATCTGGAGGGGGCGGTCGAATGGGCGCGGGGCGGCTGGCCGGAGAGGATCTGGCGCCGCTCCTGGGTCTCGCCGGAGGCGGGGATCGACCCGGGAGCGGCGGTGAGGAGCTCGGCCGTCGAGGCCGGCGCGCGGGTGGGCGAGGGGGCTCGGGTCGAGCGCTCCGTGCTGCTGCCCGGAGCCCGGGTCGGCAAGGGGAGCGTAGTGCGGGACTCGATCGTCGGCTACGACGCCGCGGTCCCGGCCGGAACCTGGGTGGAGCGCCGGATCATCATGGCGCAGCGCGAAGGCTTCGCGCCCGGCCTGGACGACTCGATCGTCGGCGGCGCGGTCTTCACCCCGTTCGGCAGTTGAACGGCCTGGTCCTGTCTGTCATCATGCCCGTTCGAGCCGCGATGCCTTCCTCCGAGACACCCTTCCGCCTCCTGGTCTTCGATTGGGACGGCACCCTGATGGACTCCATCGGGTCGATCGTGGCCTGCACCCGGGTCGTGATGGACGAGCTGGAGCTGGGCGGGCTGCCCGAGCAGACGATCCGCGGCACGATCGGCCTGGGGCTGCGCGAGACTATGGAGGTCCTCTGCCCCGGGGGCGGCGACGAGACGTTCGAACAGATCCTCGAGAGCTACCGAAAGCACTGGCACGAGACCTATCGCGACCTGCCGGTCCTGTTCGAGGGGGTCCGCGAGACGATCCTGGAGCTGGCGGAGGACGGCTACCTGCTGGCGGTCGCCACCGGCAAGAGCCGGCGCGGCCTCGACCACGCCCTCGTCCAGACCGGCCTCCAGGACGTGTTCCACGCCACCCGCACGGTCGACGAGGCCTTTTCCAAGCCGCATCCGCAGATGTTGCTCGACATCCTGGACGAGCTGGGCGTACGCCCCTCGGCCGCGGCCATGATCGGCGACACCACCTACGACCTGGAGATGGCGCGCAACGCCGGCACGGCCGGCATCGGCGTCTGCTCCGGCTCGCACTGCCGGGAGGAGCTGGAGCGGCTGGGGCCGATCGCCTGCCTGGAGCGGGTGATCGAGCTGCGGGAGTGGCTGGCCGGGGTGCGGGCGGAGCCGGCCCCGGCCGGATGAGCTCCTACCTCCCCTGCTTCGTCTTCCACTCGCCGAGCATCTTCTCCAGATCGGAGACCTGCTGGGGCTGCGGCGGCGGCTGCGCGGCCTTGGCCGCGGCCAGCGCCTTCTCGCCGAAGGAGACCGCGCCCTTGTAGTCGTTCTTCTTGGCGAGCAGCATCGCCTTGGCGCGCTGATTGGCGAAGGTCGGCTCCAGGATGATCGAGGCGTCGAGCCAGCGCGAGGCCTCGTCCAGGCAGGTGTCGTTCTGGAGGCAGTAGTTGGCCGCCTGGTAGGGAGTCTGCCAGCGGACGGCGCTCTTCGCGGCGTCCATCACCAGCTTCGGGGTGTCCACCTCGATCGTGAAGGGGACCTCCAGCTTCTCCCAGCGCAGCACCACGGCGGCGGAGTTGTCGGTCACGTCCTCGAACGTGAAGCGCATCCGCTCCAGGCTGTCGGCGACCGTCCGCGGCTTGGCCTGGATGCGCAGCGCGTCGTTCTCCGGCTTGTAGTTGAAGGCGCCCCACAGCTCGGCGTCCTTGCTGAAGATGACCGTCCACTCGTTCTGGGCCGGGATCGTCTGCAGGCCATAGATGCCGGCGGGCAGCTCGCGCCCGCCGATCTTGACCGGGGTGCTGAAGGTGATCGTCGTGTTCTCGTTGGCGCCCGTCCGCCAGACCTCGTTGTAAGGCACCAGCTCGCCCCAGATCTTCCGGTCCTTGACGCCCGGACGGCTGTAGTGGATCTCGACCTTCGTGACGCCGATCGTCTGGGAGACGCTCGCCGAGGGGCTTGGGCGGGGCAGGTTGAGCTGCTGCTGCGCGTACGCCGCGGTCGCGGCGAGGTGGAGCGCCAGCCATCCGGCGACGGGAATGGCAGCGCGGAGCCGTAGGATTTTCATCGTCTTCTCCTCCTTGTCGGTCCGTGGACGACCGAAATGGAATCTGGAATTTATCATTTCAGGGCAGACGACGTGTGCAACCAGAGGCCCGATGTTTCGTACAATGGGCGCAACATCTTCTCGTTTCTGCCTGAGGAGGCGCTATGGCCGATTGGACCAGCTGTCCTCACTGCAACCTGAAGCACTCCGCGCGGGCGGACGGGCTCTGCCCCCGCTGCCGGAAGCCGGTCTCGTCCGCAGCCGCGTTCGAAGCGGCTCCCGCGCCGGAGCCGATCACCCCGGCGTCCGGGGCCGGGACCATCTACGCGCCGCCGCCGGAGGCGCCGGCGCCTTCCGGCGGCACGATGTTCGATCCCGCCGCGGCCCCTGCCGGCGGCGGGACGGTCTACAACCCCTCGGCCGCGCCGTCCGCCGGCTCGGCGGGCCGTTCGTCGTCCGCGTCCTCGGCCGGCTCGGGAGCCGTCGACGGCGTGCCGCTGGGCGCGCGCATCGCGGGCGGCATCCTGGTGCTCAATGCGATCGCCCTGATGGCCGGGGGGCAGATGACGGCCATCGGAGGGGGTTCGCGCCGGATCGGCTCCGTCGTTATCGACGTCATCCTGGGGATCATGGTGATGATCGGGAATGAGGGGGCCCTGAAGTGGACCAAGATCCGCGTGGTCCTCGGAGCGGTCATCTTCACCGGGATCCTGATCGCGCAAGGGGACATGGCGTCCATGGTCTTCCAGATCGCCTTTTCGGCGGCCATCCTGACGCTGCTCATCGGAGAAGCCCGGGGCCTCCGGCTGGGCCTCGGCCTTAGTGCCGCCGCCTTCTATTTCGTCGTCGCCGTGCTCGGTATGGGCCAGGGCTTCTTCACCAGGATGACGCTGAAGAGTCAGGTCGCCGGAGACCCGGTGACCCGCGTCGAGGGCGATTACCTCAAATACCACCTGACCATGCCGGCCAACCAGCAGTGGTATCTGCGCGAGACGGAGGCGGCCCGCAAGGACAACCCGGTCGTCGACATCTGGCTGGTCCGCCCGGACAGCGACGCGCACGTCATCACCATCGTGGAGGAGCTCGAGGATGAGGACGGGGCGTACGACATCTCCCTCGACGACTACACCGAGGCCGTCATCCAGAACGGCCGGGCGTCCTCGTCCGAATTCCAGGTCGTCGAGCAGTCCACCCTGGCACGGCCTGTCTACGGCAAGATGCTGCACACGGTCAGCGTCGTCGATGGGCTGAACGTCGAGACCTATTACGGCCTGTTCGTGCACGACAACAAGGCTTACCAGATCATGGCGTTCGCGGAGAAGGACAGCTTCCCCTCCTTGAAAGGCGAGCTCAAGCAGGCGATCGATTCCTTCGAGCTGCCGACGATATGAGCCGGCTGATGGCGAGAGAGCTGGCCCGCACGCTGCCCGACCTGCCGCGGTGGGTCGAGACGCGCGGCATGCTCCTCGCCGGCCGCTGCAACGTCTACAAGGGACCGCGCGGCAAGGACGGCTACGCCATCCGCGGCACGCACGAGCCGCTGGTCTGCATCGTCGGCTCTCCCCGGGCGGAAACGATCCGGTCGGCGGTCGAGGACCTGGTCCCCGACCTGCGCGTGCTGGTCCCTCTCGATTCGCGCGACCTCGTGGCCGCGGCCCTCCCGGGCTGGATGGCCACGACGGCCACGATCCACCGGCTGGGCGAGGGAGGGCTCGCGCCGGACTCCACATTCGCGCCGGGGGACATCCTCACCAGTGTCGAAATCCGGCTGCTGCGCCCCGAGGAGGCGGAGGGCGTCCTCGCCCGGCTCCCGGCGGGCCTGCGCGACGAGATCGCCTGGGGCATGTCGCGCTCCCCCATGGCCACCGCCTTCGTGGACGGAGAGCCCGCCGCGTTCTGCTACGCGAGCTGGGAGACGGAGGGGCTCTGGGACATCTCGATCGACACCCTGGAGCCGTTCCGCCGGCGCGGCTTGGCCGAGCGCTGCATCCGCTTTCTGTCTCCGCAGATGACGGAGCGAGGGAAGCAGGCGGTCTGGGGAGCCGAGGACTGGAACATCCCCTCGCTCCGCCTCGCCGCCAAGCTGGGGTTCGTGCCCGTGGACCGGCTGGTCTTGTTCTCTCCGCCGGGTTGATCGAGGAGGCGGCGCCGCCATGCTGAGGACCATCGCGCTTGTCGCTGCACTCGCAGCGTCTGCCTGTGCGTCGGCACCCGCGCCGGCCGCATGCGCTCTGCCGGAAACGGATCGGGCCTGGGTCGATCGCGCCCTCGAAGCCTGGCGGTTCGCTTCGCGGGAGATCACGGGCATCAGCCGGGTGCCCGGCTTCCAGGCGATTCTCTTCAGCGCGGATTGCGTGCAGAGGAGCGGGAACGCGCTGAGCACTCCGACCGCGGAGGGGGTGACCTGGACCGCCAGCCCTCATAGCGGAACCATCGCGCTGCCGGACGGCTCCGAGATTCCCGCGGGTGTCACCTCGTTCGTCGCGGGCAAGAAAGGACTGACGTACTTCGTGATGTCGACGCCCAGCGTATGGCAGGCCGCCGGCGTCGGCGAGGGGCCCGGACTCGAGACGACGATGGTTGCGGTGCTGCTGCACGAAGCATCCCACGTGGCGCAGACCGGGCCGTACGGCCCGCGCCTCGGCGCACTGATCGAGCGCTACGGCCTTCCCGATTCGTTCAGCGACGACACCATGCAGGAGCGCTTTCAAGCGAACCTGGAGTTCGCCGCATCCGTGAAGCAGGAGACCCGGCTCTTCCTCGACGCGGCCACCGCGGAAGATGACCTCGAGGCCAGGACCCTGGCCCGGGAAGGGCGCCGGCTCATGCGCGAACGGCAGGCGCGCTGGCTCGTCGGGGACGATGCGTACTTCGTCGAGGCCGAAGACATCTGGCTGACGTTCGAAGGAGCCGGCCAGTGGACGGGGTACCAGTGGTTGATCCATCCGAGTGGCGGCGCCCAGCCGCCGGCGGAAGTCATGGCGCGCTTCACGAGAGGCCGTTGGTGGTCGCAGACAGAAGGGTTCGCCGTCGTGATGGCGCTCGATCGCATCGTCGGGCCGAGCTGGAAGCGCCACGCCTTCGGTGACGGCGCGCGAACCGTGCTTGAGATGCTGGACGACGCACTGGCCGGGGATTGAACACGCCGGCATGCGGAGTCGGGTCCACAGCATCCTGCCCTTCAGTCCGCCCCACCGCAGAATCAACGCCCGTAGCCGGCGTCGACGGGGGCCGGGTGGGCGCGCATGGCCGCGGCGCGGCCGTCGGCAAAGGCCGCTTCGCTCTCCGCGCGTTCCTCGTTCCAGGCAGGCTCCACCCAACCCTGGAGGTGGCGCAGGACCAGGCCGGCGATCGCCTGGATGTGGTCGGGCCGGTCGTTGAGGGCGGGGATGTAGCGGTACCGCTCGCCGCCGGCGTGCAGGAAGATCTCGCGGTTCTGTTCGTCGATCTCTTCCAGCGTCTCCAGGCAGTCGGCCGAGAACCCCGGGCAGACCACGTCGAGGCTCCGGATCCCTGCCTTGGCCATGGCCGTGATCGTCTTGTCCGTGTACGGCTTGAGCCACTCCTCCTTGCCGAAGAGCGACTGGAACGAGACTTCCCAGCGCTCGCGCGGCAGCCCCAGCTCCTCGGCCGTGAGGCGGGCGAGCTTGTGGCAGAAGCAGAAATAGGGATCGCCGGCGTCGAAGTAGCGCTGCGGGATGCCGTGGAACGAGAAGAGAAGCTTCTCGGCCGGCCCGCCGTCCGCCCAGGCGTCGCGGATGCTCGCGGCGAGCGCCCGGATGTACTCGGGGTCGTCGTGATAGCCGTTGATTGTGCGGATCTCCGGCACCCAGCGCCAGGTGGCGAGCTCGGCGGCCACGGCGTCGAAGGTCGAGCCGGTGGTCACCGCCGCGTACTGCGGGTAGAAGGGCAGGACGAGGATGCGCCGACACCCCTTCGCCTCCAGCTCGCGCAACGCCGTCCGGACCGAGGGGTTGCCGTAGCGCATGCCGAGCGCGACGTGGAGCGGATTGCCGACCTCGCGGCGCAGGGCCTCCTGCAGCGCCGCCGCCTGCCTCCGGCTGATGATCAGGAGAGGCGAGCCCTCCTCAGTCCAGACCTTCTGGTAGAGCGCGGCGGACTGTCTGGGCCGGCGGGGGAGCACGAACAGGTGGAGGATCGTCCACCAGAGCGCGCGCGGCAGCTCGATCACCCTTGGATCGAGCAGGAACTCGCGGAGGTAGCGGCGGAGGGCGGGCGAGTCCGGCGCGTCGGGCGTCCCCAGGTTCGCCAGGAGGACACCCACCGCCGGGATCTCTGTGTGCTGAAAGTCAGGCCGGCCGAAGTACTTCATGGCCGGGTGAGTCTAACCCAACAGCCCGAACACCTCTCCGACCTGCTCCCAGCCGACCCGCATCAGGAAGGTGTTGTTCCTGCCGTAGGACTTGCTGCCCAGGATGAACAGGCCGGGCTCGGGATTGGTCAGGGTGTCGACCCCGTGGCTGGTCTGCGAGAGGCAGTCGCCCCCGCCCGCGCCGAGCAGGGCGGCCGACAGCTTGATCGGGCCGCAGGTGGCGTAGCACTCGTGGACCTGGAGCTGGCGGTAGAGCTCGTGGTCGCCGACGTAGCCGGTCAGGGAGAGGATGCGGTCGACCAGGACCTCTTCCGGCCCGGCGCCATTGCGCAGCACCACCCGGAGCCGGCCGTCCTGAGAGGAGACTTCTTCGACGGCCACGGCGCGGTGCGCTTCGACGGCCGGCGAGGCCCCTCCCGCCAGGGCCGCGGCCTCGGCGGCCAGGCGGGCCCGCTCGGGGAGCGGGTCGCCCTCGTGGGTCCCCCAGCCCGGGGAGGGGTTGCGCACCGCCCAGATCACCCGTGTGCCGGGAGCCTGCCGCGCCAGCTCTGCCAAGTCGCGCGCGGCGGTCTGCGCCGAGTGGCCGGCGCCGGCGAGGAGCACGGTCCTGCCCGCCCACACCTGCGCCTCCCGCGAGAAGTCCGGGATGTGGCGGCGGATCGCGTTCTCCAGCGAGTCCAGCGAGCGCTCGCCCGGAGCGGGGATGCCGCCGTCGCCGAGGGTGTTCGGGTTGCCGTAGGTGCCGGTCGCGTCGATCACCACGTTGGCCCTATCGGTCCACTCGCGGCCGGACGCGTCGGAGACGAGGAGGCGGAACGGCCGCCGGCCGCGCTCCGCGGTCGCGATCTCCTCGTGCTTGAGCAGCCCCTCGCGGCCGATCGCCCGCACCCGCGCGCCGAGCCGGAGGTTGGGAGCGACGGCCGGCAGAGCGGCGATCCGGGCGAGCAGCCGGTCGGCCAGCTCGCGGCCAGTCGGACATTCGGCGCCGTCCGGAGCCTCGACCCCGGCCGCCTCCAGATGGCGCCGCATGCGCGGCGAGACGTTCATCTCCCAGGGCGTGAACAGGCGCACGTGGCCCCAGGACCGGATGTTGCCAGCGACCTCGGGAGCGGCCTCGTACACGGTGAACGGGAAGCCCCCTTCGGCCGCGGCCAGCGCGGCTTCGAGGCCGGTGGGGCCGGCTCCCAGGATGGCGACGTGCGGTTTGGATGGTTTGGGCGTGGACATGGTTCGGGCCTCCGGTCAGAAACGGGACGCCGCCCGTTCACGGGCGGGCAGGATCTCTAAACAGGTAGTCCACCATCCGGTCAAAATGGTTTCGACGAACTCCTCCGGCAACCCTTCGGAGCGCATCTCCGCGGCGAGCCCCTGGTGGTCGTACGCCAGCGGCACGTGCTCGACGCTCAAATCCCCGTCCCGCGCTTCCAGAAGGGCGTACCAGACGCCGGCCTGTCCATCGTTGGCCGGCCGGCCGATCACGCCGGCGTTGACCACGTCGCGGCCGGACGGCAGGCGGCGGTGCCAGTGGAGCCCGGTGTGCGTGCACAGCAGGCCGTCGCAGCGGTGCTGGTCGAGCAGCACCTCCAGGAAGGGGACCGGCGAGGTCGACCGGAAGAGGAATTCGTTGATCCGTCGCGGCGAGCCGTGGATGAGCAGCAGCTCGCGGTCGCCGACTCTCACCCGGCGGCGCCGGGGGAGCCGGCCCATCCAGGCTTTGAATTCGGGCGAGCAGCGCCGCGCGGTGTAGCCGTACGAGATCTCCGCGAAATGGTTGTCGCGCGGATCGGTGTAGCCGCAGTTGCAGTCCTCGCGGCCGGAGGCGAGCGACTCCTCGTAGTTGCCCTGGATCGACAGCACGCCGCCCTGGACCAGCAGGGGCCAGACCTTCTCCGGGTTCGGGCCGAAGCCGCCGAGGTCGCCCAGGCAGTAGACCGCCTCGGCCCCCCGGCGCTCCGCGTCCTCCAGCAGCTCGGCGAGGCCGAAGTGGTTGTTGTAGACGCCGCCGAACACGGCGATGCGGGACCAGGGGCCCTCGACCGGTGTGGGATCGGGGATCGAGGCCACGAAAGCCTGGACGGCCGCGGCGCGCTCCTCGGGCGCGAGCCTGAGCCCGGCGCCGGCGACGGCCTGGCGGAAGCGGCCGAGCGGGACCAGCTTCTCCCCCCAGGTCGCCATGCCGCGGTGGACGGTCAGCTTCGACATCTCAGGTCCGGCAGCTCACGCCGTAGACGTGGCAGGTCCAGCAGGCGGAGTGCTCCAGGGGGAAGCTGCCGAGCGAATCGGCCAGGGTCTCCCCCATCTTGCCCGAGGGCTCGTTGACCAGGATCGGACAGACCCAGACCCCCTGGTCTGTGACCATGCGGCAGGCGCTGCACTGCAGGTGGTCCCAGCCCCCTTCCGGCGCGTCTCCTGCGCGCAGCCGCTGCCAGCCCTCGTAGGCGCCGCCGCGCTCGGCCTCGGCGCCGATCTGGAAGACCGGCAGGATCTTGAGCCGCGGCCGGTCGATCTCCATGGAGCGCAGCAGCTCGAAGAACCGCGCCTTGCCCTCGTCGCTGCCCGCCTCGCGGCAGACCTCGGTCACCGTGATCACGGGATTGAGCCCTGCCCGCACCAGGTTGCGCACGCCGGCGAGGATGCGTTCGAAGGTCCCCTCGCCGCGGATCGGGTCGTTGGTGGCGGCGTCCCAGCCGTCGAGTGAGACGCGGAGGTCGAGCGAGTAGTCCGACGCCTGCTCCAGCGCCTTGAGGCGGGCGCAGCGCGCCGGATCGAGCGGCAGGCCGTTGGTGAGGACGCTGGCGGGACCGACCTTCAGGGTTTCCTCCAGGATCGCCTCCATGTCCGGGTTCAGGAACGGCTCGCCGCCCGTGAAGTAGTACTCGCGGACGCCCAGCCCGGCCGCCTCGTCCAGGTACCGCTTCACCTCGGCGAGGCTCATCATCTCGTGCGTGTGGTTGGTCGGCGAGCAGGAGATGAAGCAGTGGGTGCAGGCCAGGTTGCAGACCGTGCCTCCCACCTGGAACCACAGGGTGTCGAGGGAGCGCAGCTCCACGCGGGGAGCCGGGGCGGGTTCGATAGGGGCGACCGTCATGCGCAGCGTCCGGACCTCCTGGCCCTCTATGATCTATACGGCCAGTCTCGGTCCAGGGATTGGCCCTCCAGTCTAATCCACTTCAGCGCCGCAGCGCTTGCGTTATGATCGGCCTCCCTTGAGACGCTTCCTGCTCTTCTCGATCCCGCTCCTGATCCTGGCCATGGCGCTCTTTCAGGTCGGCCTGGAGGCCCTGGGCCGGGCGCCCGACCCCGCGCGGTTCTCCGCGGCCGGCGGGCGGACCCTCCCGCAGTGGGTCCCCCTGGCGACCTGGGCCCTGGAAGCGGTCGGCCTCTCCGCTCTCTTCCTGATGGTCCACGCGCGCGGCGGCGCCCGCTGGCTCACCGGGCTGCTGACAGGGTGGATCGCCTGGGTCTTCCGCGGCCCTCTGCTGGTGGTCAGCGTGGTCGGGATCGCCGGCCTCCCCCCGGGACCGTGGTGGTCGCTGGTCTTCTCCTGGTGGATCCTCTACTCCCTCTGCGGGCTCCTGCTGGGAGCGGCGGCCTCGGCCGCCGGGCTCCAGCCATAGAGGCGCGTGGAACAAGGCGCCCCTCCGGCGGGTTGTGTGTCAGGGGCCGTGGAGGAGACTGTGGTAGCCTCCCAGTCGGCCATTGATCATGGAATTTTTCAACCCTGGGCGCTAACGCCGTGAGGATCGCCGCCGTCGGGCGGGCTCTCCCGCCGCACTACTACGATCAGGACACCCTGCTGGCCGCCCTGCGCCGGAGGTGGAACGGCCGCTTTTTCAACCCGGAACGGCTGGAGAGGCTGCACCGCAACGTCCTGGTCGGGGGCCGCCACCTCGCACTGCCGATCGAGGAGTACGACCGGCTCTCCACCTGGGGGCAGGCGAACGACGCCTGGATCCGGGTGGCCCAGGAGGTGGGCGGGCAGGCGGTGCTGGACGCGCTGGAGCGCTCCGGCATCCCGGCCTCGGACCTCGGCGCCATCCTCTTCGTCACGGTGACCGGGGTCGCCACCCCGTCGATCGACGCGCGGCTGATCAACCGCCTGGGCCTCTCCCCGCAGATCAAGAGGATGCCGATTTTCGGCCTCGGGTGCGTGGCCGGCGCGGCCGGCATCGCGCGCGCGGCCGACTACGTGCGCGCCTACCCCGACCAGGTGGCCCTGCTGCTGTCGGTCGAGCTCTGCTCGCTGACCCTCCAGGAGGAGGACCTGTCGATCCCCAACCTCATCGCCACCGGCCTGTTCGGCGACGGCGCCGCGGCCGTCCTGGTGGTGGGAGACGAGCGTGGAGAGCCAGGCCCCCGGATCGTCGCCAGCCGCTCGGTCTTCTATCCCGACTCCGAGAAGGTCATGGGCTGGAACATCTCGGAGAGCGGGTTCCGCATCGTGCTCTCCTCGGACGTCCCCCAGGTCGTTCGCGACTTCCTGCGCCGGGACGTGGACGCCTTCCTCGCCGAGCACGGCCTCACCCGCGCCGACGTCGCCTCCTGGGTCTGCCACCCGGGCGGCCCGAAAGTGCTGGAGGCCATGCAGGAGGCGCTGGAGCTGCCTGAAGGCGCGCTCGACGTCACCTGGGACAGCCTGCGCCAGGTCGGCAATCTCTCCTCCACCTCGGTCCTGCTGGTCCTGGCGGAGACTCTGGAGCGCCACCGCCCCGCTTCGGGGAGCTGGGGCATGCTCCTCGCCATGGGCCCGGGCTTCTGCTCGGAGCTGGTGCTGCTCCAGTGGTGAGGCCATGGACACCCGCGTCCTCTACACCCTCCTCGTGGCCGCCGTCGCGGTGGGACGGCTCGCCGAGCTGCGGATCGCGGAGCGGCACCGGCGCGCCCTGCTCGCCCGCGGCGGGTTCGAGGCGTCGCCGGAGCACTACCGCTGGATGGTGCTCCTCCACACCGCTTTTCTGATCGCCTGTCCTTTGGAGGTCTGGCTCCTCGACCGGCCGTTCCTGCCGGCCTTGGCCGTCCCCATGCTGGCGCTGCTAGCCCTGGCCGTGGCGCTGCGGTGGTGGGTGATCGCCACGCTCGGCGAGCGCTGGACCACCCGCATCGTCTGCCTGCCGGGAGCGCCGCCGGTCGCAGGCGGGCCGTACCGGTTCCTGCGCCATCCCAACTACCTGGCCGTGATCGCCGAGATCGCCGCGCTCCCCCTGGTGCACACCGCCTGGCTGACCGCCGCGGTGTTCAGCCTGCTCAACGGGCTGCTGCTGCGGGTGCGCATCCGCGCTGAAGAGCGGGCCCTGTCGAGCGTGTCCGACTATGCCGAGGTCTTCTCGCAGCGCCCGCGGCTGCTCCCGGGGAAGATGAATTGAGCGAAGAGGCCGTCATCCTCGCCGGCATCGCCGAGGTGGCCCGGCTGCACCTGGGGTGGGAAGGCGCGCTCACCCCCGACATGCGGCTGGTCGAGGACCTGCGGCTCGACTCGATCCGGCTGCTGACCCTGGCCGCCGAGGTGGAGAACCGCTTCCGCATCTTCCTCGACGAGGCGGACGAGGCCGGGATCGAGACCGTGGGCGACCTGGTGGCGATCGTGCGGAGGAAGCTTGGCCGCTGAGACGCTGAGCCCTCACCCCCTGACCCCCTCTCCCGGAGGGAGAGGGGGAAAAGGCAGTGAAAATCGCGATCTTCTAAGCTTTTTCCAGAGATTTCACCCCTCTCCCTCCGGGAGAGGGGCCGGGGGTGAGGGCCCGACGGTGGACCAGTATGGCTTCTGAGAAACCCGCTGAGACGCTGGTCGATTACCTGGAAAGGGCGCCGGGCGCCGGCGGCCTCCGCTTCCTGGACCGCGCGGAGCGGGACCGCTGGATGGGCTGGGAGGAGCTGCGCGACCGCGCTCTGGCAGTCTGTGGGAGGCTGCGCTCGCTGGGGGTCGAACGAGGCGACCGCGTGGCCCTCGTCTTCCCCACCGGCCCGGAGTTCTTCGATGCGTTTTTCGGCGTCCTGCTCGCCGGCGCCGTGCCGGCGCCGCTCTACCCGCCGGTCCGGCTGGGCCGGCTCGATGAGTACCTGCGGCGCACCGCGCGCATGCTGGAAGCCACGGGCGCCGTCCTGGTCCTCGCCGACGGCCGGGTCAAGCGCATCCTCGGCGAGGCCATGGCTGCGGCGCGACCTCGGCTCGGCTGCCGGACCCTCGATGAGCTCCCCTCAGGGGAAGGCGGGCTGATCCATCCGGAGCCCTCGGACCTCGCCCTGGTCCAGTTCTCCTCGGGCACTACCGTCGACCCGAAGCCGGTCGCGCTCAGCCATCGCGGCATCGTGGCGCAGGTGGAGGTCCTGAACGGCTTCTGGCAGGACACCGCGGAGCTGCGCCACAGCGCGGTGTCGTGGCTCCCGCTCTACCACGACATGGGCCTGATCGGCTGCGTCTTCCCGGCGCTCGCGCGCGACGCCGAGCTGACCCTGATCGGGCCAGAGCTGTTCGTGGCCCGGCCGGCTCTCTGGCTGCGTGCGATCTCGCGCTACCGCGCCACCATCTCGCCGGCGCCCAACTTCGCCTACAGCCTCTGCGTGCACCGGATCTCCGACGCCGAGATGGAGGGGGTCGACCTCTCCTGCTGGCGGACCGCGCTCAACGGCGCCGAGCCGGTGGCGCCGTCCGTGCTGCGCGCCTTCGTCGACCGCTTCTCGCGCTGGGGGTTCCGGCCCGAGGCGCTGACCCCGGTCTACGGCCTGTCCGAGGCCGCGCTCGCCGTCACCTTCTCGGACCTGGATCGCCCTTTCCGCACCGCCCGCTTCGACCGCGACGCCCTGACCGGCGCGGGGACCGCCCGCGAGGCCGCTGGCGGCCGGGAGATCGCCTCGGTCGGCCGGCCGGTGCCCGGATTCCGGCTGCGCATCCTCGACGAGCACGGCCGCGAGCTGCCGCCCGGCAGGGTGGGACGGGTTTGGATCCAGGGGCCGTCGCTCATGGAGGGCTACCTCGAGATGCCCGAGGCCACGGCCCTCGCTCTGCAGGACGGCTGGCTCGACACGGGCGACCTCGGCTTCCTCCACGACGGCGAGCTGTACCTGACCGGTCGCGCCAAGGACGCGGTCATCCTGCGCGGGCGCAACTACTCCCCGGAGGAGATCGAGCGCGCCGCCGACGGCCTGCCCGGAGTGCGCGCCGGCTGCGTGGTCGCGGCGAGCTGGCTGCCGGAAGAGGCCGAGGGGGAGGTCCTGGCCCTCTTCGTCGAGGCGGCGCGCCAAGCCACGCAGGACGAGATCGCCGCCCTGCCCGAGCGGTGCCGGGAGGCCGTGCTGGGGGCCACCGGGCTGGCCGTCGACCGGGTCGAGGTGCTGGAGCCGGGCACGCTCCCCCGCACCTCTTCGGGCAAGCTCCGGCGTTCCGAGGCTCTGCGACTCTACCTGGCCGGCGAGCTGGCGCCGCCCGAGCCGGTCACCGGCCTGCGCGTGGCCAAGGCCATGGCCCGCTCTGGCCTGGCCTACGCGCGGCTGCGGTGGGGCCGGGCGGGGGAGAGGTCCCATGGCTGAGAGCCCTCACCCCCCGACCCCCTCTCCCACCCGCACTCACACCCACCCGGGAGAGGGGGCGGCAGCTTCTTCGCTTCGCTCAGAAGGACGTTTTGGAGAGTTTTCCCCCTCTCCCGGGCGGCGGGAG
>DASVEF010000112.1:0-6549 GCA_036380715.1 Thermoanaerobaculia bacterium | reverse complement strand
GCCGCCGGGTCGTCCCCGGCCACGTAGGCCACCAGTTGCGGGCCGCGCCCGTCCGAGGAGCGCAGGAGCACGACCGCCTCCCTCACGCCAGGGTACGACCTCAGGACCCACTCGATCTCCCCCAGCTCGATGCGGAAGCCGCGCAGCTTGATCTGATGATCGATGCGGCCGAGGAAGACGATCTCGCCGTCGGATCGATAGCGCGCCAGATCGCCGGTCCGGTAGAGCCGTGCCCCTGACTCGCCGCTCAGCGGGTCGGGGATGAAGCTTTCGGCGGTCCGGGCCGGCTGCCGGAAGTATCCCCGGGCGAGCTGCACACCGCCGATCATCAGCTCCCCCGACACACCCAGGGGCACCGGACGATGGTCCCGGTCGAGCAGGTGGATCCGGGTGTTCGCCACCGGGCGTCCGATCGGCACCTGCGACTCCGCCGGCTCGCAGCGGTGGGCCGTGACCTCGATGGCGGCCTCGGTCGGGCCATAGAGGTTGTGCAGCTCCACCCCCGAGCCCCCCAGGCGCTCGGCGAAACGCCGCGCGAGCTCCGGAGTCAGGGCTTCGCCGCTCGCGATCACCGCCCTCAGGCTGCCGCATCCGGCAAGGTCCGGCTCGCGCAGGGAGGCCTCCAGCATCGACGGGACGAAGTGCAGGACGGTGATCCCGCGGCGGGCGATGAGAGCGGCGAGATAGCCGCTGTCCCGGTGCCCGCCCGGCTGCGCCAGGACCAGCTCGGCGCCGGCCACAAGCGGCCAGAAAAACTCCCAGACCGACACGTCGAAGCTCATCGGGGTCTTCTGCAGGACCCGGTCGGCACCGGTCAGGCCGAACCGTTGCTGAGCCCAGGACAGCCGGTTCAGGAGGCCCCGGTGCGTGTTCATCACGCCCTTGGGCTTCCCGGTCGAGCCGGAGGTGTAGATCACATAGGCCAGGTAATCTGGCCCCGCGCCTTGCGCGAGATTCCCATCCCCGGCCGGCTCCTCCTCGGCGTCCAGGAAAATCCGGTGCAGGATCGGGCGCGGGCTCCCTACCAGGGCAGAGGCCGGCGACAGCTCAGGGAGAGCTTTCTGGGTCAGGAGCACCGACTCCGGAGCCCTCTCCATCAACTCCTCCAGCATCAAAGCGAGGCGCTTCTCCGGATACGAAGGATCGAGAGGGACGTAGGCTCCTCCGGCTTTCAAGATCCCGAGCAGACCGACCACCAGCTCGAGCGAACGCTCGGCGGCGATGGCGACCGGGACCTCCGGCCCCACTCCCAGCTTCCGGAGACGACGGGCGAGCCGGTTGGCCCGCCGGTTGAGCTCGTCATAGCTCAGAGTGGTCTCTTCGAAGACCACGGCCACCGCCTCGGGCGTCTGCCGGACCTGGGCTTCGAAGAGCCTCGCCAGGGAGGGCTCGCTCGGGGAGATCCCGCGCGTATCGTTCCACTCCGCGAGCAGTTGCTGCCGCTCCTCTGCGTTCAGCAGAGGGATCTCGCCGAGGTCTCGGTCGGGAGCGGTCAGCATCCCTTCGAGGAGGTGAGCGAGATGCTCCGTCATGCGCTGGATCGTCGTGGCGTCGAAGAGAGCGGTTCTGTAGACCACCCCGCCGTGCACGCTTCCCGCGGTCTCCTCGAAGAACCAGGAGAGATCGAACTTTGCCAAGCCGCTCTCCTGGAAGAAGGGCTCGAGGCGCAGCCCTTCCACCGTTGACGACTCCACCGGCTGATTGTGCAGAGCGAACATCACGTCGAAGAGGGGAGTGCGGCTCAGGTCACGCTCCGGCTGGAGCACCTCCACCAGCTTCTCGAAGGACAGGTTTTGATGGGCATAGGCTTCCAGGCTCGTCTCCCGGACGCGGGCGAGGAGCTGGCGAGCGCTGAGAGGATCGCCCGCCCGGCCCACCGAGAGATCCGTCCGCAGCACCAGGGTGTTGATGAAGAAGCCGATCAGGTCCTCGGTGCGGAGGAGGTTGCGGCCCGCGATGGGCGTCCCCACCACGACGTCAAGCTGGCTGGTGTAACGGTAGAGGAGCAGTTGGAAGGCCGCGAGCAGGGCCATGAAACGCGTGACTCCCTCCCTGCGGGCGAGCTCCGCGAGGCCGTCGGCCAGCTCACCCGGCCATTCGAACAGACAGCTCGCTCCGGCCTGACCCGCGCTCGGGGACCGTGGGCGGTCCAGCGGCAGATCGAGCGACGCGAGCGCGCTGAGCTGCCGCTGCCAGTAGCGGAGCTCGGCTGCCAGAGCTTCCCCACCCATCCAGCGCTGCTGCCAGAGGGCGAAATCGGCGTACTGGACGGGCAGCTCCGGCAGGGTTGAGGGGAGGCCCTGCGAGAAGGCACCATAGAGAGCTCCGAGCTCCCGGATCAGGATCCCCATCGACCAGCCGTCGCTCACGACGTGGTGCACCGTCAGCAAGAGCACGTGCTCGGCATCTCCCAGTCGGATGAAAGCCGCCCGCAGGACTGGTCCGCGACTCAGTGAAAACGGACGCAGCGACTCCTCGCGAGCCAAGCGGACCGCTTCGCGCTCGCGCTCATCGACGGACAACACGGAGAGGTCCACACTCCACAGGTCGAATGCCTCCGGGACGGAGATGACCTGGATCGGCTCACTGTTCTGCAGATGGAAGGTGGTGCGCAGGCTCTCGTGACGCCGGACGATTTCCGCGAGGCTCGCGGCCAGCGCCGTGGCGTCCAGCCGGCCCTCGATCCGCAGGGCGAGCGGGATGTTATAGGCCGGGCTCTCGGGCTGGAGCTGGTCGAGGAACCAGAGGCGCCGCTGCGAGAACGACAGGGGCAGGGAGTCGACACCCGGCTGGCGCGCCTCGATCGGCGGCAGCATCGGCCGGCCCGCTTGCAAGGCTCGCTCCGTCCTTTCGGCGAGCAGGGCGATGGTCGGAGCTTCGAAGATCGCTCGCATCGGAATCTCCACCCGCAGGATTTCTCGCATCCGAGAGACCATCTGTGTCGCCAGGAGCGAGTGTCCACCCAGGCCGAAGAAGTCGTCGTGGATGCCGACGTGAGAGAGGCCGAGAATCGAGATCCAGATTCCCGCCAGGATCTCTTCGTGAGAGGTCCGGGGGGCCTCTCCAATCATGACATCGGGCTGCTGTGGGTTGGGCAACGCAGCCCGGTCGATCTTCCCGTTTGGAGTCAGCGGCAGGCGATCGAGAGACACATAGACCGACGGCACCATGGGGTCGGGCAACTTTGTGGAGAGAAAGCGCCGCAACTCACCGGTCTCCGGCGTCAGCCCGCCGGCCGCCACCACGTACGCCACCAGCTCCGGACCACGGCGCGGCGCCTCCCACAACCGGACCACCGCATCCTGGACCTCGGCATGTGACCGCAGCACCGACTCGATCTCCCCCAGCTCGATGCGAACGCCACGGAGCTTGACCTGGTGATCGAGCCGGCCCAGGAATTCCAGGGTTCCTTCAGGGAGCCAACGCGCCCGGTCACCGCTGCGGTAGAGGCGCTGCCCGGGCTCTTCGCCCCAGGGATGGGGCAGGAACCTCTCGGCCGTCAGCTCCGGGCGGCCGGAATACCCCCGGGCCAACCCGGCGCCGCCGATATAGAGCTCACCGGGGATTCCGACGGGGACCGGCTGCCACCGGTCATCGAGCAAACACACGTGGGCGTTGGTAATGGGACGGCCGAGCGGAACGCTCCGGCTTGCCCGGCCATCTCCCTGCCATTTCCAGAAAGTGGTCCGGATCGCGGCTTCCGTGGGACCGTAGACGTTGATCAGGTCGCCTCCCCAGACCTGCTTCAGGTGCTCGGCCAGCTCGTGAGGCAGGAGCTCGCCTCCGCAGTAGATCCGCCGAAGGCTCCGGCAGTGTGCAAGCCCGGGCTCCGCGACCAGCAGTCGGAGCAGCGTCGGTACCACTTGGAGTGCCGACACCTCGTGACGCCGGATCTGGTCGACGAGATATGCCGGCTCCTTCTCCCCTCCCGGACGCGCCAGGACGAGCCGGGCTCCGACCCACAGGGGAGCGAAGAGCTCGCAGACGGAGGGATCGAAGCTCATGGGTGTCTTGTGGAGCACCGTATCTCCCGGGCCCAGCGGGAAGATCTCCTGCTGCCATTGCATGTGATTCAGGATGGCCCGGTGGGAGACCACCACCCCCTTGGGGAGCCCCGTCGAGCCGGAGGTGTAGAGGACGTATGCTGGATGCTGCGGCGCGAGCCCGCTGCACGGCTCCTCGGAGCTGTAGAAGGAGAAGTCCTCCTCGATCCGGACGACGGGGACCAGGGAATCCGGCAAGGTCCCGGCATCCTCCCGGCGAGTGATGATCACAGCCGCCCGGGAGTCTTCCAGCATCCAGGCGATCCGCTCCTGGGGATACTCCGGCTCCATCGGCACGAAGGCGCCCCCGGCTTTCAGGATGCCGAGCAGCGCCAACACTCTTTCCGGACAACGCTCCATGTAGAGGCTTGCCCGGACCTCCGGGCCTACACCCAACTCGCGCAGATGGTGGGCGAGCCGGTTGGCCCCTGCGTTGAGCTCGCTGTAGCTCAGGGAGCTCCCTTCGAAGACCAGGGCCGCCGCCTCGGGCGTCCGCCGGACCTGGGCTTCGAAGAGCCTCGCCAGTGAGGGCTCGCCCGGGGAGCTCCCGCGCGTATCGTTCCACTCCGCGACCAGTTGCTGCCGTTCTCCCGCGCTCAGGAGAGGGATCTCGCCGAGGTCCCGGCCGGGAGCGGTCAGCATCCCTTCGAGGAGGTGAGCCAGATGCCCGGTCATGCGCTGGATCGTCGTCGCGTCGAAGAGAGCGGTTCTGTAGACCACCCCGCCGCGCAAGCTTCCCCCGATCTGCTCGAAGGACCAGGAGAGATCGAACCGTGCCACGCCGCTCTCCTGGAAGAAGGGCTCGAGGCGCAGCCCCTCGACCGTCGCCCCCCCCACCGGCTGGTTGTGGAGCCCGATCATCACATCGACCAGAGGCGTCCGGCTCAGATCGCGCCCCGGTTGGAGCTCCTCGACCAGCTTCTCGAAAGGCAGGTTCTGATGGGTGTACGCCGCGAGAGTGGTCTTCCGCACCCGGGCGAGAAGCTCGCGTGCACTGAGAGAGGTACCCGACCGGCCAGCCGAGAAATCCGTTCGTAGCACCAGAGTATTGATAAAGATGCCGATCATCCCCTCCGTGTGGAGCAGAGTGCGCCCTGCGATGGGTGTCCCTACGGCGATGTCAACCTGGCCTGTCGAGCGATAGAGGAGCGACTGAAAGGCCGCGAGCAGTGCCATGAAGAACGTCACTCCCTCTGCGCGGGCGAGCTCTCCCAGACGATCACACAGACCGTAAGCCAGCTCGAACGAACGACTCGCACCGGCTTGGTGCAAGACCGAAGGCCGCGGATGGTCCAGCGGCAGGTCGAGCGACGCGAGAGCGCTGAGCTGCCGCTGCCAGTAGCGGAGCTCGGCTGCCAGAGCTTCCCCACCCATCCAGCGCTGTTGCCAGAGGGCGAAATCGGCGTACTGGATGGGCAGCTCCGGCAGGGTTGAGGGGAGGCCCTGCGAGAAGGCACCATAGAGAGCTCCGAGCTCCCGGACCAGGATCCCCATGGACCAGCCGTCGCTCGCGACGTGGTGCACCGTCAGCAAGAGCACGTGCTCGGCATCTCCCATTCGGATGAAAGCCGCCCGCAAGAGCGGTCCGCGGCTCAGCGCAAACGGACGCAGCGACTCCTCGCGGGCCAAGCGAACCGCTTCGCGCTCTCGCTCGTCGACGGACAACACGGAGAGGTCCACACTCCACAGGTCGAATGCCTCCGGGACGGAGATGACCTGGATCGGCTCGCCACCCTCCAGGCGGAAGGTGGTGCGCAGGCTCTCGTGACGCCGGACGATCTCCGCGAGGCTCGCGGCCAGCGCCGTGGCGTCCAGGCGACCCTCGATCCGCAGGGCGAGCGGGATGTTATAGGCCGGGCTCTCGGGCTGGAGCTGGTCGAGGAACCAGAGGCGCCGCTGCGAGAACGACAGGGGCAGGGAGTCGACACCCGGCTGGCGCGGCTCGATTGGCGGCAGCATCGGCCGGCCCGCTTGCAAGGCCTGCTCCGTCCTTTCGGCGAGCAGGGCGATGGTCGGAGCTTCGAAGATCGCTCGCAGCGGAATCTCCACCCCCAGGACTTCGCGCATCCGGGACACCATCTGTGTCGCCAGGAGCGAGTGTCCGCCCAAGCCGAAGAAGTCGTCGTGGATGCCGACGTGAGGGAGGCCGAGGATCGAGCTCCAGATTCCCGATAGGAGCTCTTCGTGAGACGTCTGGGGACTGGCGCCGCCCGTGACTTCGAGGTCCGGTGGTGCCGGCAAGGCCGCGCGGTCGATCTTGCCATTGGGCCCCAGCGGCAGGCTCTCGAGAGCCACGAACGCCGACGGCACCATGTAGTCGGGCAACTTCTCGGCGAGGAAGCGCCGCAGCTCCCCGGCCTCCTGTGCCGCCGGGTCGTCCCCGGCCACGTAGGCCACCAGTTGCGGGCCGCGCCCGTCCGAGGAGCGCAGGAGCACGACCGCCTCCCTCACGCCAGGGTACGACCTCAGGACCCACTCGATCTCCCCCAGCTCGATGCGGAAGCCG
>DASVEF010000111.1:0-4904 GCA_036380715.1 Thermoanaerobaculia bacterium | reverse complement strand
CGCAATCCCGGCGCGCGCCGCGAACGCCAGCCCGGCCAGCCCGGCCGCCTGCTGGTTCATGGCCTGGATTTCGACCCGGCGCGCCACATGGTCCGCCAGCCGGCGCAGGGGCTCCAGGTCGATCCTCGCGGCGAGGTGCGGGGCGGACGCCTGCCAGTCGGCGAGCAGCCTCGCCGCGGCCCAGAGGCCGAAGGCGGCGGCCGGGTAGCTGCGCTCGTAGGGGTAGTACTCGTCGACTCCGCCCGCGCGATCGACCTGCCGGCCGAGAGCGTTCACGGCTCCGGCGCACCAGCGCTCCGCCGCCTGAGGATCCGGGACGGGGCCGAGGAGCCCACGGCGCAGGGCGTCCACCACGAAGGCCCCTTGCTGCAGGATGGCTGACGGGAAGTCGCGGATCTTGTAGTGCCAGTGGTTGCGGTCGAAGCCGCCGAAGGTGGGCGAGCCGGGGTCGCGGTCCATCTGCGTGAGGACCCGCGGAAGCTGGCAGGCCACGTACCGGCGGAGGCCGGATTCGAGAGCGTTCATTCAGCGTCCCGCGCCGGTGATCTCCCGCCACCGCTCCGGGCTCGGCGTCACCTCGAAGCGCACCTGGGCCAGCCCGCGCCGTTTGGTCGGCTTGGAGACCGCCTTCCACCGCTTGCGGAGGAGGTCGAACGCCGGACCGACGATCCCGATGGGAAGCTGGCGGACCAGCCAGCGGGCCCACCGCTGCCGGCCGATCGCGAACGAGCCACTGATCACGGTCTCGGCGAGCCGCCGGTCGCGCGGGAGGTCGGAGGGGGCGGGCCGGTAGCCGAATTCCGGCACCGGCAGCCCTCGCCGGGCCTGCTTCTCCAAGCGCAGGAACGAGCCGCGCTTCTTGAAGTCGATCATATGGCCGTGCATCGCGGCGGCGCGCTCCAAGGTGACCGGCTCCAGGGCGAGCAACCCCTCCGCCGCCATCTCCTCCAGCACCTCCACGGCGCGCCCGCTGCGCGCGACCACGACGGAATGGCCTCCTCCGGCCGCTTCGAGGTCCGGCGACCAGGCGTCGCCCACCGACAGGTCGGTCAGCTCGTTGCTGAAGTCCGGGGTGATCTGGCAGTTGCGCGACACGTAGAAGGGGATCAGATAGTTGTAATAGAACTTGTGGGCGGTGAAGACCCCGCCATCCGCGGTCTCGACCCGCAGGTGGCCCGGCCATTCGCCGGCCCGCCATTCGAGCTTGGCGATCGGCACGCCGTCCTTCACTCCATGGGCGCGCAGGAAGGCCCGCACCGCCCCCTGGTACATGTTGGTCCCCACGTAGGGACCCGCCACGAAGACCACCTTGCGCGCCGCCGGATGCCCCGCGGCCTGGAGCATGCGCAGGGCCGCGACCTGTTCGGGCAGACCGACGAAGGCCAGCCGTCCCGGAAAGGCCTCGATCTCCGGCAGGATCGTCAGGACCGGCGTGACCGCGTAGACGCTCTGCGCCCCGGCGAGCACCTCCTCGCGGGTCCTGGCGATGACCGGGCTCGCCGCCCCCGGCGTGGGAGCTCCCTGACGGAGCACCACCGCGCCGTCGGCCTGCCCGCTCTCCAAAAGGTGGATCAGCACGCGGCTGATCACGCCGCCGGAAGCGCCCCGCCGCCGCACCGCCTCCTCGCGGGCGTGGCCGGTCCAGAGCTTCCGGTACGGCCCGAGCAGCCAGCTCGCCACCTTGTACCCCAGCCCCGAGAACAGCTCCGGGTAGGGCACGCCGCGGCCCGGGCAGACGGCCCAGGCGAGGGCCAGCGAGGCGTCCTCCTCCGGTATGAGGGGCCGCCGCGGCGCCGGCAGAGGGCCGCGTTCGGTCTCCTCGAAGCGGAGCAGGTCCGGATGGAGGCCGACGCAGGCGCCGCAGTGGGTGCAATTGCCCGGAGCGACCACCTCTGCCTCGAAGCGCCGCCAGACTCCGGGGCTCAAGCCGCCGGTCCTCGCGGAGGCGGCGGGTCGGACTCCATGCGCCGCAGCCGGAGCTGGACGTCCTCCAGGAGCCGGCGGTTGGCGGACATCAGGTCGGCCATGAAGCCGAAGATCCAGAGCTGGAATCCGATCAGGATGAGGATGGCCGCCAGGATCAGGCTCGGCGCCCGCGTCCGGCCCGGATGCACCGCCCCCGCCAGGAAGAAGGCCAGCCAGCGCACGAGCAGCAGGGAGCCCGGGACGACGAACGCCATCCCCATCCAGAAGAAGGAGCGCAGGGGGCGATAGAGGAGGAAGACGCGGAAGATGATGAGGACCGACCGCCGGATATAGTCGGGGATCCCCCGGATGAGCCGCGACGGCCGGGTGACCGCGTTCGTGCGCACCGGCACCCAGGTGATGGGGATGTTCTTCTGCCCCGCCTGGATGACCATCTCCAGCGTGTAGGTGTACTGGCTGAAGACGTTGAGCTGGAGGGCCGCGTCGCGGCTGATGGCACGGAAGCCGCTCGGGCTGTCCGGGATCGACGTCCGGCTCGCCTGCCGCACCACCCAGCTCCCCAGCTTCTGCAACAGCTTCTTGAGCGGCGAGAAGTGCGCGATGTCGTCGATCGGCCGCGCCCCGACCACGATCTCGGCCCGGCCCGCCAGGATCGGCTCGATCAGCTTCGGGATGTCCCGCGCGTCGTACTGGTTGTCCGCGTCGGTGTTGACGATGATGTCGGCCCCGGCCTTGAGGCAGGCTTCGAGGCCGGCCATGAAGGCGCGGGCGAGCCCCTGGTTGGAGGCGAAGCGGATCACGTGGTCGACGCCGTGGGCGCGGGCCACCTCGGAGGTCCGGTCGGTGCTGCCGTCGTCGATCACCAGCCACTCCACCTTGTCGACGCCCGGCACCTCCCGCGGCAGCGCGGCCAGGGTCGCCGGCAAGGTTTTCTCCTCGTCGAGGCAGGGGATCTGGATGATCAGCTTCCGCATGGGCGAAGGCTTTTATATCATTGCCGCCATGACCATCATCGCCGAGCCGGATCTCCGCAGGACTCCTCCCGGCAGGGACGGCGCGCACCGGGTCGCCCGCGTCCGGGTGACTCAGGCGGAAGGGGTGCCGGCGGCGGTCGAGCGCGCCATGGAGCTCGCGGAGTGGCGGCGCCACGTCTCCGGCCGCAAGATCTTCCTCAAGATCAACACCCTGAGCTTTCCGCTCATGCCGGGGACGAACACCTCGCCGTGGGTGGTCGAAGGGGTGCTGCGGACTCTCCGCAAGGGGCTCCCGGAGGCGGAGATCCTCATGGGGGACTCGCAGATCGTGGGGGCGGACAACGTGCGGCGGGCCAAGTCGATCTGGGGTTACGACCGCCTGGCCGAGCGCTATGGGGCCGAGTACGTCGACCTGTCGCGCGACCCGCTCGAAGAGGTGGAGGTCGACGGCGACGCCGTGCAGCGCATCCCCTTCCCGCGCACGCTGCTGGAGGCGGACGCGATCGTCAGTCTGCCGGTGATGAAGTGCCACCACCTGTCGACGATCACCGCCTCGCTCAAGAACCAGTGGGGGTGCCTGCCGACCTTCCGGCACAATTTCCATCCGATCCTTCACAAGGTGATCGTCGACATCAACCGCGCCCTGCGCCCCCGCTTCACCGTGGTCGACGGCACCGTGGTCCAGGAGGGAAAGGGGCCGCGGACCGGCAAGATCCGGATCGCCGACCTGGTCATGGCCTCGCCCGACCTGGTGGCGGCTGACGCTGCCGCGGCCCGCTACATGGGGTTCGATCCGCGGCAGATCGGCTACCTGACTCTGGCCGAGCAGCGTGGCCTGGGGACGATCGACGGCGAGACGGTCGGCGACGACGTCGGCTCGGAGCGGTTCGCGCGCCCGTCCGCCAACATGCTCGGCTTCGTGCACAAGAAGCTGCGCGCCTCCTTCCTGCGGCCTCTGCTGTTCGAGACGCCGCTGATCCACCTGCTGGCCCGGATGGCACTGATCTACAACACCCAACTGTGGTACCGCCTCGAAGGCCGGCCGGCCGCCCGGCGCCTCATCAGCGAGAGCTGGTACGGCGCGCAGTTCCCCTGGCGGGGATAGCTGTTCTCTGGCCTCATGAAGAAGCTGCTCTCCATACTGGTGAGCCTGGCGCTGCTCGCTTGGATCTATTCGCGGATCGACGTCGCGGCGCTCGGGCGGGCGCTGCGGACCTGCGACCCGCTCTGGCTGGCGGCCGGGCTCGGCATCCTGGCGCCGATCAAGCTCATCCAGGCCTGGCGCCTGCGGCAGCTCATGCCCCGCGGCAGCTCGCTCCCCGCGGCCGAGTCGCTCCGCCTGATCCTGGTCGCCGACGTCCTCAACATGATCCTGCCGTCGAAGATGGGGGACATCGCCAAGGCCTGGTTCATGAAGAAGCGCGGCCACCTCGGCGGCTCGCTGGCCCTCTCCCTGGTGGTGTTCGAAAAAGCCTACGACGTCCTCTCGCTGCTCCTCTGGTGCGCGGTGGGGCTGCTCTTCTACCCCGCAAAGGACCGGCCTCTCTGGCTGCTGACGTGGGCGGTCCTGGCGATGCTCGTGGGCGGGTTCCTGCTCCTGGGCTCGGCGGGCTTCGCGCGCCTCGCCTTCAGCCTCGCCGGCCGGCTGTCTCCCATGCGCTTCCGGGCGAAGATCGAGCGCCTGCGGGGGTCCTGGACTGAGACCCAGGGCTACTTCCGGGCCGAGCGGGCGCAGCTCCGGCGGGTGACGGCCCTGTCGATCGGGCTCTGGCTCGTCCACTTCCTGCAGCTCTGGATGTTCATCCTCGCCCTGAACGCCTGGACGCCGTTCCTCCTCCACATCGCCCTCTCATCGGTGGCGATCCTGGCCGGGCTCTTCCCCCTGACCTTCGCCGGCCTGGGCACCCGCGACGCCGCCCTGATCACCCTGTACCGCCCCTGGTTCGGCCCGCCGACCGCGGCGGCGCTGGGCATCCTCTTCACCTCGCGCTACGTCCTTCCCGC
>DASVEF010000110.1:0-24582 GCA_036380715.1 Thermoanaerobaculia bacterium | reverse complement strand
AGACTTTCCGGACGAACCTGAAGCTGTTCCGGCAGACCTGCGACGTGCTGGACGCCAGGCTGGTGATCGCGAAGCAGGCGACCCTGATGGCCGCCGACGCCCCTCCGAAGCAACGGCAGCGCTGCCGATACGACTATCACGGGTTCGATTACGACGCGCACGTGGAGGCTTTCCGCGGGATCTATCGGGTTATCGAGCAGGAGATCCCGGCCGAGTCCATCGTCGACGTCACGCCGCTCTCCGGCGAGCCGGACTACTTCTACGACCACATCCACCCGACACCGAAGGGTACGACGGAGATCGCGCGCATCATGTCCGACTTCCTCGTCCCGCTCGTCGAAGGCAGGGAACCGATCCGCCAGGAGGGCGCGCCTCGCATCCCCGCCCTGGCCGTCCAACGCAACCCCTAGCAGTCTGCGCGGCATCCGCCCTTCGAGTTTGGGCGCAAGAACCGGATGGCTCCGATTTCCGCCGCTCTCTACCATTCTCCTTGCGACAAAGGAGAATGCAATGCACAGAACCATCGAACCCGCGATCCTCTACTTCGGCACACCGGTCGTGCTGGTGAGCTCGCTCAACGAGGACGGATCCCCCAACGTCGCGCCCATGTCCTCGGCGTGGTGGCTCGGCTGGAGCTGTCTGCTGGGATTCGGGGCGCGATCGAAGACGCCGGCGAATATCCTGCGCACGCGAGAGTGCGTGCTGAACCTGCCGTCCATCGATCAGGTCGCCGCCGTCGACCGGCTGGCCCGGCTCACCGGGTCGAACCCGGTGCCGCCCCACAAGGTGGCGATGGGGTATCAGTACGAGCCGGACAAGCTCGGCGTGGCCGGGCTGACGCCAGAGGAATCACAAATCGTCGCGCCGCCGCGAATCCGCGAATGTCCGGTGCAGCTCGAAGCCGTGCTGGAGCAAGCCCATCCGCTCGCGGCGAACGATCCCGATCGCCAGGGGAAATTGATCGCTCTCGAGGTCCGCATCGTGCGCGTCCACGTCGAAGAACGGCTGCTCCTGCAAGGGCACGAGAACCGTATCGATCCTGACGCCTGGCGCCCGCTCATCATGAGCTTCTGTCAGTTTTACGGCCTAGGATCGAGAGTCCACTCTTCGCGCTTGGCCGAGATCCCCGAGTCCGCCTATCGTCCAAGTCCGCGACCCGCCGAGGCCGTCGCGGCAGGGCAGCTCGCTTCTTAGGCGCGGGCCCTCACCCCCGGCCCCTCTCCCAGAGGGAGGGGGGTGAAGCTCTGGAAAACTCAGAAATCAGATTTTTAATTCGTTTTCCCCCTCTCCCTCTGGGAGAGGGGGTCAGGGGGTGAGGGCTCGCCCGCGGCATAGGCGCGCTCCCAGCGGGTCTCCTCGTCACGGGGCAGACGGCGAGCCGCGTAGAGGGCGCAGGCGAGGGCGAGGGCGTTGGCAACCAGCGCCCAGAGGAGCGCCGGGCGCAGGTCGCCGAGAGCGACGCTCAGGCGTCCGACGGTGTAGGGACCCAGGGCGAGCCCGATGAAGGTGACGACCAGGAGATAGGCCGCCGAGGCGACGGCGCGCATGCGCGGCAGGACGAGGTCCTGCACCGTCGTAGCGCCAGGCCCGAGCCAGAGCGAGGTAAGGACGAACAGCGGCACGCACACCACGTAGGCGGTGGTGAGGCTGGGCGCCAGGAGGAGCAGGACCGCGAACGGCACCGGCAGCACCGCCGCGAGCATCGTCACCCACAGGCGGCCGATGGGCGAACGCCGCCGGAAGCGGTCGGCGAGGATTCCGCCGAGCGTCACCCCCAGCCAGCCGCAGGCCGCGGCGATCCCGCCCAGGACCAGGCCCGCGCGCGCCAGGCTCTCGCCGTGGGCGCGGATCAGGTAGGGCGCGATCCAGAAGCCGTAGCTGTAGCTGGTGAACGCGAGCAGAGCGACGGAGAGGTTGGCGGCGTGGAGAGACGGCGTCCGCACCACGAGCGCAAAGCAGGCCGGGTCGCGCAGCCGGAGCGATTGCGCCCAGGAGACCGCGGCGTAGAAGCCGATGGCCAACGAATACCACTGCGCCGGGTTGCCGAGCAGGCGGGTCAGCAGGGCGGCGATCGACGCGCAGGACACCGCCGCCAGGAGGTTCGCCGCCAAGGCCCGCCAGCGCCCGCCGAGCAGCCACAGGCTCGCCAGCGTGAAGGGCGGCAGCACCGCCGCGAGCTCGCGCAGAAACTCCCGCCATGGACGACGGCGCTCGGCGACTGCGGCGACGCCGTCGGCTTGGCCGCGCACCGGCTCGCGCAGCGTGCGCACCCAGAGAGCGAGCAGGAGGCCCGGCAGGCCGACCGCCAGGAACGCCACCTGCCAGCCGCGCAGCCCCATGGGCGGCGTCGTCCCGGCCCACGCGGCGTCCCAGCGTTCGACGATCAGGCCGCCGATGCCCAGCCCCAGGCCGGCGCCGAGGTAGATGCCGCTCGAGTAGACGGCGAGAGCCGTCGCCCGCCGCGCGGCCGGGAAGTAGTCGGAGAGCAACGAATAGGCCGCCGGGCTGGCGCTCGCCTCTCCGACGCCGACCCCGATGCGCGCCAGCGCGAGCTGCGGGAAGGTCCTGGCCAGCCCGGAGAGCGCGGTCATGGCGCTCCAGGCGGCGAGACCCCAGGCGATCAGGCGCCGGCGGTCCCATACGTCGGCCAGGCGTCCGAGCGGGATGCCGAAGATGGCGAAGAAGACGGCGAACGCGGTGCCGTAGAGATAACCCATCTGGGCGTCGCTCACGCCCAGGTCGGCCTTGATGCGCTCGGCGAGGATCGAGAGGATCTGGCGGTCGAGGAAGTTGAAGATGTAGACGACGACGAGGACGCCGAGAACGTAGCGCGGATAGCGGTCTTCATCCATGTCCCAGTCTCTTTTCCCCCTCTCCCGGGCGGCGGGAGTGCGGATGGGAGAGGGGGTCAGGGGGTGAGGGTCCTACCGCCGAGAGGCCTGTGGGCGGCGCGGCCAGCAGGTCGAGGAGGACGCGCGCCAACTCGCGCGGGCAGTGCACCTGCGGCATGTGCCCGCAGCGCGGCAGCGGATGGAGACGCGCGCGCGGCAGGAGCGAGGCGAGCCGGCGGCCGTAGTCGAGCGGCAGCACGCCGTCCTCCTCGCCCCAGACCAGCTCGACCGGCACCCGGATCTCGGCCGCCTTGGTCTCCAGGAAGTCTTCGCTGCGCAGGCCGGCGAACAGGCGCGGCGCCGGTCCGGAGGCGATCCTCTGCAACAGCGCGTCGAGCTCCTCGTCGGAAGGCGCCGCCAGATGAGGGCCGCGGATCGCCGCCACCAGGCGCCGGGCCTCTTCGCGGTTCTTGGGCGCGAGCGGCACCTGGGGGACCGCGAAGATGCCGGAGCTGCTGACGCCGATCACGCGTTCGACCCGCTCGGGGTGGCGCCAGGCGTAGAGGAGCGACACCCAACCGCCCAGGGAGTTGCCGATCAGCGTGGCCGGCTGGCCCGCGTTCCGCGCGTCGAGGAGAGCGCCGAGGCTGTCGGCGAGGTCGCCCACCGGCAGCGCTCCCTCCGCCGGACCGCTCTCGCCATGGCCGGGGAGGTCGAGCGCGAGCACGCGGTAGCGCCGCGCGAGAGCCGGCACCACGCCATGCCAATCGCCGGCCTGGCTGCCGCTGCCGTGGAGGAGCACCACGGTCCTGCCCTCTCCGCCTTCGTAGTAGCGGAGCGCGCCGCGCGGGCCCTCGATCGTGCCGGGGCGCAGGCCCGCGGCGAGCAGAGCGCCGCGGATTTCCGCCGCCGCCGTCGTCTGCGGCAGGCGGGGCTCGGGAGTCTGGGAGGCGCAGCTTCCCAGAAGAGGCAGGGCGGCGAGCGTCAGGACCGGAAGGAGCTGAATGCCTCGTACGCTCACTGGTTGTAGCCCATAAGAGAGGCCCAACCTACCATACAAGCGCAAGCCAGTGACCGTCCTCTACGGTGCCAGAGCTCGCGCAAGGGCCATCGCGTCGTCGTCCCTCCACCCGTCGCGCGGCCCTGCCGCGGCGCGGGCGAACGTCCATAGACGCACGCGCTCTGGATCCACCTCGAGGAGGTCCGAGAAACGGCGAATCGTGCGGTCCGGATCGGAACGCAGCCTCGCGGCGCAGTTGAGGAGGTGTTGCGTTGCGTCGTAGGCGGGATCCCCGACGAACGGCTTGGGGTCGATGACGAGCCACGGCTCGCGCCGCGCTCGCAGGACGTTTCCCGCATGCAGGTCGGTCGCCAACAGCACGTCTGCCGGCGCGCTGCTCGACAGCTCTCCGAAGAGGCGCAGCCCCTCGCGGACCAGCCCTGCATCGGGCCACTGGCGCGCGTGAGCCAGCGTCTCATGGCTCCAGTGCGCCAGCATCGCGGACAGGGGGCGGAAAGGGTGCGGCGCCGACGGGGAGCGCCAGAGCCGCCGCAAGAGGCCCGCGATCACGAGATCCTGCTCGGCCTCCGGCCGCGCGCGCAGGGCCGTGCCCGGCTCGCAACGCTCGAGGAGCAGGGCGCCGAACACCGCATCGGCTTCGAGGAGCCGGACCGTCGGATCTCCGTCCCAGAAGCGCAGGCCGTCCGCCTCGTGCTCGCCCTCGAAATGCGGCCTGCCGAGCTTGAGCACGGCGGGAGTCCCGTCCGCGCGCGTCGCCGGCACCACCCACGCGCAGCTCCCCTCCTCGCGCTCGAAAGGCGTCCCGAGCGTGAGCGACCACCGGCGCGCCAGGTCGCCGGCGGCTTCAGGCAGCCGCTCAAGCCATGTCATGCAGCGGATCGAATGCCGTGGTCAGGTATGAACCCGCAGCACGTAGCTCACACCAAGTGCACATACATACAGCCCAACTCCGAATACGATATGTGTCATAAGGCTCTTCAGCCTGGCCTGCGTTGGATTGGGCGTTCTTGATGCAGCAATGCCGAGGCCGAACGACGGCTGCAGGATGAAGAACGGGAACACTACGGTGCCAATGCCGTAGAGCAGCGCAGGCAGCACAGTTGGCCTCGCAAGCCAGTCATCTGATATAAACATGACGAATACAAGCGCGAACACGACACCAATGGTGTAGTGGGCAATCCAGCCGACCGTGCACTCCAGGGGTTGCTGTGGCGCGGCGGTGATACTCGCATGCCTAAGAGTGCCCCCGGGCATGTGGCGTAACCAGCGTCCGAGCAAACAATAGTTGAGCGATGGAATGCTGAACGCACGCTTCAGAAACAGATTCCAAAGGTCCATCACCAGAGTCGCGCCAATACCAATGGCAATCGCACCAAGGATGTAGCTTGCTTCAATGCTCATGATCTGCCTCAATATGGACGTTGCTGTCTACGCTGTGGCCGCTCAGCACGCGGCGTCAGCCGTCCGCTGGAGCCGCCGCTTGGGGGAGCCTGCATTTGAGGTTGAACTTTCTTGAGGTCGTCGCGGAAAATCGAAGGTTGAGCCTTCTTGAGCTTGTAGCGAAAAATCCTATCGTCTTCAAAACCTGGAAATTCGCCAAAGGTCTTCGGCGGCTCTACGGCGCTGGCTTGGATCCCGGCCAAGGTCAGTGTCCCATCCTCGATCTTGAAGATGGCGAAGACTACCTTACCGACGTCATCGCACGGTTGCGTACAATCTTTAATTGTAGCATGTAGCTGCTGTGGGTATGTGCCTGCAGGCAGTGTAAAGGTTGTCTCATACCATTCGTTCCTATTCAGGCGTTGAAAGTGGAGCGAGTTGCCCGTGATGGTTATTGAAATTTTGCCTGCCGTCTCTTGGCCCACCAGGACCCCCTCCCATGAGCCCTGGAGAGGTTGTAGCTCTGCAGCGGTTGGTTGGTTAGTCGTGCCAGCGGCTTGCGTGCAAATAAGCCCCCAAGGCATGAGGATGAAAAGCGTCATGACGGCGAGTGCCATTTTGATAGTCATTTTCATCTGGCTTTTGGTTTCAGTTGCTGTCGATAAAGGATTCGTGTAGAAAGCGCCGAACGGGGCCGGGTTTCGACGACGGCGAAGCCGTTCGCTGCAAGCCCTGGGTTGCACGGGCACCCCTTCACAGGTTCGGATATGCATGTGCCTCACGCCCCCGGCTTCTCCGACAATGCTACAACAGAATCGACCTCTTGGGATAGGGTAGTGTGGGCTGCCTCCGATTGACCGCTAGGCTATCAGGTGGCAAGACGTATTGGCGAGGCAATCCCACAAAGGAGGTCGCAGGAAAAAGTCCCGCCGTTGCAAGGAGATCACCATCCGAGGGTCCCCCAGCAGGTAGGCCCTCTCTGGCTCTGACGACCGGTGCCGCGGGAGGCCGTTGGAGGTGTGGTAAAATCATTGCGCATGGGAGCACATGCAGTTCTTAATAGGAGACAACCAGGATGACCTCTGAGTTTACCGCCGTGTTCCGCCGAGTGTCCGAAGGCTACATCGCCTTCGTCGAGGAATTGCCCGGGGCTAATACGCAAGGGGCTACTCTCGAAGAAGCTCGAGAAAACCTCCGAGAAGCGGTCCAACTTGTCCTTGAGGCCAACAGAGCCCTCGCAGAGGAAGAGCTGGAAGGCATCGAGGCAATCCGTGAGCTATTGAAGGTCTCTGCTTGAAACGCCGGGACCTGATACAGCACCTCGAAGCACAGGGCTGCGAGCTCCTCCGCGAGGGCTCACGCCACAGTGTCTACACCAACCGCAAGGCTCGCAAGAATACTACAGTCCCACGCCACAGAGAGATCAACGAATTTCTAGCCCGGAAGATCTGTCGTGACCTGGATATCTCGGATCCAGGCATGTAAATCGCAATCGCTTCAGTTAAATCGCCCGAACACTGACCCGACGGGTCTCAGGAGACCTGCTTCGGTGACGTGCAACGTCGGTTGCGCCCCAGCGGCGGACGGCGGAGCCGGCCGTCCGGTGCAGGCGGGGGTTAGCTGGCACAAAGTTCAACGAGCCTGCTACTGACCGCCTCTAAGCTGTCATCTATCTCTTCGCGACAATCTGAGTAAACGAGCATGCTCATGTATGTCGGCAGATCTGCCGACTTCCAGTAAACAGGAAAGATGACATCACTGCTGATCTTTCTGCCTCTCGCCCAAGCAATGTTGAACTCCTCTTGGCATACCTTCGACTGAACGTAATATGGTGAGTAGAGCGCCAGAAGCTTTCGGCAATTGTCAATAGCAGAAAAGATGTGCGGCTGCCAAGCAGTGCCCTCCTGCAATGTTTGACGGTCAATGAACACCCTAAGCGAAAGTCTGTTTAGGTAACTAGCCAGTATATCTGCCGGCCGGCGATCCTCATGAGCATAGCTGATGAAGACGTCGTAAGCATAGGCACTCGCCCCCACAGCGCGAGAGCTGAGCTTATTCTTCACCTGCTTGAACACCTCGTGGGCACGCTGTGCCTGTCGTTCACCATAGGTAACGATCTTCAACACAGAGAGAGGCATGCCTGCTTGCATCCAGTGGACGGCAGCCTCCAACAGGGGATTCAGCATCTCATCCACCGCATACCCTTGATCGCCTGCCGCTACTAAGGGCATAGCCACCTTCTCCAACTTTGGCGGGCCGCTGAGGAACGGAGCTAGGGCACGAAATATGTCACCAACGAGTTCGGGTGGTCGTCCCCGAACGCCTGGCTCGAAGCACAAGATTCTCTTATAAGGGATGCCCGAGGGACTGGACACTAAGTTTTGAGATAGCCAACATGAGAAGGCATGCCGTAGGTCAACAGCTTTATTCTGCGCCAAGCTCTCGACTGAAACGCCCTTCCGAGCTAGGGCGCCAATCAGAGAGAAGGGAGTGGGGACATAGTCATCAGGAAAGGCTGATACCACTAAGAGATCAACCTTCTCTTCGTTCGGAAGAGATGTCAGATCACCCTGGCAGAGTTCGATCCTGCTCTTCCTGCCAAGGGTGTCCACCGTGATTGAGTCGAGAACCTCCATAAAGCTCTTATCCTCACAGTGCAGCTAACGGGGACGGTGTTCACCGGTGGCGCAGCCATCCGGTGCAACACCCCGGGTTGGCCGCCGAACCGCCTTCGCTCGGGACCCGCCACGCTGGCCACTCCTCCTTGCTTTGGCCAGCGAACCTCTTCGGTACAGTTCAATATGTACATGCGATCTTCGCCCTTGATGAACTGGGAAAATTGTACACCAGAGGCACGGGCAAGCAAGGGCCAAAACGGAGATCAAGGCATCCGACGCGCCCCACCCCCATCGGGGCTCGCGCCCCTCGGCCGTGCCGTCGCCCCTACCGGGGCTTGGAGAAATGGGGGATGCTGCCTACCTGGGGTCGCCGCGCCTCCGGCGCTCTGCCCCCAGGCTTTATGCCGACGCCCCTTCGGGGCTTCGTAGCGTGGCAGTTTGGTGCCGGAGCACAGCGGAGGCGCCAAGCTGCAAGTCTTCGGGAGTGGAACGACGGTAGCAAGGGGCGCAGCCTCTTGCGGGCCACTCCGCAGGAGCTCCTCAGTTCAGCGAGGAGCCAATGAAGCCTTCAGCCAGGCGGCGGGCCTGAGTGCGCGATACGCCTAGGCCTCTGGATCACGAAATAGATGGCGGCCCCAATAAAGTGCGTGACCGCGATTATGACGATCCAGACGAGTCTATCAGGATCACGTTCCTTCGTTATACATTCAATGATCATCCAAATCCAGAAGGCAGTCCCCCCGAAACCTATCACCAGCAGAACAAGCAGCTCGATAGGGTCGATACTAGGCATTCTGACCTCCTGATAGGTCCAAGCACTCTTCTCTTCTGGGCGGCCAACCTTTAGATCAGGGATTCGGCGGCCCTCCTTCCGGCTGCCTTATCACTGTGGATGACACCTTGTGTGTTGAAAGCCAGTGCATGAGCGCAATGCTATCTTCCTGTCTTCTTTGAACTTATTCATCCTACGCCCGTTTCCGAGTTCGCGTCAAGGCCGAAGGAGCTGTCGGCTAAGCAACTCGCGAGGCGCGCCGGGTTGGTGGCTGCTTAGCCGACCGGAGGGGGCACGAAGTGTTAGACGGTTGCAGGAATTGCGATACGCAAACAGGAGAATCCGACAAGGAGATGCCGATCTTTATTCGGTGCAAGGAGTTGCGCCTTGGAGCGGCGCGAGGAAGAGCGGCTCGCGCCGGTACGCGGCCGGCGGGATAAGCAGCCGGCGAGGCGCAGAGGGTCGCAGAAGATCAACCGGATGTCCCGTGAGCGGGTATGTTCCGTGCCACAGAGCGAAGAGGGCCCGCGGAGGTCCCGGCAGCCTCCGCGGGTGGCGGTCCGGCTACGGATGCGACATCAGCCGGTCGTGGTGGGGGTCGTGTCGGGCGCCGCCCTACGCTCAGGCGGTGCAGTCAGGAGCCATCCAGGTGAGCGGCAGCACGGACAAGGCGACCGAGCTGTTCTCGCTCATGGACTCATTCGATCCCTGGGTTCAATATCGTGACGCCGTGAGGCGACCGGGCGGCGTGAGGGAAGGCTCGCCGCCGCCCGGCGCTCGATCACTCCAAGTCCTCGTCCTCGCTTTTCGCCTTCTCCATCGCTTCCGGCTCGAGCTCCTCCGCGCTCCGGTTGAATCGGATGAACACGCCCCAGGCGGCCAGCAGAGCCGCCGTCGCGAAACCAATGGTCGAGGCCTGCGGCAGCCGCGAGGGATCGTCATGGAGGAGGCGGAACACGGCCACCAAGGTCTCGATCGAGAGCGACACGATGACCACGATCAGAAAGCGCGAGAGGAAGCGCCGGACCCGGGTCGGAGCGCTCATGTGCGCTTCCCGCTGGATCTCCTCTTCGAGGATCGTCTGCCCCAACTCGAGCGCGGCGACGGCGATCGTCAGCAGCCCGATCGCTTCGAGGACCGCATTGAACCGGGCTCTCGGCTCCAGGCCGCCCCCGGGGTTGACGCCTTGCCACAGCTCCAGGACGGCGAAGACGATCAAGGCGATCGCGCAGCCGAAAAAAAGGATGGAGACGGCCGAGTATCCGGCCGCAAAGAGATTGCGAACGATCCTCATCCCAGGGACCTCTCCCATTGAATCGCGCGGCCTGCCTTGAAGGTCTTCATCGAACGCTCCCCTCCCTCGGTCACGATCCTATGACAAACGCGGTGGGAAGGTAGAATCGTCCCGCGCCGGACGACTCCCGCGCGGAGCGCCTCATGGAAAGACAGAAGACCGATGGACCCAAGACGACCTCCGGTACGTGGGGAGGAAGACGCAGGCACCGCTGGCGGGTGTTCTCGCGGTGGACGTTCTACCTGCATCTCTGGCTCGGCCTCCTGGCCACCGGGGTGATCCTGCTCGTCTCGGTGACGGGGGTCCTGCTCAACCACAAGCGGCCGTTCGGGCTGATGCCGGACGTCTCCCACGCGCCGAGCGGTCCTTTCGAGGAGGCCCTCCCCCTGGCAGAGCTGGCGCGGCGCGCCGAAGCCGCGGTCGGGCCAACGGTAGCGGCGGCCGGCATCGACCGGATGGACGTCCGTCCGGAGGACGGTCTCGTCAAGGTGCGCTTCGACGACCGGACCGTCCAGGAGGTCGACCTGGACCTCAACACCGGCCGCGTCCTCCATGTGGGGGAGAGGAACGACGTCTTCCTGGAGAAGCTCCACTCGGGCGAGATCTTCGGCGACGGCTGGGTCCTCCTGAGCGACGCCTCCGCCGTGGCGCTGGCTCTCCTGCTGTTGAGCGGCTACTGGTTGTGGCTCTTTCCGCGAGCCCGGTCATGAGCGCCGAGCATTGGGCCCTGCTCGTCGGCCTGTTCGCCATACCGGCTCTGCTGCTGGCTCTCGGCCACCGGCTCCGCCGCCGCCGGCCTCTCTGGCGCGGGGTCTTCTGGGGAGCCGTGGCCGGACATTCGATCGCTCTCATGGCGATGCTGATCGCGACTCTTTATCCGCCGGTGGCATGGGAAGGAGGTCCCCGCGCGCGAGACGCCGCGGTGCATTGGTCCCTGCTCCTCGGGTCCCTCGTGGGAGGCGCGATCGGCGGCGTGCTGCATCCAAACCGGCGCCGCGGCGAGCGAGCCCACTAGAAGGCGAGGCCCAGGAAAAGCGGCGCGAAGTACCACAAAAGCACTGCGTTGGCTGCGATGCCGATCAGGGAAATCAGAAGCGCAGCCCGGACCGGCCGGAGATTGAGCAGCGTACCGACGATGCCGGCGACCAAGCCCAACGCGCAGAGAACGACCAACAAGAGACCCGCCTGCACGAAACCCGCAACGTCGTCGTAGTTCGCCACGCCGCCCTTCGCCAGCAGGGCGGCAACCGCGATCAGGGCAGCTATCCAGGACGTATGACTCGCAACAGCGCGTACCATCGTGTGGCCTCCGGCCTGCTCCATAAATAGTGGCTGCGCGGCCTTAGAGGGTGTCTCAGAAGTCCTCGTACAGTCGCCATTGCGGGCCCTCACCCCCGTCCCCTCTCCCGTCACCGGGAGAGGGGCGCCCCCGCCCAACCCCTTCTCTCTTCTGTGTTTTCCCCCTCTCCCGGTGACGGGAGAGGGGGCCAGGGGGTGAGGGCTCAACGTGCGGCGCGCACTTTCGAGACACCCTCTTACCTCGAGCGCTCCGCGGCCGGCTGCGCGAGCCCGAAGACGTGGTTCAGGGTGCGCACGACCATCAAGCCGCCGGAAACCGCAGGCGTCGACATGACCGTCTCCCCCATCGGCTGGACGGCGAGGAGCTCCGGCTCGGGACCGGCGCGCAGGACGTAGACGTCCCCCGTCTCGCTCGCGATGTAGAGCCTGCCGTCGGCCGCGATGGGAGAGGCGGCGAAGGAGGCGCCGGCGGCGCTCAGGCGGATCATCGAGAGCTGCTCGCCGGTCTCCGCGCGGTAGGAGGTCAGGACGCCGTTGTTGTTGCAGGTGTAGAGGATGCCGCGGTAGAGGATCGGCGAAGGGATGTAGGTCCCGCCGCGCGCGTGGCTCCAGGCGACCGCCTTGCTGCTGCGCTCGCCCTTGGGCAGGGAGAGGTCCCCGCGCTGACCCGGCCGTACGGCGAAGACCGGACGGACCGGCGGGTAGCCGGCGGTCACGAACGCCAGGCCGTCGCCCACCACCGGCGTGGCGACGACCACCTCGGAGCTCGGCCCCAGACTCCACAGCGCCCGGCCGGTCCGCGGATCATAGGCGCGGATCGTCGGCCCGTTGGCGATCAGCTCGTCGCCCGAGGGAGCCGGGAGGACGTTGGGCGTCGCCCAGGTGGAGGGCTCCTCGCGCGCCACCCGCCAGACCTCCTCGCCGGTTGCCAGGCGATAGGCGGCGAGGAAGGAGTCCTTGCGCCGGTCCCCCTGCACGAGCACCAGGTCTCCATAGAGGACGGGCGAGCTGGCATGCCCCCACTCGGCGCTGCCGGACTGCGGATCGTTGCAGTCGAGGATGCCGATGTCGCGCTGCCAGATCTGTTTGCCGTCGAAGTCGTAGGCGGCGAGCTTGCCGATCGCGCCGAAGAGCACGACGACGCGTTCGCCGTCGGTGGCCGGAGTGGCGTTGGCGAGGCTCGACTTGAGATGGCGCTGCACCTGCGGCGCGCCGCGATGGACCTCGCGCTCCCAGACCACGCGGCCGGTGACCGCGTCGAGCGCGTAGAGCCGGAAGGAGTGCTCGGAATTGTCGTCGACCGAGGTGGGGTCGCCATAGAGCCCGGTGCGGAAGGTCGCGTCTCCCTTGCCGCTCACCGCGGTGGTGAGGAAGATCCGGTCGCCCCAGACGATCGGGCTGGACAGGCCGATGCCCGGAATCGGCGTCTTGAAGCGCACGCCTTCGCCGGTCGTGACGTTCCAGGCCGCGGGCGCGCCCTGGCCGTCGCCGATCCCCGAAGCGCGCAAGCCGCGGAACTGCGGCCATGGGCGAGGAGCGGCCATCGGCTCCGGCTCCGGCTTCGCCGTGGCGCCGGGAGCCGCCGCGGTACGGACCGGCGTCGGATCGGAGGTCACCACGGAGAGATAAGAGACCTCGCCGCCCCGGTTCACGCGCGCCCACTCGACGAGACCTCCACGGCCGCCGAAAACGACCGACAGGTTGCCGTCGGCGCTGTCGAACCGGTCCTCGGCCACCGCGGTCAGGACCGTCTCCGCCTGGCCCGGAAGAGTGAGCCCCAGGCCATTGCCAAGCACGGCGACCGTGGCGTCGCCGGCTTCCTGGCGGTAGCGCCCGGCGTAGACGGACAACCGCTCCGGCGCCGCCTTGTACGGCGGCCGCTGCCGCGGCTTCGCCGTCGCCTTGGCCAGCAGCTCGCTCATCGGTCCGGCGCCGCCTTTGACCTCGCGGCGCGCGGCCGCGAGATCGAGCGGCTCGAGGAGGCCGGTGGCGAGCGCGGCGCGCGCCAGCTCCAGGTCGTCGTTCTCGAGGGCCACCGCGAGAGCGGAAGCGGCGTCCTCGGCTCCCTTGGTCAGGAGATAGCGCGCCAGCTCGCTGTGCCCGCCCTGGAGCGCCATCTCCAGCACCGAGGCGCCGAAGAAGCCGTCCTCGGCGTTGACGTTCGCTCCGCGCTCGACGAGCCGCCGCGCCACCGCGAGATGGCCCTTCTCGGCCGCGAAATAGAGGGGTGTCTGGCCGTAGCGGGCCGGCGCGTCGACCGGCGCCCCGGCGGCGAGCAGCGCCTCGACCCGCGCCAGATCCCCGGCGCGCGCCGCCTCGCGCAACGCCTCGCCTGGATCGCCGGCCCCCGCCGCGAACGCGGCGACGAGGAGAACAAGGCCACAGAAGAGAACGGGACGGCGGCGGGAATCAAGCATGGCGTACCTCCGGAAGTCTGCCCCTCTTTCCTAATTGTCAGATTGTACAACGGCCTCCCGCAAAGATTTGCTGGGAGCGCCGGCATCCCTGCCGGCCGACTCACCCAACGAGACGAAGGAAGAAGGCCGGCAAGGATGCCGGCGCTCCCAGCGAAGTGCTTCGTGGCAAAGTAGAATTAGAATCCAGACAAATCTCCGTCGTCCGAGGCACTTTCACTGCAAGCCGGCCCGGATGCGCGCGGTCACCACCTCCGCGCTCTCGACGAGCTTCTCGGCGTTGACCCCCACCAGCCGGCCGTTCGCCTTGCGGGCCTGGCCGTCGATGAATACCCACTCGACGTTGGCCGGCTGGCCGTTGAGGACGATCTGGCTCACCCAGTCGAAGCGGGCCGCGAAGTTGATGCCGCTGGGATCGATGACGATCAGGTCGGCCCTCTTGCCGGGCGTCAAGGAACCGATCTGATCCGCCATGTCGAGCGCTTCGGCCCCTCCCATCGTGGCCAGCCGCAGGACGTCGCCGATCGTCGGATAGGCGGAGGCGCTGAGGGTCGTGGCCCGCTGCAGGCCGACGGCGACGCGCATGTCGTTGAACATGTCCGCGGTGTCGTTGGTCCCGCCGTCCAGTCCCAGGCCGACCTTGATCCCTCCGCCGCGGAGCTCGGGAAAGCGGATGACCCCCGACGCCAGCCTCATGTTGCTGAGAGGGTTGTGCGCCACGCGCACGTCGTTCGCCGCGAGGATGCCGACCTCCTCGTCCGTCAGGTGGATGGCGTGGGCGACGAGGAGGCTCGGCCCGAAGGCGCCGGCCGTCTGCAACGCGGTGATCTGTCCCTCCTGGCGCTGTGAGATGTTTTCGAGGAGGTGTACGTGCAGCATCACGCCCAGCTCTCTGGCCAACTGGGTCATCGCATTGACGTCGAGCTGATTGAACAGGTGAGATCCCACCTGCAGCCTCGCCAGCGGATTGGGGTCGATGAGCTCCCGCTTCACCCGCCGGATGTCCTCGATCGAGCTCCGGGTGCCGCGATAGGCGAAGACGAAGCGCAGCCCGGAATCGGCCAGCGCACGGATGTCGCCGCGGACGAACTGGGGAGTGAACGCCGACGACCAGTCCACCGTCGTCGTGATCCCGGTGGAGATGACGCCCAGCGTGCTGAGCCGCACCAGCGCGTAGACCTCCTCCTCGGACAGGTTGAGCCGCTCGAGCGGACGCACGCATTGCGTCAGCCAGCCGTTCACATCCTTGTCGGAGCCGCACCCCCGGATCCCGGTCTGAAACAGATGGTCGTGCAGGTTCACGAAGCCGGGCATGACGATCCGGTTCGTGGCATCGAGGACCTCGGCATCCTGGGCCTGCAGGTCCTTGCCGACCGCCAGGATTCCAGTCCGGTCGAACAGAACGTCTCCGCCCTCGATGATTCCCAGCGGGCCCGTGCCCAACTGGGGATCCATGGTCAGGATCAGCCCTGCATTGCGGACCAGGACAGGTCTGCGATCGCTTTCCGATTCCGCGGGTAGTGGCGAGGCGAGGGACAGAGAGCAGGTAGCGATGACGGTCGTCAAGACCGCAAAGATTCTTCTGCATCGAAACAAGACAGACCTCCTTTGATTGAATCGGCTGCTAGATATCATGGAGATTCTGATCAGTCAACGGTCAACTCCGCAGCGGGAGCTGCAAAGCATTGCTAAAAATCAGCCTTGGAACAAGCAAGTCGTATCACCCTCACTCCCCTTCGTCTGCTTAAGGTCGCTGGGAGCGATACTTACCCAGTATGGTGCTAAATTCCCCAGAGGCGATCTCAACCATAAGTTCCTGTTGAAGGCCATGAAGCTGGACTTCTTCACACCCGAAGCAGACCAGCAAGTCATAAGTCCGTTCTCCGTCCTTCCATACAAGGGCGTAGTCAGGATGGAAACCTCCACAAGGCTTTGGTCCGCCGTATCTTCGGTAGCTCTCAGGGGCAGCGGAAAGCTGTCGAAGTCGCTCGACATCCTCAGCGCCAATAGCCAGCGGATGCTCGTAGAATAGAAATCCATGGAGTTGAACGATCTTTTTAGTGGCGAGCTCATTGTTAAATGCATCATGCTCAAACAGTTGATGAGGCAAACCTTCGTATAGGTCGGCAGTTGCTGCACTACGGATACCATCTGCAATAGATTTAAATTGCGGGAGATCCGAGACCATGTTCTCTGAGGCCGTGTGCTCCGAAACCGTACTGTTCGAATCTGTGCGCGTGTTGTCGCTGCCATAGCAGGCAAGCGCGCCCAAAACACAGTAGAATAAAATGCGTCTATTCATACAAGGCCTCGAACCGCCTAACCGTCGAATTTGAGAGTTTATCCGTCACCGCCACCAAGTTGTTTCGGCTGCTTATCGATCGTGTAGCTCTCGCTGAGTGGATGGCGGCGAACCCAAACGGCTGCTATCTCCCCTCTTATGCTGAGACTTAACCACTCTACTCCCATTTCTGTCTTCGCGTCAATGCGGCAGAAGCGGCCGTATAAGCGTCCTTCCCGGAGGGGACGACGGTTGCTTATCCAGCCTGGGCTCTTGCCGGATTTCCGGAAATCGCTGAAGGAAGACAAAGGTTTTGCGAGCCTCCGGAGGAGGCGGCAGCACGTAGCCCGGTCCGTAAGGGCCGGGTAGTCGAAGAGCTCATCCTCCCCCCAAGCCCCGGCGGGGCGACACCAAACATCGGCCCGCCGCTGGAGGATGGGTGCCGCCCCTACCGGGGCTCGGGGAGAAATTGAGGGCAGCCTGCCCGGGGCTCACGCCCCGGGCTACGTGCTGCCGCCCGCTCCGCGGGCTCAATCTGGCGAAGACGGCCGGCAGACAGCCAGCCGCCTGCGCGGCGACTGCCGCGCTACAGCTCGAACGAGCCCGGGCGCACCCAGTGGCGGCGGTAGTACTCTTCGATCCGCCGGAAGACGTCGCCGGCCGCCCTCCCCCGGTCGAGCGCGTCCTGGAACACGATCCAGGCCGCGAGGGCGAACTTGTGCAGGCCCCAGTCGTTCATGACCGCGTACGCCTGCGAGGCGAGCTCGGCGGCGCGGGCCGGCTCGCCTTTCTCCACGAGCACCTGGGCCAGCTCGATGGTGACGAGCACGACCTCCTGTTGGAGATTCCGGGCGCGGAAGTCCTTCCAGGTCTGCGTGAAGATGCTCTCGGCTTCGGCCAGCTCTCCGAGGCGGTGCGCGATCTTCCCTTCGAGCCAGTGCAGGCGGAGCTGGGAGAAGTCGTCCCGGAACTGCTGGTAGAGAGGACGGGCTCGATCGAGGACGACGAGTGCTTCCTCGGGCCGGCCGCTGTTGGCCAGGAAACCCGCGAGCGCGTGCTGCGCGCAGAGGTCCAGCCGGGGCTCCTTCGCCAGGTCCAGCAGGGCGAGCGCCTTCTCGATGTGGGCGATTCCCCGCTCGGGGTTCACATACCCGATGGTCTCGCCCATCTTCAGGAGAGTCCGGCCTTGGAGGTGGGGGTCGCGGGCTTTTCTGTACGCCTCCAGGGCCTCCTCCAGCGCCGCCTCGGCCGTCTCGAACTCTCCAATGTCCTTCATGTAGGAGGCTTCCAGGCTCGTGATGTACGCCGCTTCGAGCGGATCGGCGGTCCCCTCCTCTTCCAGGATGCGCCACGCCTCGTTGAACGCCCGCCGCGCGCCGTCGAAGCTCTCCGCGACCCGCCGGGCGTTGCCGAGGGCCGCCCAGGCGGCGGCACGGAGATCAGCGATCCGCTCCTTCCCGATCGTGGCGGCGTCGAGCCTCTCGGCGACCAGGATCGCCAGGCCGACGATGTCCATGGCCTCCACGGGGTCTCTGTGGAGATGCCGGCGGCTGGCTTCGAGGAGCCGCTGGTAAAGCCCGAAGTTGTGGTAGGCCGGATCGGCATCCACCGTGGCGAAGCGGACCCGGGAGGCGAGGGGAGCGAGCGAGGTCCACAGCGCCCACCCCCGGACCCTCTCCAGAGCGAGGCGCTGCTCCTCCTGGTCCACGAAGGCGAAGGCGCGCTGGACGACCTCTTCATAGGCCTGCTCCCAGCCGGCTTTCCCAGCCTTTCCGCCCCAGAGGCCGGCCTCGGCCGTCACCCGGTGCGCCATCTCCGAGCATTGATCGCAACGGCTCAGGAGGTGCCGCACCACCATCCGCCCCTCCTGTTTCGACGCTTCCGCGCGGAGAAACCGCACGAAAAGATCCTCTCCAATGTGCCACTCCGCCGTCATGGGATCTCCCTCCCCTGGCCCTGAGTTTGCGTTTGGGCGCAATCAATTTTACTGCAAGGGCGATGGGAAAGATACGGCTTGAAGAAAAAAACCGCCGGGGGACGGAGGCCGGCGGCATGCAGAGGGAGAACCGCGTCCGCTAGCCGTCGGGATCGATGGTCCAGCCGCCGTCGGCCTCTTCGTTGGCGGAGTCGCCGGGCGCGGCCGGTCCGGACGTGGGCTGCCCGTTGGGATCGATCGTCGAAACGCCCTGATCGATCGCGGGCACGATCCCGCCGAGCCCCTGCCAGATCCAGGCGAAGACGTCGCGGACCTCTTTCATGGGATCGAGGCCGCCGGCGGAGGCCGGAGGCGCCGCCAGGGTGAGCAGCAGGAGCAGGACTGAACCCCGGAGCCAGGCTCTTCGGGTCATGAGAACCTCCCTCATGGACGGCCGCCGCTCCTCTCCCGCCATGGGACGGAGGGGCCGTCCATGCTCTACAGTGCCACTGAGAAGGGAATCCGGCCAGAAAATTGCCGGGAAGGGAACGGAGTCTCCAAAGGAGGGCTCCCGGACGGCATGCTAGAGTCCGAGACTGGAGGATGTCGGCGATGGCGCGCGGTTGGGAGAGCAAGTCCGTCGAGTCTCAGATCGAGGACGCCGGCTCGCGCTTGGACCGGGGTGAGGCCGCCACGCCCGAGCAGCGCGAGAGGAGGCGCAAGCGGGAGAGCCTGGAGCTGTCGCGGCGGCGCGTCCTGCAGGACCTCGAAGCAGCTCGCTCCGCCGTCCGCCGCACCTCTCTGGAGCAGGCTCTGGCCTTTCTGGACGAGGAGCTCAAGAAGCTGGGCGACTGAGTCAGTTGACTCGGCGACCGAGTCAGTTGTCGCGGTCACTGAGTCAGTTGTCGCAGTCACCGAGACAGTTGACGCAGTCACTGAGTCAGTTGTCTCAGCGACCGAGACAGTCGACGCAGTCACTGAGTCAGTTGACGCAGCGACCGAGTCCGTTGACGCAGTCACTGCGTCAGTTGTCACAGCGACCGAGTCAGTTGACGCAGTCACCGAGTCAGTTGGCGCAGCGACCGAGACAGTTGACGCAGTCGCTGAGTCAGTTGTCTCAGCGACTGAGTCAGTTGGCGCAGTCACTGCGTCAGTTGTCACAGCGACCGAGTCCGTTGACGCAGTCACTGAGTCAGTTGACGCAGCGACCGAGTCAGTTGACGCAGTCACTGAGTCAGTTGTCTCAGCGACTGAGTCAGTTGGCGCAGTCACTGCGTCAGTTGTCGCAGCGACTGAGTCAGTTGACTCGGCGACTGGGTCTCCTGACTTTGCCGCTCCTCCCGTTGATGGAGGTTGCCCGGCTGGCCTACGATGCTTGCTATGTCGCTGAAGAGCCAGGAGATGGCCCCTTTCCGCCGGTTCCTCATCGCGCTCTGCCTGCTGCTGCCGTTCGCCGGGTGCGACGAGACGCCGACCAGCGTCGACCGCAGAGACGCCCGGTTGGCTGTCTCCTGCCGCCCGAGCGGCGTGCACGTCACCTGCACGGCCACGCTCCTTGACGTTCCCAATAGCGGCTCGGTCCGCGACGTCACGTCCAGGGCCACGTGGCGGGCCTCGGATCCTTCTGTGGGCGATTTCCTCGAACCCGGCGTCTTCACGCCGCGGCGGCGGGGCGAAGCCGAGCTCACCGCCCGATTCGAGCAATGGGAGCCCCTGGATTACTTGAGACCGTGGTTCCTGGTGGATCCGCAGCAACCCGCGCGGCTCCTGTACTGGGTCGCCGGCGTCATCCGGGACGAAGTCAGCAACGAGGTGCTCCCGGGGGTGACGGTCGAGATCCTGAACGGGTATGGCCGTGGCGCCCAGGCGGTCACCAATGAATACGGCCACTACCAGATCAACCGCCTCCTGACGGGAGAGACCATCTCGTTGCGAGCGTCCAGACCCGGCTACGCGCCCGCGACGACCTCCCACCGGGTCGATGAGCCGTATGGGTCGTCACCCGGGAACCCCCCTTTCGTGGATTTCCGGCTGCGGCGGCTTCCGTAGAGGTGTCTCGAAAGCGCGGAGGCGCTCCGTTGAGCCCTCACCCCCTGACCCCCTCTCCCGAGGGGAGAGGGGGAAAAAAGCAGTGAAAAGCCCTGTCTTCTGAGCTTTTTCCGGAGATTCCACCCCTCTCCCTCCGGGAGAGGGGCCGGGGGTGAGGGCCCGGCCGCGGACCGAGATGGCTTCTGAGGCACCTTCTTCGAGGAGCGGCCCCCGTCCCCGATCCCCGCCTTTCCGCCACCTTTTTCTATAGAGATTCTTCAAGGGGATGTTAGGATTCCCCCAGGTTTTTGGTATGCCCAGGTCTCTGAACGAAGCGGCGGCAGCGCTGCGGGGAGCGCTCTCCGACTCCATCCGGGGTCTGGTCGAGCGCGAGGCTCTCGCCCAGATGGTGGCTCTGGCGGGCGTGGCGGAGGAGCATGTCCTCGTCATCGGCCCTCCGGGGACGGCCAAGAGCGAGGCGGTGCGTCGCATCGCCGGCGCGGTCAACGGCCGCTATTTCGAGTACCTGCTGGGGCGCTTCACCGAGCCGAGCGAGATCTTCGGCCCCATCGATCTGCGCCGCCTCAAGGAGGGCGTGGTCGAGACCGAGACCTCCGGGATGCTGCCGGAGGCGCAGTTCGCCTTTCTCGACGAGGTGTTCAAGGCCTCGACGGCCATCCTCAACACGCTGCTCGGCATCCTCAACGAGCGCGTCTTCCGCCGCGGGCACAGCGTCATCCAGTGCCCTTTGCGGGTCTGCGTGGGCGCTTCGAACGCCCTGCCCGAGGACGACACGCTCGCCGCCTTCGCCGATCGCTTCCTGGTGCGGGTCTTCGTCGATCCGGTGCCCGACCCCCGGCTGGAGGAGCTGCTGGAGGGCGGCTGGAGCCTGGGCTGCGCTGAAGGCGACGGGGACGGCGCGCCGCGGCGGATCGCCGACGTGTCGGACGTCGACGTGGTCTCGGCCGCGGCCCGCGCCGCGGACCTGTCGTGGATACGCCCGCACCTGGCGCACTCGATCCGCCTGCTGCGCGGCGCCGGCATCGTGCTCTCCGACCGCCGGGCGGTGAAGGCGCAGCGCCTGATCGCCGCCGCCGCCGCGCTCGCCGGGCGCACGCGGCCGACCGACGCCGACCTCTGGCCGCTGATCCTCGCGGTGCCGAACCGGGAGCAGCAGTCGCTCGCCCGCGAGTGCCTGGACGACGTGCTGGCGCAGAGCGAGAACGCGGCGCTGCCCGCGGCGGCCGAGGAGGCGTCGCTCGGGCCCCTCGCGCGAGCCGCCCGCATCGCGGCGGCCGGCCGGGAGGCCCTGCGCGCCCGGCCGCAGAGCGCCGACGAGGTCGGCGACTGGTGTCTGCGGCTGGAGGGGATCGCCCGCGAGATCGACGCCGGGTTCGCGCCGGAGGCCCTGCCGGGCGAGCTCGCCGAGGTGCGGGCGGGGATCGTGGAGGCTCTGCGCAGAGCGCCGGCCCGGGAGCTGACCGCAACGCAGCCGACGTAGACGTAGACGTATGAAGGACGATCGGATCCCCGTGACCTGCCTGAGCCCTCACCCCCCCGGCCCCCCTCTCCCACCCGCACTCACACCCACCCGGGAGAGGGGGGAGGCAGATTCGCTTCGCTCAGAAGACCTCTTGGAAAGCGTTTCCCCCTCTCCCGGGCGGCGGGAGTGCGGATGGGAGAGGGGGCCAGGGGGTGAGGGTCCGGCGGCGGACCGGTATGACTTCTGAGACACTTTCCTTGACCTGGCGGCCTCGCGCGGCGCCGCTCGATCCGGTGGGGCTGGCGGTCCGGGGGGAGGCGGCGCGGGAGCTGGCCCGGCGCCTTCTCGCCCGCGGCGACGAGGCGCTGGGCCGCCTGCAAGGCGTCGCCGCTCCCGGCCTTCTGGTCGTGCTCGGCGACCCCCTGGAGGCGGGCGCGGATCTCCCCTGGGTGGACGGCGCGGTCTATCTCGGACGCGATCCGGGCGCTCCCGCGCTGCTCCTGCCGACCGCCCGCGAGCCTTCCGCTCCCCTGCCGCTCGTCGAGCGCGCCCTGGTGATCCAGGCCCGGGCCTCCGGCGCCTCGCCTCCGTTCGCCGTGCTCCTCGATCCGCCGCTGCTGGCTTCGATCCAGGAGGCCCGGCCGCTCGTCCGGCCGCGGCTCCTCGCCTGGCTGGAGGGAGGGGGCTGATGGACCTCCCCCGCGCGCTCTCCCCCTGGGGCTCCTACCTGACGCTCTTCCCGCGCGACCTGGCGCTCTCCCTGGGTCCGGTGCTCCAGCGCCTCTCCTCCGCGGTCGGCCCGCTCCGGGTGCGCCGCAGCGACACCGACGGCGAGGTGGACGGCTTCGACGGCCTCGCCCGGCGCGGGCCTTACGAACGGCTCCTCGCCACGGAGTGGCTGCTCGCCGACGAGATGCCCGAGGAGTTCCTGCGCCGTGCGTCCATGGGCGAGCACACGTTCCTGAAAGTCTCCCGCCCGGAGCCGGGCGGCTCGCGGACCTCGGTGGCGGTCTTCGACGCGGGTCCCGCCCAGCTCGGGTCGCCGCGCATCGCCCAGCTCGCCGCGCTGATCGTGCTGGCGCGGCGCGCCGAGGCCGCGGGGGTGCGCTTCGCCTGGGGCGTCCTGCAGGACCCGGAGGCGCCGCTCTTCCCCGAGGTGACCGAGAGCGGCGTCCTCCGCCTGCTCCAATCGCGGACGCCGCACGAGGCCAGCGACGCCCAGATCGGGGCCTGGCGCGCGCGGCTCCAGGGGTGGAAGGAGAGCGACGACGTCTGGATGGTGGGGCCGCCCCGGCTCGGCGCCCTGCCGGCGGCCCGCGGCGCCGCGGTCCTGCAGATCTGGGACGTGCTCGACCCCGAGGCGCGGAAGGTGGCCGTGCGCGTCCGGCGCAGCCCGGGTACTCCGCAGAACGAGGTCTCGCTGGAGCTGCCCGACGACTCGGTCTGCGCCCGCCTGCTGCGCGATCCCTTCGTAGCCGCGGCTTCGCCGCTCCGCCGCCTCGACCGCGGCCTGATCCCCTCTTCCAACCTGCTCTTCGCCGGCAACGGCTCGAAGCTGTTCGCGCGCGCCGCGGGAGGCGGCGTCGTGGCCTTCTCCCTCCCCCATTCGCCGCGCGCGGAGATGGGGCCGCCCCTGGCGTGCGATCCGGGCGCGTTTCCGGTCGCCGCCGGGCTCGCGGGGAAGCAGGTGGCGGTGGTGACGGCCGGTCCGCTGAGCCCCATAGGCGCATCCCCCACTGTAGAGACGCCCCGTGGGGCGTCTCCTTCTCCGGAGGTGCCCGCGGTATCGCGCGGATTCCTGGAAATGAATGACGCCGCCGCAGGAGGAGACGCCCCACGGGGCGTCTCTACAGTGGGGAGGATCTCCAGCGGGCCGAAGGGCGACGTCATCCTCCACACCTTCCACAAGCGCGGCGGGCGCGGGCCGACGGTCGCTCTCCCGGGCCTGGACGAGCACCGGTTCCACGGCGGGCACGGCGCCGAGCCAACGCCGCTTCGCCCCCTGCTCACCGCCGGCGGGCACGAGTTCCTGGTCGACGCCGCGGGCGGGCTCTTCCGCCTCACCGAGGCCGGCCCTCATCGCGGGCTCCAGCGGGTGGCGGCGCGCGTCTCGGCGGTCGCCGCGGTGTCCGCCCGCCTCGCCTTTGTCGAGCCCGCCGCGGCCGGCAGCCCGGCGCGCATCGCGGTCGTGGGAGGGGGCGGCCCGGCGATCTCGGTGGTCCTGGACGGCCCCGGGGACCGGGCCTTCTTCGGCTACGGCGGCAAGCTGGCCCATCCCGAGCACGGCCTGGTCGCGGTGGAGCACCCGCGCAGGATGTGGGAGATCCTCTCCAATCATCGGAGCCAGGGGAGCACGTTCCTTACGCCGTTCGAGACGACCCAGGTGGTGGGCGTGGCCTGGGAGCCCCAGCGCCACGAGGCGGGACTGGTCCTCCTGGAGGAAGACTGGCGGACCCTGCTGATCGCCGGCCGGAATTGGACCCGCAAGCTGCTAACCGCTCCCGCGGAGATCGAGCACGTGGCCGTCAGCTCCGCCCTGCCCCGGATCGCTTACTCGACCGTGAGCGGTGAGATCGCCGTCTGCTCGCTGGACCGCGAGGCGCCGCTGTTCCGCCTGCTGCCGGAGGACGGGCCGTGAGAGCCGTCCGCCCCCGGACCCTGACCCACCGCGGCGTGGTCGAGGCGTCGGCGTTCTTCTTCGACGCGGCCCTGACCGGGGCCGGGGAGTCGCGCCGCCGCATTCTCTCCCTCTGGGTCCCGGGCTCTTCGGTGTACAAGGTCCCGCGCGGCTGGCTCCTCCGCCTGCCCGCGCCACGGCGGGTGCGCTGCGACCAGGCGCCGGGCCTGCCGCTCACGATCGAAAAGGTCCCGGCCGGCCGCGCCCTGGTAGGGGCGCCCTTCGCGCCCGAGGAGCTGCGGACGCTCGATCCGCCCGAAGGCGCGGCGGTCCGCCTGCGCTCCGGAGGCGTCCTGGTCGAGCGGCCGGCCGAGTCCGAGCGCGAGGACCCCGCGGCCTGGCTGGACGTGGCCGGCTTCTCCGTGGCCGTGCCCCTATCTCTCGGCGCGCCGCCGGCGGAGCCTCACCTCCACCTCTCCGAGCCGGTCTCCTTCGACCCGCGCCAGCGGCTGCGCGGAGTGCCGCCGCCCGCACCCGAGCTCGCCGAGGTGCTCGCCGCCCTCACCGGGAAGAGGCAGGCCGCGAAGCCGCGCAGGCGCTCGTCCCCGGCGTCGTTGACGCGCACCGCC
>DASVEF010000109.1:0-65968 GCA_036380715.1 Thermoanaerobaculia bacterium | reverse complement strand
CCTCGAGCCGCTCCAGAAACTGACCGAGCTCGGGATCGGCCTCCCCCTCCTCCAGGAGCTCCCGCCAGGCAGTGAGCTCGTCGGCGTCGGAGCGGAGCCGGTTCAGAGTCTGCAGCTGCCGCTCCAGGGAGCGCCGCTGCTGCATGACGGAAGCGTTCTGCTGGGGGTTGTTCCAGAAACCGTCCTGCTGCATCTGCCGGTCGATATCCGACATCTGCTTTTCGAGGCCGGCTTCCTCAAAGATACCCCCGAAGGTTGGCGAGCTGCTCGGCGAGCGTATCGATGCGCTGTTGAACGTCGGACGCGATCATGGTCTTCTCCTTCACGCGGAATATACCGCAAGAGGCGGCGGAGCTATTCCCGGGTATGCCGGGCGCCGGCTCCGCCCGGACCCTCACCCCTCGGTCCCCCTCTCCCATCCGCACTCCCCGCCCCCGGGAGAGGGGGAAGAAAAGCAAATTCAAACACTGTCTTTCTCCCCCTCTCCCGGGTGGGTGTGAGTGCGGATGGGAGAGGGGGTCAGGGGGTGAGGGTCCTCCGCGCGAGCACCACGGCCAACGCGCCCAGGGAGATGAGGGTGCACAGCAGCGGCACCAGCCACGGAGCTCTCGCGTAGGGGGTGAGCCCCTTCTTGCCGATGATCCGGCCGCGGATGACCCCCTCCTTGAAGACATCGATCTGAGCCCAGACCGAGCCGTCGGGGCCTACCAGGGCGGAGACTCCGGTGATGGCGGCGCGCAGCAGCGGACGGCGGTTCTCGGCGGCGCGGAAACGGGCGGCGCGGAAGTGCTGCCACGGAGCGTCCGTGTCGCCGTACCAGGCGTCGTTGGTGATGGTCACCAGCACCGTGGCGCCGTTGCGGGCGAGGTCCGCCACCTCGTCGGGGAAGACGATCTCGTAGCAGATGGACATGCCGATCTTCTCGTCCCCCCATGGCAGGAGGGAGAGCTCGGCCGCGTGCCGGAACTCGCCGGCGTTGCGCGCCAGCTTGTCCATGAATGAGAAGAGGCCGCGGAACGGCACGTACTCGCCGAACGGGACCAGGTGCCGCTTGTCGTAACGCGCGAGCGAGCCTTCGGGAGAGAGCAGGAACGCCGAGTTGTAGAACGAATCCTCCACCGGATGGCCCGAGTTGAAGAGCACGGTGCAGCCGCTCTGGACCAGATGCTGAAGGCCTTCGGTGAGGATCGGGTCGCGCCCGTACTGGAACGGCCAGGCCGCGCTCTCCGGCCAGACGACCAGGGTGTCAGGCTGACAGTTGGCGGCGGAGAGGTCCATCATCTTCCGGTAGTTGCGGAAGACGGCCTGCTCGTCCCAGGCGGTCAGGTTGGGGATGTTGGGCTGGATCAGCCGCACCGGCACGCCGGCCCCGTCGATGGTCCGGGCCGCCCGGATCTCCTCCATGGACCGGCGCGTGCTCCACCGCGCCGCAAGCGGCAGGAGGACCAGGGGGATGAGCACGCAGACCGCGGCCGGCTCCCAGCGCCGGGTCTCGATCGCCGACGCCACTCCGGCGCCGGTGAGGACGACGAGGAACGAGATGCCGTAGGGGCCGATCCAGGCGGCGAGCGGCAGGGCTCCGGGGACGTCGACCCAGGCGTACGCCGCGAGGTTCCAGGGAAAGCCGCCGAATAGATAGGTCCGCAGCCACTCCAGAGCCACCCAGAGAGCGGGCAGGACCAGCAGGCGCAGCGCCGGCCAGCGGCGCCAGACCTTGGCGCCCATCCATCCGAAGACCGCCTGAAAACCGGCGAGGAAGGCGGCGAGCAGGCCGGTCAGGGGGATCGCCAGCGGCAGCGCGATCCCGCCGAAGGTCACCAGCGTCGGCGGGATCCACGACAGGGCGACCATCCAGCCGACGAAGCCGTGGACGAAGGCGAGCCGGCCGGCGTGGCGAGACGAGAGGAGCAGCAGCAACGGGGCGAGGGACACCCACGAAGCCACCACATAGGGATCGCGGCCGAAATTGAAGGCCCAGAGCACCCCGCCGGCGACGGCGAGGAGGTAATACCACCTCACTCGGTGACCCAGGTGTCGAGCTTGAACCCCTTCCGCACCTGCTCCGCCACCTTCTGGGCCTCGTCGCGCGTGCCGAATGGGCCGATGCGGACGCGGTACATGGTGCGGCCCGCCACCTCGACCGGCGACAGGAAGGCGCGGTGCCCGCCGCCTACCAGCCGGTCGCGGATCTTCTCCGCCTGGTCCTGCTCGGCGGAGGAGAAGACCTGGATCACCACATCTCCCGAGGAGCGGGCCGGCTCGGCGGCCGGCGGAGCCGGCGTGGGCGTCCGCTGCGGCCGGGGCGGCGGAGTCGCCTCGGCGATCTCCTCCTCGTCCTCCTCCGGAGCGGTCCGCGCGGGCGGCGTCTGCTGGGGCGGAGCCGGGGGCGTGGGCTCAGGCTCCTCCTCGTCCGCGCCGAAGTCCTCGGCCAGGGTGGTGTCCCGCTCCTCGGCCGGGGCCGGCGTGGGCTCGGGCTGCTGAGGCCGGGCGGCGTCGTCCGATTCGAAGAACTCGAGCTCCTCCAGGTTCTGCCCCTCTTTCTTCTCCTCCTTGGGAGGAGGCGCGTTGCGCACCATCTGGTCCCCGCCGCGGGCGTCGCCCTCGCGGCCGACCCAGACCCCGGAGAAAAAGGCGGCAACCAGGCAGAGGAGCAGGAGGACGAAAGCGACGATCACCTGACGGTTGGTCAGGGCGATCTCGTAATAGCTGGGCTCGTGAGAATTGGTCACGTCGTCGGCAACTCCACTTCCTTCTTACGTTCTACGGTCGAGGAACGCCTTCATCAGCTCGATCGGCAGCGGGAAGATGATGGTCGAGTTCTTCTCCGCCGAGATCTCGGTGAGCGTCTGCATGTAGCGGAGCTGCAGGGTCACCGGGTTGATCGCGATGATCTCAGCCGCCTCGGCCAGCTTGTGCGACGCCTGCAGCTCGCCCTCGGCGTGGATGATCTTAGCGCGCTTTTCGCGCTCCGCCTCAGCCTGGCGCGCCATGGCCCGCTGCATCTCCTGCGGCAGGTCGACGTGCTTGACCTCGACCATGGAGACCTTGATCCCCCACGGATCGGTGTGAGTGTCGATGATCTCCTGGAGCCGGTTGTTGAGCTGCTCGCGCTCGGAGAGCAGCTCGTCGAGGTCGGCCTGGCCGAGCACGGAGCGCAGGGTGGTCTGGGAGAGCTGGCTCGTCGCGTAGAGGTAGTTCTCCACCTCGACGATCGCCCGCGCCGGCTCGACCACGCGGAAATAAAGGACCGCGTTCACCTTGACCGACACGTTGTCGCGGGTGATGACGTCCTGCGGCGGCACGTCGAGCACGATGGTGCGCAGAGAAACTTTGATCATCTTCTCGAAAGGCCAGAAGATGAAGATCAGGCCCGGCCCCTTGGGGTGGGGCGACAGCCGCCCGAGCCAGAAGGTGACGGCGCGCTCGTACTCGTTGAGCACCTTGACCCAGCGCGTCAGGAAAAACAGGCCGAGGATGATGATAAGGACCAGCCCGAACAGACCTTCCATGAGATCTCCTTGTTCTAGACCGTCTCTGAAATTGTCAGGTCCCGCTGATGCGCGCGCACCAGCAGGGTCAAATTCTTCACACCCACCACTTCCACCGTCTCGCCGGCGGCGACCGGGGTCTCCGCGACCGCGTCCCAGATCTCGCCGTGGATCAGGACCTTGCCGCGCGGAGCGAGCGCGGTGCGGGCGGTCCCCCGCTCCTGGAGAAGCCCCTCCCAGCCTGTGCGCACCGGCTCGCGCTGAGCGCGCAGGGCCATGAAGAGGAGAAGCCCGATCACGGCGACCGAGAAGAGCGTGAGGCTGACGATCACCTCCAGGCTCACCCGCAGCATCGAATCCGGAGTCTTGAACAGCATCAGCGAGCCGATCACGAGAGACACGGCGCCCGCGACTCCCAGCAACCCATAGCTCGTCACTTTGATCTCCGCGATGAAAAAGATCATCGCCAGGAAAATCAGCGCCAGACCCGCCGCGTTGACGGGCAGCACCGACAGGGCATAGAAGGCGAGGACGAGGCAGATCGCCCCCACGACCCCGGGCAGGATGCCGCCTGGGCTCTTCAGCTCGAAGATGATTCCGAGGACTCCCAGGGTGAGGAGGATGTAGGCGATGTTCGGGTCCGCGAGCTTGGCCAGGAAGTCGCGGAACAGCGACAGCTCGACCTCGCGCACCGGGGCTGCCGCGGTGCGCAGCGTCACCATGGCCGTCCCTCTGCGCACCTGCCGCCCGTCGATCGCCTTCAGGAGCTGGCGCAGGTTCGGAGCCACGACTTCGATGAGCTTCTGCTGCAGGGCCTCCTGAGCCGTGAACGACCGGCTCTCCACCACCGCCGCCTCGGCGAGCTCGATGTTGCGGCCGTTGCGGGACGCCAGCGCCCGGATGTTGGCCGCGGCGTCCTGCTCGACCTTCTCCCCCAGCTTTCCGGGAAGGTCCTCCCCCTGGCCGCCGACCGGATGCGCCGATCCGGTGTTGGTGTTGGGAGCCATGGCCGCGATGTCCGCGGACATCAGGATGAAGAACCCCGCCGAAGCGGCCTGGGCGCCATCCGGCGCCACCCAGACCACGACAGGAGTGCGGGCGCCGAGGATGGCCGTGGTGATCGTGCGGGTCGAGGTCATCAGGCCGCCCGGCGTGCTGAGCTCGATCACCACCGCCGCCGCCCCACTCTCGTCCGCCTCCTGGATTGCGTCCTGGATGTGCTCGGCCGAGACCGGATGGATGATGGAGTCGACCCGGGCGAGGATCACCTCGCGAGAAGGCTCAGCGGTCTGAGGCGGAGCCGGGGCCGGAGCCGCGGGCTTCTGCGGCGCAGGCCTCTGCGCCGGCGGCTGGGCGAAGGACAACATGGGCAGCAGAAGAGCCAGGGCCACGAGCGGTAGACTCAGAGCCGCGGCCCGGCGGGGACGAGGGGAACGGGAGAGGTGTCGAGACATAGTCGTGACAAGGAGTATATCAGCGGGAGAGGCCCCCTCCCCGACCCCTCACCCCCCGGCCCCCTCTCCCACCCCCTCCCTTCCGCCGGGAGAGGGGGAGAAATTGCAGAAAACAGTTGAGGAATTCGGCTTTGTAGCGTTCCCCCTCTCCCGGGCGGGCGTGAGTGCGGGTGGGAGAGGGGGTTAGGGGGTGAGGGTCAGGGGAGGGGGCTCAGAGCGGCAACACCGCCACCGCCCGCTCCGTCTCCGGCAGGCACCGGAAATCATCGCAGGCCTGGAAGACGATGTTGAGCGTGGCGTCCGGAGCGATCTCCCCCAGCTCGCCGGTGATCTCCACCGTGCCGTCCCAGACCGCGAGCGGCTTGTCGGAGATCTTGGAGGGGAGGTCCCGGGGCTCCGGATAGCGGACGTTGCGGAGCTGCGCCCCCTCGGCGCGGACTTCGGTGGGGATCAGGTACTCCTCGGAAGCGGGATTGGCCTGGATGTGCCAGCCCGGCTCGACGATCAGGCTCAGGCGGAACGGACGCCAGCCGTCGCGCTCGTCCGCCAGCTCCAGACGGGGCGTCACCAGGTCGGCGGCCTCGTCCACGAGACGGTTGACCCCGGCGGCCTCGGGCAGGCGCTCGTAGGCGATCCGCTCCTGGGTGCCGATCGGGGGCACGTCGCGGGTCGCATGCGTTCCCCCCTCCTCGGCGGCGTGGTAGCGGCGGACTGCGATGGCCAGCATGCGCACGGCGTCGGGATGGCTCTCGATCAGCGGCGCGAAAGCCCGCAGGGCGGCCCGGGCCTCGGAGCGCCAGGCCCCCTCGCCGGTCCGCTCGGCGAGGTCCAGCAGGTTCAGCACGGCGACCGCGTTGCCGGAGGGAGTGGCGCCGTCGAAGACCTCCTTGCTGCGGAACAGGAGGTCCGGGCTCTCGGCCGCCACGAAGAAGCCGCCTCGAGGATCGCTCAGCCGGCGGATCTGCTCCTCGGTCAGCTCGGCCGCGGCCTTCAGCCAGTGCCCGCCGCCATCGGCGCGGTGCAGGTCGAGCAGCCCGCGCACGAAGAACGCGTAGTCGGAAAGATAGGCCGCGATCCTCCCCTGCCCCTGACGCCAGGCGTGGAGCAGCGTGCCTTCCGGCCGCATCCGGTCCAGGATGAACCTCGCCGCCGTGGCGGCGCGCTCGACGAACGGCCGCTCGCCCAGCAGCTCGCCGGCGACCGCCAGGCCCGAGATGGCCATGCCGTTCCAGTCGGCCAGGATCTTGTCGTCGGTCAGCGGACGCTCGCGCCGGAAGCGCTCGGCCAGCAGCTTCGCCTCCAGCGCCTTGGCCTCGCGCAGCAGGTCGCCGGGCGGCATCCTCCGGCGGTTCGCGGTCTCCTCGATCCTCTCGGGCCGGTGGAGGACGTAGTAGGTCCCCTCGAAGAAGGGAGGTCCGTCGAAGCCGAGGATCGGCGCCAGGAACGTCGCGTCCTCCTCTCCCAGGATGCCGGCGATCTCGTCGCGGGTCCAGACGTAGTAGGCCCCCTCATGCCCGTGGGTCTCGGCGTCGATGGCGCTGTAGAAAGCCCCTTCGCCCGAGGTCATCTCGCGGGCGATCCAGTCCGCGGTCTCGCGGACGATCCGCTCGGCCTGCCGGTCGCCCGTCCGGGCGAATTCGCGAGCGTAGAGCTCGAGCAGGAAGCCGTTGTCGTAGAGCATTTTCTCGAAGTGCGGGACCTTCCACTCGCGGTCCGTGGCGTAGCGGTGGAAGCCGCCGGCGAGCTGGTCGTAGATGCCGCCGCGGGCCATCTGGTCGAGCGTGGCCGCGAGCATCTCTCCGGCCTCGGGCCGCTCGCCGGCCATCTCCAGGCAGAGGTAGAGATTGGAAGGCGTGGGGAACTTGGGAGCGCCGCCGAAGCCTCCCCATTCGCGGTCGAAACGGCGCGCCAGCGAGTCGAGCGCCCGTTCCGCGACCTCGCGGTTCGGCGGCGCCGCGGCCGGCTGCGCCCTCTCCTCCAGGAACCGGCGCATGGCCTTCTCCATCTCCTCGGCCTGCTCCTCCACGTCCTTGCGGCGGGTGCGCCAGGCCTCGGCGAGCCCTTCCAGGACCGAGCCGAAACCGGGACGGCCGTAGCGGTCCTCCGGCGGGAAATAGGTGCCGGCGTAGAACGGCTTGAGGTCCGGCGTGAGGAAAACCGAATTGGGCCATCCCCCCTGGCCGCTCAGGATCTGGGTGGCCGCCATGTAGATCTCATCGATGTCCGGCCGCTCCTCCCGGTCCACCTTGATGTTCACGAACTCGCGGTTCATCTGCTCCGCGATCCCGGAATTGGAGAACGACTCCCGCTCCATGACGTGGCACCAGTAGCAGGTCGAATAGCCGACCGAGAGGAAGATCGGCCGGTCCTCCCGCTTCGCCCGCTCCAGAGCCTCAGGTCCCCAGGGGTACCAGTCGACGGGGTTGTGCTGGTGCAGCAGAAGATATGGGCTGCTCTCGCCGGCGAGGCGGTTGGTGGTCGCGGTGTCGTGCTCCTGTGCGCTCATCGAAAGCTCCTCTCATCCTGAATCTTAGAAAGGGATGCGGATCTCATGCCGGGAGAGGGAGAATCTTTGTACTAGGATTGCCCTGGAAAAAGGAGACCCTGACCATGCACCCACGCAAGCTTCTGGTCACCGGCTGGATCCTGATCGTTCTCACCCTCATCTCTCTCGCCGCCTCGGCTCAGGGCGGCCCCTCGGCCGAGAAGGTCGCCGGCCAGGTGATGCAGGCCCTGGGCGGCAAGGAGGCCTGGGACGCCACCCGCTTCCTCCGCTTCACCTTCGCCGGCCGCCGTACCCATCACTGGGACAAGTGGACCGGCCGCCACCGGATCGAAGGACAGACCCAGGAGGGGCAGCGCTACCTCGTCCTCCACAATATCAACACCCGGCAGGGCGACGCCTGGCTCGACGGCCAGAAGCTGGACGGCGACAAGGCCAAGGAGTGGCTGGAGCGCGCCTACCAGGCCTGGGTGAACGACACCTACTGGCTGCTCATGCCCTACAAGCTGCGCGATCCCGGGGTGAAGCTCACCCATGAGGGGACCGAGCAGATCGACGGCAAGACGTACGACAAGCTGCACCTGACTTTCGAGAGCGTCGGCCTCACCCCGAAGGACCGCTACTGGGCCTACATCAACCGCGACACGCACCTGATGGACCGCTGGGCCTACGTCCTCCAGGACCAGCCCGCCGACGCCCAGCCGACCGTGTGGGCCTGGCAGGGATGGCAGCGCTACGGAAAGATCATGCTCGCTCCGTCGCGCTCCCAGGTGACCGGCGACCGCAAGCTGGAGTTGGGAGACATCGCGGTCTTCGACAGCCTGCCGGACTCGGTCTTCACGTCGCCGGAGCCGGTCGCCAAGTGATGTCCCCGGGGCTCCTGCGGGCGATCTGGATCAAGCGGGCGAAGCGGGGGCCGATGGATGAGCGGGACGCGGCGACGCTGATCGCCGGCAAGGGGCTGATCGGCAACGCCAACCAGAAAGGGCGGCGCCAGGTCACGTTGATCGAGGAGGAGCGCTGGGCGGACACGATGGCCGACCTCGCCGCGGCGCTCGACCCCTCGACCCGGCGGGCCAACCTGATGATCTCCGGGCTCCGGCTCGCGAACAGCCGGGGCCAGGTCCTGCGGATCGGCTCCTGCCGCCTGCGGATCTGGAGCGAGTGCCCGCCCTGCCACCAGATGGACGAGGCGTATCCCGGCCTCCGAAACGCCCTCCGCCCCGACTGGCGCGGCGGCGCCTGCGCCGAAGTGCTGGACGACGGCGAGATCCGGGTCGGCGACGCGGTGGCCTGGGAAACCTGACAGTGCCCCACGCCAGCCGCGCGGCTCAGGTTTCGATCCGCCGGTATTCGGTGCCGGAGACGACCGCGCGGAGCGCCCGGCCGTTGACCACGTCGTCGAAGCGGACGCGGTCAGGGGCGTGCTCCTCTTCGCCGAGACGGAACAGGCCGGGGCCGAGCGGCGCCAAGAGGGCTCCGCCGAGCCACAGGCGGCCCTTGCGCAGGACCGCGCGGAAGCTCCCCTCCCACGGGTTCTCGTTGCGGTAGTGGCCGGCGTAGGCCCGCCACTCGGGCGGAGTCTCGAAAACGCGCGGACCGGCGTAGCGCTCCCCCGCGTACCAGTCGCCGCCGTGGCTCGCCTCGACCACGGCGTCGTTCTCGCGTCCGAAGCTCAGCGGGAACAGCTCGAAGTCCGGATGGGAGACGAAGAAGCTGTCCCCACCGATCCTTTCGAGGACCACCCGCTCGCCACCGTGGACCAGCTTCAGGAGCTCGCCCTCGGCGACCAGCGCGAGCTTGCGGCCATCGGGAGAGGTGTACGTCCCGGCATAGTCGGCCGCCTTCGCCACCCGGTACGGATCTTCGAGCTCCGGCGCCGGAGGGAGCGCGCGCCCTTCCGCCGCCGCCCGCAGCACCGCCAAGGCGTATGCGGCGACCGCGTTGGGCCGGTAGCCCGCCAGCGACGCGTTGGCCGAGGCGAAGGCTGCGAAGCCGGCGTCGAGGTCGACGTGCATCGCCGAGCTGAAGGAGACCATTCCGCCCGTGTGCCGCAGCACCGTGCGGCCTTCGACCGGCTGCACGGCGATGCCGTAGCCGTAGCCGGCCCCCTCGCCGAAGCCGGGCGATGGGATCGCCGGGCGCGTGAAGAGGGCGAAGCTCTCCTCGGAGAGCAGGCGACCCTGCGGCGCGCGGCCGCGGTTGAGCAGCATCCGCATATAGAGCGCCATGTCCGCCGCGGTGGAAACAACGCATCCCGCGGCGTTGTCCATGGCGAGGTGCGGAGCCTCGACGAGAGGGCCGTGGTGCTGGAACGGCCGGTCGTCGTAGAGAGGCCAGTAGCTGACCGGCAGGCGCGGCCGGACCTGGTGAGAGATCACCGGCTCGGTCGAGCCCATGCCGAGCGGCTGCAGGATCCGGGCGCGCAGGATCTCGCGCAAAGGCCGGCGGTCGAGCGTCTCGAGCAGCAGGCCCAGGATCTGATAGCCGGCGTTGCAGTAGTGGAAATGCGCGCCGGGCGGGTGCGCGGTCCACAGCGGGACCGCGGGGAGGCTCAGCGGATTGGGCAGCCCCGACGTGTGGGTCAGCAGGTGATGGGTCGCGATCGGAGCGTGGGCGCTTTCGATGCGCAGCCAGGGGAGGTATTCACGCACCGGGCGGTTGAGGTCGAGCTTGCCCTCCTCGCGGAGCTGCAGCAGAGCGATGCCGATGAACGACTTGGTGATCGAGCCGATCTCGAAGAGGTGCTGGGACAGCAGCGGCGCCCCGGTCTTGATGTCGGCGTGGCCGTAGGTCCGGGCGGCGAGCACGCCCTCGCGGTCGGCGAGCCCGAGCGTCAGCCCCGGGAGCCCCTGCTCCCGCCGGTGGCGCTCGGCGAACGCGTCGATGGCGGCCAGGGCTGGCGAAGGCCGCCCCTCGGCCGCTTCCGATGCCCGCAGCGCCGGAGCGCCGAAAACCCGGACGGCTCCCAGGCCCAGAGCGGTCCATCCCAGAAAACCTCGCCGGCTGATCCCCTCCATGTCGAGCCTCCTTCACTCAGAATGGCCCGCCATTATAGGGGCTAGATCGGGAGGCCCTTCGCTTTCGGAATCATCCGGGAGATTGTACGTCTACGACTCCCGTTTCATCGTGAGCGTCGGCTGCCCCGGGGCCTCCAGGGCGGCCCCGGTGGCCGGGCCGTCCGACACCTGGAAGGTCACGGCGTAGCCGGGCGGCAGACCCTCGACGCGAAAGCGCGCGGGTCCGGTCGGGATCAGCACCAAGGGAGGATCCACGCCGATCGTGACGCGCAGGTACTCGCCGATCCTGTCGATCTTCATCCCGAGCCCGCTCTCGGCGTCCTTGTAGCTCCCCTGGAAGCGGGCGAGCTGATCGGCCGTGAGCTTGACCTCGGGGTCCACCTTGAGCACGAACTCCGGCCTCTTCATCCGCGCCATGCAGGAAGTGTCGAGCCCCTCGAGCTTGCCGCTCTGAACGAAGGAGACCATCAGGTTCGTGATGCATTCGGTGCCCTGGATCCCGTTGAAGCTGTGGCCGCCGTCCGCCACCACGATGTGACGGCTGTTCTTCAGCGTGCGCGCGACGTGCTCGCCGTTGCTGGGCGGAGTGACCGGATCGCGCTCGCCCGAGATCAGGAGCACCGGCACGTCGGAGACGATCGGGTCGAGGAACTCGCGGCCGAGCTTCGCCGCAGGCCAGGCCGCGCAGGCAGCCTGCTGCTTGCGAATGCGGAAGTCGCCCAGGAACGTCCCCGCGACCGCCGCCGGGACCTCCGACTCGCGGATGAAGGGGAGATCCTCCGAGCAGGTGATCGCGAGGTAATAGCCGTCGGCCGTCGAGCCCATGTTGCTGGCGTTCAAGCGGGCGGTCTCGGCCATGAGCTTCCAGTCCCCCTGCGCCGCGAGGTGCAGGTTGAGAGGCAGGAGCATCGCCGAGGCGGTCCCGTAGAGCATGTAGCGGAGAGTCTGGGCCACGCCCATCTTCGACAGGCGGATCTCGACCGGCTTGCCCGTTTCGGCGTCGGTGAGCCGCACCACCACAGGCTCACGCTCGACGCGCTGGAACACGGCCGCGACCTCGTCGCGCAGCTTCGGGAAGGCGCCCTTGCAGGCCACGTCCGCCTCGCACTCGGCGATCAGGCCATCGAGGGCGTCCTGGGCGCTCCGCGCCATGCTGAACGGGCCGAGCTCGTCCGTGGGGACGGCGCCCGAGAGGATCGCCGTGCGCACCCGCTCGGGTGCCGGCGCAGATAGATGAGCGCCGCCCGGGAGCCGTAGGAGCCTCCCAGGAGGTTGATCCTGTCGTATCCGAGAGCCGCGCGGACCTCGTCGATGTCGTCGATCGCCGCGTCGGAGGTGTACTGGGTGAGATCGAATTTCTTACCCAGATCTTCAGCGCAACGCCTGATCTTGTCGACGGGCAGGAAGTCGTCGAGAAATCCCTGGACGCCCTGGGAGCCCTGGAGCTCGGGGCAGTTGAGGGGGTTCGAGCCGCCGGTGCCGCGATAGTCGACCAGGAAGATGTCCCGCCGCTGCCGCAGGTCCTTGAGCTCCTGGCTGATCCATCCTCCGGCTTCGACCGAGGAATCGCCCGGGCCGCCCGTGAAGAACACGAAGGGATCGGACAGCTTGTCCGTCCCGAGAGCCGGGATCACCACGACGCGGAGCGGGATCTTGCGCCCCGTCCTGGCCGCGCGGTTCTCCCAGACCTCATAGGTGCCGCACAAACTCTCGGGCGGCAGCCCGGGAAGGGTGCAGGATTTCATCTCGATCTTCTTCGCCGGCGCGGCGGCCTTCTCCTCCGCCACCGCTCCGCCCGCGAGACCGAGAACGCAGATCACGCCGATCGCAATCGCAAATAGATGCTTCATGGAAGTCCTCCAGAAAAAAGGGGGCCGCGGCCCTCCCGGCAATCTCTACGCAGCAACGGAGACCCGGGTTTCGCAACAGCCCCAGCCGCTCGATGCTTCCCGGTGCCGGCCGGATTGGCTCTCCTCCTCGGAGATGTGGTAGGAAGAGGTCTCTTTTCGAGGAGACCGCATGACCGCGACCAAGACGCTGCGGGTGGGAGTGCTGGAGCCGGTAACGACCCTCAACCCCCGTGAGGCGCAGGACTTCGTCAGCGCCCTGGCGGTCCTGCAGGTCTTCGAAACCCCCTTCGCGCAGCCTTCCGAGGTCGGGAGATCCCCGGAGCCCCTTGTCGTCCAGGAGCGCCTGCGGCAGGAGCCGCCCGCGGGCGGAAACCCCGTCTACTCCGCCGCCGTCCGCCAGGACGTCCGCTTCTCGAACGGCACGCCCCTGACCGCGCAGCACGTGGCCGAGTCGTTGGCCAAGGCCACCACCTTCCGCGAGCAGGCGGACGTCGAGGCGCGGGACGACCGCGTCTTCTTCCACCTGAAGCGGCCGAACGCACGGTTCGACCTGGTGCTCGCCCGCCGCTTCTGTGGCGTGACCCTGGAAGCCGGCGGCTCCCTTCTCGGCACCGGCCCGTACATGGTCGCCCCGGGATCGGCTCCGGAGCGGCTGCGCCTGGTGCGCAATCCGCACTACCGCAAGCCGCCGGCCGTCGACGAGGTCGTGATCCAGGCCTATCCGCCCGACGCCCAGGGGCGGCCCGAGGCGCTGCTCGCCGCCATCGAGGCCGGCGAGGTGGATTTCACGAACATCCTCTCCCGCGAGGACATCACGCGCCTCAAGAACGTCCGGCGCTGGACCGAGCCGGGCAGCTCGACCGCCATCCTCTACATGAACACCGAGCGCCCCGGGCTCGACGATCCGCGGGTCCGGCGGGCGATCGCGCACTCGATCGACCGGCTGGAGATCGCCAAGATGTTCTACTCCAGCGCCTTGGCCTTCGCCGCGACCAACCTGCTGCCGCCGATGCTCGGCCGGGCGAGCGACGGCCTGACCTTCGATCCGTCGCGGGCGCGGACCCTCCTCTCCACGGCGGGCGTGGTGAAACCGGATCGCCTGCGCCTCCTCCTCATCTATGGGCCGCGCCCCTACCTGCCCAACCCGCGCCGGGTGGGCGAGCACATCGCCGCCCAGATCGCAAAGCTGGGGATCGGCGTGGATCTCGTGCCCACGGCCAACAGCCAGGAATACCATGCGAAAACCCAGCGAGGAGACTACGACCTCGCCCTCGCCGGCTGGATCACGGACACGCTCGATCCCGTCGACTTCCTGGAAGCGACGCTCGGCTCGGAATCGATCCCGGCTCCCCACCGCAAGACCGTGGTCGGCGCCAACCTGAGCCGCTGGAAAGACCCGGAAACGGACGAGACCCTGGTCCGCCTGCGCCAGGAGCCGCGCGACGACCTACGCACCAACCTCCTCCGGCGCATCGGCGAAGAAGCGCCGCTCCTCCCCCTCCTCTATGGAGCGACCATCTTCGCCCACTCCTGGAGAGTGAAAAACCTCTCCCCCTCGCCGCTCGGCAAACCGTCGTTCGCGGAGCTCGATCTGCAGGAGTGAGGAGCGGCCCTACAACGCGATCTCGTCCGCCTCGCCCAGCACCCCGAACCCTTCTGAGGATCGTCTTCGTCGCCTCGCTCGCGGGGTCGAGCACTCCCTGCCGGCACAGCTATTGCAAATAATCTAACGAAGGAAGGAACGTTAGGTCCGCCACAATCGCAAAGGAGATCCGATGAAGATCGCGCGGCTTGTGATTCTGTCGTTGCTCATCCCTGTTCTCGCTGCTGCCACCACCTTGGCTCCGGTTACGAACACTGCCACTGAAATTCATGCTGGTTTTCATCACACCTGGACCTACTACTCGGATGCGACCAAAACCCAGATGGTCGGCCAACGCTACAAGCAAGACTGTGACGGCTTTGAGTCTCTCTGGGGGACGATCACTGCATATTTTGATTACACGAAAGTGCCTTGCGACCACGAGAGCTTGCAAGCCTCTACCGAGCACTCGGCGCCACATGCGCCGGAACGGATCACCTATAGCCCGAGCTCCTCTCCCTCATCCAAGACCCGGAATCCCCGGCTCTCAATCGCTTTTCGGGCCGATCCGTCTTTGTCGAGCACCGGGTTCGAGTGGTTCATGTGAGTGAAATAGACCGTGAGCTTGCCGGATTTAACGAGCGGTGACAGGAGATCCATCGAGTCGGTGACGAGCGGATGCTTGATCTTCGTGACATCCCGGTCCGGCAGCTCGTCCGGCGAATAGAACGTGGCATCGAGGAGAGCGTAGTCGATCTTCTCCTCTTCCAGGAGCTTCGGGAGCGGACGCGTCCAAGTCTTCCAAGTGTCGGTGTCCGGGACGTACAGCAGGGCCTTCTTCGGACCGCGAATGATAAAGGCCAGGGTATCGCTGTACTCGTCGCGGTGCGGCACAGGGAAGGCGGTCACCGTCACCCCCTCGCCCAGGGAAAAGGGCTCGCCCGGCTTGACCTCGCGCAGGACGATGTTGCCCAACCGGACGAGCTGGCTCCACGGACCGTTGGCGCGCAGGAACTCGGCCATCCGGGGCGAGCAGTAGACCGGCAGGTCCTTGGTGTTCAGGCTCTCGAAGCCGAAATGGGCGAGGCCGAGGTAGTGGCCGATGTGGGCGTGGGTCAGCAGCACGCCGTCGAACGGCGCCCGGTCCACCTTGCCTTCGGGATGTTTCCGGAACGTGTGGACCTCCTCGATCTGCGCGGGAAGGTCCGGCGTGGCATCGACCAGGAATGTGCGGTTGCTCTCCGGGAAGTGGATGGCCAGGCTCGCCACCCGCCGCGCAAGCTTCGGGTCCTTCCGTGCCCTGGCGCAGAACGAGTGCTCGCACCCGGTCTGCGGCGCTCCGCCATCCTGCGCCGTGCCGAGCACCACGACGCGGGGTCCTGTCGAGGGGGGCTCGGTAGCCGGAACAGGGCCGGACGCGCAGAGCGCCAGGGAGAGGAGCGTGAGGGGGGCGGCGGCGAATCTCATGCGATCCTCCAGATGAGAGGAGGAGACTATACAGAAAGGCAGAAGGGGGAGGACACAACCGCCAAGGAAAACCGTGGAAGGCGCGCAGGGATCATCCGGCCGCAGGCATGACCCGGAGCGACAAATCGCGCTCCACAGGAACGGACAGGGTGCTATACTTTCTACGATGAGTGCCAAGAATGCCGCTGCTCGCCGAGAAGGAGAAAGTATGGCGAACCGTCACCACAGCCTCAGCCTCGACTTCGATGAACCCGAATTGCACCAGGCCATCGAAGTCGCCGCTGCGAGGAAGGGAGTGAGCCCGAACGTCTACTGCCTGGAGGCTGTCCGCAACCGTCTCGCCAAGGAAGGCCTGTTGCCCCAAACTGACGTAAAACATCGTCAGGAAGCGGCCCGCGCACTGGATCAGCTGCGAGAGCAGATAGGTCCCATCGGGATTTCTGTTCGAGACTTGATCGAGGAAGGGCGGCGGAGGTGACGGAAAGCGCAAGCTCTGTTGTGATCGTCGATGCGAGCATCAGCCTCAAGTGGGCTCTCAATGATGAAGAAAACGCACAAGAGGCGCTCGCATTACGTGATCATGGGGTTTCAGGGCATGTCCATATGCTGGCGCCCTCTCTTTGGTTCTATGAGGTAATCAACGGCTTGGTCACCGCCGTACGGCGCGGCCGGATCTCATCCGATCAGGGATCCGACGCGCTGGACCGCCTCACAGAGGTCGGTGTTGGGCTTACCGATCCAGATGCTGAGGATTGCTACAGGACAGCCGTGGATTATCAGATTGCAGCCTATGACGCGGCATACGTGTCACTGGCCGGCACGCTGGGAGCCGTTCTCTGGACAGGAGATCGCAAGCTCTGGGAGGCTGTTCGCTCGAAAGTAGGCTTCATCAAGTGGATTGGAGACTATCCGGCGTAGTCGAGTCCGATTCTTCAATCAGCTCCACGGAGGCCCCAGTCCACGTCCTCGCGAATCATTCGTCGTCGACCCCACGCAATTCTCGGGTGTGCCGGACGTCATTGACACTGGATGGAGCCGGGACCTACATGGATGGAGCCCCGGTCGATGAAGGAAAGCCGTGTCCACCGCCTGCCTCCCCTCCGGAGAGCGTCACGAAACGGCTGGCACCGCCATCCGGCGCTCCGCCATCCTGCGCCGTGCCGAGCACCACGACGCGCGGCCCCAAGGACGGGGGCTCGGCGGCCGGAGCGGGACCGGATGCGTAGAGCGCCAAGGAGAGGAGCGTGAGCGGGGCGGCGACCTTGAGCTTCATGGCGGTCCTCCGAAAAAGCTACCAGTACACCGTCAGACCCTGCCTCTTGAGCCGCTTGGAAAGATTCCCGTCGAAAGTGGCCACCGCGTCACAATCCGCATGTCGGGCCACGGCTGCATGGGCGGCATCGACGAAGGTCGGAATCTGGCGGGGCCAAAGCTCGAGGACCAATGGCCAGGCAATCTCGTTGATGACCTGGAGCCCAGGCATAGCCAGCAGATCTCCAAGAGCACCAGCTGTCTCTTCGGGGTTCACTCTGTAGAAGTTGAGCAACACGTGGACCATCTCGACCAGACCCATCTGATGCACAACCAGGATGTGCTCCCCAGCGGCAGCCTGTTGAAAAAGAGCGGTCGCTTGCTCCTGCTGCTCAGCACTACGGTCCGTCAGAAACGAGAGCAAGACGTTCGTGTCGACCAGGATCTTCTTCATTCGTGGTCGACCCCACGCAGCTCTCGGGCACGCCGGACGTCATCGACGCTGGAGCCGGGACCTACGTGGATGGAGCCCCGCCGGCGGAGGAACGCCGTGTCCGCTGCGGTGACCCTCACATGGTCACCGACAACCTCCCAGCGCAGAATGTCGCCAGAGCCGACTCCGAGTGTTTCCCGCACCTCCCTTGGCACCGTTGTCTGGTATTTGCTGGTGATGGTCGATCTGCTCATCTCAATCCCCTTACCAAAGTCTAGAAATTGTAAGGGAAGAAGGCAAGAGCGGCAGCCTCGCAGAGGGCGAAGGCATCTAGCAGGGCGCAAAGGCCTGGGTACCCGAGTCCGAGTCGGGGCGTGGGAGGCCGAGGGGCGCGAGCCACGACGGGAAGCCGGGGGAAACACCCTCGTTACGAAACGGCTGGCACTAGCTCCCTGGGAACAGGATGACACCGCTGGTGGCGGGTAGACCGTAACGATAAGCCAGTTCCCCGAAGTCCTTATCGAAAGTGAGCACAAGCCGCTTTTCCTCTTGCGCTCTCTACAGGACCTCGCGATCCGTGGCTCCCGGCATGCTCTCCTTGACCGAGATCACGTCGTGACCCCGGCGGCGCAACTCTCGGATGAGAGGCCCTGGGAGGTTCTCGTTTGCGAGGATGCGCACGCTATCGCGGCTCAACGGGGAAAGGCGTAGACCCGTTCCGAGCGTAAGGTCTCGCTCGCATAGGCCAGGCAAGCCTGGATGTCGTCAGCCGTGAGGTGGTCGTACTGTTCGAGGATCTGTTCCTTGCTGTAGCCGCGGGCCAGGAGGTCGATGACCAGCTCCACGGAGATCCGAGTCCCCTTGACCACAGGCTTTCCAACCAGGATGTTCGGGTCTACCGCGATTCTCTCCCGCCAATCCATCGTTTCCGCCTCCGTACCGGTCAGCTTCCCAAGCCTATTCTAACTGAGCAGAGGAGATGGTGACGGCTTTCGAGCCCCGGGCGGCAGCAGGCCGAGGGGTGTGGGCCCCGAGAAGGGCGTGGAAGGTGCCGTCCCTCCGGGACTCCAGGAGAAAATGGATACCGCTACCCGGGGCTGACGCCCCGGGCTACGTGCTGCCGCCCCCTCCGGGGGCTCAATCTCACGGGTGAAGCTGGTGAAGCAATGCTCGCTGCGGGCAAGGGCTCGTCGGATTGAGGCAGCGGAGCTTGACCGGCTCGTAACTCCGGTAAGCGGCCGTTCTCACCCTCCCAGCCCCCTGAATCCCCAGGTACAGGCCCGTACCCGGCTTTCCGCCGCTCCCCCCGCCCTCCCCAGCCGCTCGGGAAGACGAAAAATCCCGGCACAAGCGTTTTCGCGGCCTTTTAAGCCGGGTACACCCCCGTACCTCTCGGGTACAGGGGTGTACCTCTCGAAAAACGCGGATTTCTGCGTGGGCGACGCTCGCCCATCGAGGTACAGGGGGGTACCCGGCTTTTCGGCGGTTTTTTTGTCGGGTACAGGGGGGTGACTCGACATTTTCGGCGTTTTTTTGACGGGTACGGGGGTGTACCTGATGGGTACGGGGGCGTACCTTTAAAAAACGGCGGATTCCTGGATGGGCGACGATCGCCCACGCAGGTACAGGGGGGTACCTGACTTTTACCGCCGTTTCTTGACGGGTTCGGGGGTGTACCCGGGTTTTCCAGGCCGCGGAATCCCGGGGAACGCTCCGCCAGGCGGGGGCGAGGCTCGCCCAGCCAAAAATCGGCGCGGATGGCCGGGGAGACGGCTGTCCCTCGTCTCGCGGGCCGTCCGCAGTAAGATCCCGCCCATGGCCCGCTCCCGCAAGCCGAAACGGCCGTCTCCGGGTTCCCGACCGGCTCCCGCTCCCGTTGCGCCCAAGGGATGGCAGCTATCCTCCTCCGTCGGGCTCGTTCTGGCCGGGCTGGCCGTCCTCCTCTTCTATATGTCGATGCGGAGCGCGGCTCCCCTGCCGTGGTCGTATGACGAGTACTACCACTTGGGGCTGGCCCGGGAGATGCGGTCGGACTTCCGGATCGAGTCGTTCCGGTGGACCCCTTTCTCCATCTTCTTCGACCACTTCGCGGACAAGGAGCCTCTGTTCCACGTCCTCTTGATGCCGCTCGCCGGGCTTCCGCTGGAGCGGGCGGGGATGCTCGGCACGCTGCTGGGCCAGGTCTTCCTGGTCGGGGCGTTCGCCTTCGTGCTCTGGAAGCTTGGGGTGCCGCGGGCTCCCTGGTTCCTGTTTGCCGTCGCGGGGCTGGGGCCGATGTTCGCTCTGCGGGTGGACATGTGCCGGCCGCACATCTGGCAGATCGGGTTCTCGATCCTGGTGATCGGGCTGCTCGCGGCCGGAGCGTCGTGGAAGGTGCTGGTCCCGGTCTGCGCCCTGTTCGGCCTGACGCACACGGGCGGATGGATCGCCATCGCCTATGCCGCGCTCTTCGCGGGCGCCGGGTTCCTGTCGCGCGTACCGTCGGAGCGGAAGATCGTCTGGCAGCCGGCGGCGGCCACGGCGGGGGGGTGGCTGCTCGGGCAGCTCGTGCATCCCAACGTGCCCGAGAATTTCCGGCTGTTCTGGATCCAGAACTTCGTCGTGCCGTTCCAGTCCACGGCTGGGAGCGCGGCGCTGCGATCGCAGATCGGCAACGAGCTGACGCCTCCCGAAGCGCAGGTTCTGTTCGATCAGTGGCCCGCCTTCATCGCGCCGGCGATCGTGGTCCTGTTCCTCCTGGGCAATCCCCGGCTGCGCACCCGGGTCACGGTGACGGCGGCGTTGATCGCGCTCGGCTTCCTCTTCGTCGGCAGCTTTTTCCTGCGGCGGTTCTTCGAGCTGGGCGCTCCCCTGTCGCTGCTCGCCCTGGCGCTGGTGCTCCGCGAGCGGGCGGCCCAGGGGCTGCCGCGCCTGATGCCCAGGGCCGGCCCCTTCCTCGCGGGGCTCGCGATCCTCCTGGGAGGCTACTGGACGTACGGCGTCGTCCGCGCCCAGGGCTTCGGAAGGACGTCGCCGCCGCGCGAGGTGGCGCAATGGCTCGGCGAGCACGGCCTTCCCGGGGAGCGGGTCTTCACCGCGCAGTGGGCCGACTCGGCGCCCCTCTTCTACTCCGCGCCCCAGCTCCAGTCGCTGGTCGTGCTCGATCCGACCTTCTTCTATGTGAAGGACCCGGGGCTCTTCGACCTCTACGTCCGCATCGTCCAGGGGCAGCACCCGGACCCCGCCCGCGTGATCCGCGAGCGCTTCGGCGCCCGCTGGGTCACTCTGTGGAAGGTGCCCACCTACCGCAATCTCGCCATGCAGCTCGTGCGGGCGCCGGGGGTGGTGATCCCGTTCAACTCGCCGGAGTATGTGGTGGTGGATCTGGGGACCCTCACCCCCTAACCCCCTCTCCCACACGCACTCACGCCCGCCCGGGAGAGGGGGAACCCTGCCCAAAAAACTGATTTGCCTTTCTCTCCCTCTCCCGGCGGGCGGGAGGGGATGGGAGAGGGGGACCGAGGGGGGTGAGGGTTCGGGCCGTGGGAACCTTACAACGGCTCCGCGATGAACCGATACCCGATCCACGGCTCGGAGACGAGGTAGCGCGGATTCGAGGGGTCCGGCTCGAGCTTGCGGCGGAGCGAGGCGACGTGGACGCGCACCGTGTCCTTGGAGGTCGCGGACGCACCCTGCCAGACGTTCTGGATGATCTGCTCGAAGAACAGCGGCTTGCCCGCATGGGTCGCGAACAGCTCCAGCAGCGCGAATTCCGTCGGCGTCAGCTTGAGCTCCCGGCCGCCCTGCACCACTTTTCTGCACTGGAGGTCGATCGTCAGGTCCGGAAACCGCAGCTCGCCGGGGGGAGCCGTGCGCCTGAGCTGGGCGCGCAGGCGGGCGAGGAGCTCGGGGATGGACGGGGGCTTGACGACGTAGTCGTCGGCGCCCAGGTCGAGCGCGCGGATCTTGTCCGACTCGCTGCCGCGCACGGAGAGGACCACGATCGGGATCTTCTGCTGCCGGCGGACGCGGGCGATCAGCTCGAAGCCGTCCATCACCGGCATGGCCAGGTCGGTCAGGATGAGGTCGGGCTGCTCGGCGAGCAGGGCGAGCGCCTTGTCCCCGTCCGTGGCTTCCAAGGTCTCGTAACCTTCCGCCCGCAGCTCGGCGGTCAACAGGCTCAGGATGGACCGGTCGTCATCGACGACCAGGATCGATCGCCCTCTCTTGTTCATGATTGCCGGTCGTCTCCAGCTCGGCGGCCGGGAGGTCGAGCTGCGCCACGGCTCCGCCGCCGTCGCGGTTCGCGAAGGTGACCGTACCATGGATGGCTCTCGCCAGTCCCTGCGCGATCTCGAGCCCGAGGCCGCGGCGCGCCACGTCGGAGCTCAGCTCGGCCGAGACGTCCGGCTTGTCGCCGGAGAGCAGCGCGATGCCCGCGCCGTGATCGAGGATCTCCAGCCGTACGAGGCGGTCGTCGGCCGAGTGGCGCCGGGCGAGGAGGGTGACCGGCTGGCCGGGGGGCGAGGCCCGGTGGGCGTTCTCGACCAGGTTGACGACGATCTCCAAGGCGAGCGACGGATCGACGTCGAGGTCGGGGCAGTCGGGCTCGACGCGGACGACGATCGGCCGCGAGCGGGCGATCAGCGAAAGGTTTTCGCGCGCCGTCCGGAACAGGTCCGCCGGGGGCGTCGGCTCGTTCGAGGGAGCGAAGGCTCCGGCTTCGAGGCGCGCCATGGCGAGCAGGCCGTCGATGCGCCGCCGCAGCCGGTCGACCTCCTCCTCCAGCGCGTCGAGCAAGGGCAGCATCGCGGGCGCTGAATTCCTCCTGAGCTGTCCCGCCTGCAGCGCGATGGCGGTCAGCGGCGTCGTCAGGTCGTGCGAGACAGCACGCAACAGGGAGGTCTTGAGCGCGTCGCTCTCGCGCAGGGCCTCGACGTGCGCCTGTTCCTGGAAGAGCTGCTCCCGCTCGACGGCGAGCGCCAGCAGGGTGCTGATGCTCTCCAGGGCGCTCGTCGTGGCGTCCGTCTGGCGGGCCACGAACACGCCGCTCGCCCGCCCCTGGATCAGCAGGGGAAGGTACACGTCGCGGCCGATAGGCGCCGGCCACTCGAAGGTCCGGCGATGCCGCCCGGGCGCGGCGAGGAGATCCTCCATCGAGTCGTCCCGGGGTCCGCTCCAGAAGACGATCCGCTGCCGGTAGGAGCTCTCTCCGAACAGAACGAGCCCTCCGCCGCCGCGGGCGCCGCTCGCCACCAGCGCCCTTTCCGCGGCGGCTTCCAGGCTCCCGATGCGGCTCGTGGCCCGGAAGAGATCGACGCTGAGCTGATAGAGCGCTTCGATCTCGCTGCGCCGCGCCTGCGCCTCTTCCGCCTCACGGCGGCCGCGCGCGACGAGCCGGCTGGCGAGGATCGAAGCGACGAGCAGGCAGCCGAGGGAGACCCAGTTCTCCGGATCTTCGACGTGCCACGTGCGAAGCGGCGGCAGGAAGAAGAAGTTCAGGCAGGCGGTGGCCAGGAGGCTCGCCAGGATGCCGCATGCAAGGCCCCGCCACGCCGCGAGGAAGAGGACGACGGTGAACAGCACCAGGGCGATGGTCGTCGGACTGACCGCGAGGAGCGCGCCGGCGGCGGTCGCAAGTGCGATGGCGGCCCCCGCCATCGTGAGCTCCCGGGCGATCCGGAGGATGCGCGCGGCCATCTTTGCAATTCCTTTCGGGCTTGTTCCGGACTTCTTTACGCCGAACCTTTAGCGTGGAGTCATGGAAACCAGCATCGAATCCGACCTCAACATAGCAGCACCCAGCCCGGAAGGACATCCTCGGGCCGGAGAGCATCCTTCAACGCGGCGGCTCGCCCTTCTCTGCCTGACCGCCATCGGCGTCGTCTACGGCGACATCGGAACGAGCCCGCTGTATGCGATGCGCGAGTGTTTCTTCGGCCCTCACGCCGTGCCGGTGAGCCGCGAGAACGTCCTCGGCGTCCTGTCGCTGATCGTCTGGACGCTGGTCATCGTCGTCACCCTGAAATACCAGGTCTATGTCCTGCGCGCCGACAACAACGGGGAAGGAGGCATTCTGTCCCTGATGGCCCTCGCGACCCGGACGGAGCGCCGGCGCCAGTGGCTCCTGGTCGGGCTCGGTCTCTTCGGAGGCGCGCTCCTTTTCGGCGACGGCATGATCACCCCGGCGATCTCCGTGCTGAGCGCGGTCGAGGGCCTCGAGGTGGCGACGCCTCATTTCGCGGCCTACGTGATCCCGATCACCATCGCGATTCTGATCCTTCTCTTCCTCGTCCAGCGGCGAGGCACGGCGGGGATCGGCCTGGTCTTCGGCCCTGTCGTCCTCGTCTGGTTCCTGACCCTCGCCCTGCTGGGCGTGATCAGCATCGCGCGCGAGCCGGGAGTGCTCGCCGCGTTCAACCCGATCTATGCCGTTCACTTTTTTGCCAAGAACGGTGTTGCGGGCTTTCTGGTCCTCGGCGCGGTCTTTCTCGTCGCCACCGGAGGCGAGGCGCTCTACGCCGATCTGGGCCACTTCGGCAAGCGCCCGATCCAGATCGATTGGTTTTCGGTGGTCGCGCCTGCGCTGCTCCTGAACTATTTCGGCCAGGGAGCGCTGCTGCTGCGCGATCCGGACGCGGCGCACAACCCTTTCTATCGGCTGGCCCCCGACTGGGCCCTCTACCCGCTCGTGATCCTGGCGACCTTCGCCACGGCCATCGCCTCGCAGGCGGTGATCACCGGGGTGTTCTCGCTGATGCGGCAGACGGTCCAGCTCGGCTACGCGCCGCGGATGGAGATCGTTCACACCTCCGCCAGCGAGATCGGCCAGATCTATGTTCCGGCCGCCAACTGGGGACTGATGATCTCGACAATCCTCCTGGTGGTCGGATTCCGCACCTCGAGCAACCTCGCGGCGGCCTACGGCGTCGCGGTGACGACGACGATGATCATCACCACGCTCCTCGCCTTCGTCGTGGCCAGGAACCTGTGGGGATGGAAGCTCTGGACGGCGGCGAGCGTCACGGCGGCGTTCCTCGTCGTGGACATCGCGTTCTTCGGCGCCAATATCGTCAAGGTGGCGCAGGGTGGATGGTTTCCGCTCGCCGTCGCCGCGGTGATCTTCGTCCTCTTCGCCAGTTGGCGCCGCGGGCGCAACGCGCTGTCGGCCCGGCTTGCCGAAGCTGCCCTCTCCCCCGAGCTCGTCTTCCAGGACATCGAGCGCCGGGGGATCACCCGCGTGCCCGGGACGGCCATCTTCCTGACCGGCCAGGCGACCGGGATTCCCGCGGCCCTTCTCCACAACCTCAAGCACAACAAGGTGGTCCACGAGCGCAATGTTTTTCTGACCATCGCGACCGAGGAGATCCCCCACGTGACCGAGACCGGGCGGACCGTGGTCGAGGAGCTGCGCCCCGATCTCTACCGCGTGATCGCCCGCTACGGCTTCATGGAGGATCCCGATGTGCCCCAGGTGCTCCGCGGCCTGCAACGGCAGGGCCTCGCGATCGATCCGGGCAACGCAACCTACATCCTGAGCCGGAACGCGGTGATCCCCCGTCGCAAGCCACTTCTCGGCCGCCTTCTCGACGCCCTGTTCATTTTCATGACGCGCAATGCGCAGGTGGCGACGCAGTTCTTCCACCTCCCCCCCAACCGCGTTATCGAGATCGGCATGCAGGTGGAGATCTGAGCCCTCACCCCCTAACCCCCTCTCCCCCCCGCACTCACGCCCGCCCGGGAGAGGGGGAACCCTGCCAAAAGCTAATTTGCTTTTCTTCCCCCTCTCCCGGTTGGGGGGAGGGCGATGGGAGAGGGGGACCGAGGGGGTGAGGATCTTGGGCGGGGAGGGCCGGGGAGGGGGCTGATAGACTCCCCCCATGCGCATCATCTCCCTGGTCCCCAACGGCACCGAGATCCTCTTCGCCCTCGGCGCCGGGGAGCAGGTCGTGGGGGTGAGCCATGAGTGCGACTTTCCGGAGGAGGCCCGGCGCCGGCCGATCCTCACGGGGAGCGCGCTCACGCCTGGGATGAGCGCCGCGGAGGTCGACCAGGCGGTCTCCGCCCAGGTGGGGAGCGGCCTCAGTCTCTACACCCTCGACGAGGCGCGGATCGCGGAGCTCGACCCGGACCTGATCGTCACTCAGAAGCTCTGCCCGGTCTGCGCGGTCAGCACCGGACAAGTCGACGGCGCCGTCCGTCCCCTCCCCCGCTGTCCCGTGGTCCTATCGCTCGATCCGGAGACCCTGGACGATGTCTTCGCCGAGATCCTCCAGGTCGGCGGGACGATCAGGCGCCTGGATCAGGCTGAGGCGCTGGTCATCGAGCTGGAGACGCGCCTCACAGCGGTGGAGCTCCGCGTCGCGGGACGGCCCCGGCCGCGGGTCCTGGCGCTCGAATGGCTCGATCCCCCGTTCGCGGGCGGGCATTGGGTTCCCGAGATGATCGAGCGGGCGGGAGGGATCGACGCCGTCGCGCGGCCGGGAGACCCTTCGCGCCGCTTGACCTGGGACCAGGTCCGGGAGGCCGACCCGGGCGTCCTCGTCGTCATGCCCTGCGGGTTCGACGAAGCCGGAGCCCGCGCCCAGATCGAGCTCATCGCCGGCCGGCCGGAGTGGCAGGCGCTGCGCGCCGTACGCGAAGGGCGGGTCTACCCGGTGGACGCCAACGGCTGCTTCAGCCGTCCCGGCCCGCGCCTGGTGGACGGCATCGAGCGGCTGGCCGAGATCTTCCACGGGCCCTCACCCCAGCCCCTCTCCCGGAGGGAGAGGGGTGAAATTCAGCAAACAGACGCTGGGTCATCCTGAGCGTAGCGAAGGATCTGGGGGAAGGAACCCCCGCCCGGATTCTTCGCTGCGCTCAGAATGACTCGGGAGGGAGCTGCGGAGGTTCACCCCTCTCCCTCCGGGAGAGGGGTCGGGGGTGAGGGTTCGCGGCACCGAAACGTTTTGCATCTCTGCATCACTCTCTAGAGGAATCTCGCCGTAATCAGGCTGCAACTTTCGTCCGGTTGACCCGTATTCAGCCGCGAAGCACACCTTAGCTGTAATCCATTTTTGTCCGGGCTCGTCAGCCCCGGGGAGGATCTCATGCCGCAGCGCCGCTGGTTGCTGTTGTTGTTGGTCCTTTGCGCTTTCGCCGGCCCGGCGTTCGGGCAGACTCTCTCGTTCATCGACGGAACCGGCAATCCGGCCTCTGTGGTCCTCGAACAGGACCGCGCGTGGCTGCGGGTGACGGACCCGGCCGCGGACCTCGACGGGTCCCAGAACACGGTCGAGGTCGATCTCACCTCTCAGGAGGGAGGCGACGCCGAGACGGTCACTCTGACGGAGACCGGGGGCACGACCGGGGTGTTCGAGGGGAGCCTGGCTCTCTCGATCGAGCCGTCCCAGATCGAGAACGGCGCGCTGGAGACCGGACAGATTCCCGGCTCCACCTCGCGGGCCGACGTCGTCGAGGCCTCCTACGGCGCGGCCGCCGCCGAGGCCGACGTGGTCGTCTCCTTCACCGAGCTCCTCGACGACCAGGGGAACCCCGTCGGCGATCCGGGGTACGGCGTGGGGAGCAGGATCACCGTGCGCGTGCGCAGCCATCACGCCAACACCAATCCGCAGCAGCGGGACTGGGTCTCCATCGGCCTGTACGCGAGCGGCGGCGACGCCGAGGTGCTGACCGCCCAGGAGACCGGGTTCGACACCTCGGTGTACGAGTCGTGGGCCTACGGCGTTCTCTCCGACGGCTCGTTCGCGGTCGCCGACGGCACTTTCGAGGTCCTGCCCGGCGAGACCCTGGAGGCCCGCGTCTCGGACGCCAACCGCGGCACAATCTCCTCCGACACGACCACGTTCACCGCCATCCTGGTGGAGTGGATCGACGAGCAGGGCAACCCGGCGACCACCTATCTGGAGATGTCGCGGGCCTACATCCGCGCCACCGACGCCACGGCGAACACCGACCCGTCCACGGCCGAGACCGTCCTCGTCCATACGCACAGCGAGATCGGCATGGACAGCCAGTGGGTGACCCTGACCGAGACCGGTCCCGCCACCGGCGTCTTCGAAGGCTGGATCGACCTCGGGATCGGCGTCTGCTGCCCGCCGATCGAAGAGGAGCTCGACACCGGCGTCCGCGTGGAGAACTTCCAGGTCGAGTGGGACACCCTGGAGCTGACCTACGGCCTCGCGGACGACTTCGCCACCACGATCGGGTCCTACACCTATCTGCTCGACGAGCAGGGAAATCCCGCGGACACCTATCCGATGGGGAGCACCATCCATATCCGCGTGCACGAACAGGCCAACAACAACACCGCGGACGTCGAATCCGTCACCGTCGACCTGAGGTCCCAGGCCGGCGGGTTCGATTGGGAAAGGGTGACCCTGACCGAGACCGGCGGGGACACGGGGGTTTTCGAAGGCTCGATCCAGACGGTGGAGTCCAGCGGCTCCACGGCTTTCGACGGCGTCTTCGAGATCCCCTCGCTGGCGAGCTTCGACGCCCGGCACGACAACCGGACCGCGGGTTACTCCTACGACACGGCGCGCATGCTGTCCAGCACGCCGCGGTCGGTGCAGTTCGTCGACGACAGCGGCCAACCCGAACCGTTCGTCTACGAATTCAGGTCCGCTCGCGTCAAGGTGACGGACGGCTCCGCGGCCGGCCAGGGCCAGCTCCAGGTGCGGATCACGTCGGAGCTCGGCGGCGATACGGAGACGGTTTTCGTCTACGAGGAGGTGTCCAGCCCCGGGACGTTCTTCGGCTCCGTTTTCGTGGCCTCCGGCGTGAACGGCTCCGCGCCGGACAACGGCGTGATCGAGACCACGGAGTGGAACGGCCCGCCGCACCGCTTTGACACACTGCGGGCGGCGCTGCTCTGCGCCGGCTCTCCCTGCCCTGACGTCGCCGCCGCCACCGTGGACGCGGTCGGCTCGACCACCCGCCTCACAGACGAGAACGGCGCCGATGTCATCTCCTATCCGGTCGGCTCCGCCGTCCGTGTGGAGGTCCAGGACTACGGCATCTGGGACGGCCCCGCTCAGGTCACGCTCACCACGACCGGCGGCGACTCCGAGCCGATGTCCCTGGAGGTGTTCAGCTACTGGCCGCGGATTTTCGGCGGCTCGATCCCCTCGGAGAGCGGCCCTCCCGTTCCGGGCGACGGCCGCCTGCAGGTCCAGGGGGTCGAAACCCTCGTCGCCACCCATGCGAACGCGCAGACCCCGTTCTCCTCGTCGGACTCGGCGATCCTCGGCGGCTCGACGCTCGATTTCCTCGACCGTTCGGGCAACGCGGTGGACTACCAGCTCGCGGATGGCTCGGCCCGCGTCCGGGCGGTCCATCCCGCCGGCAACGTCGATCCCGGCGTCTTCGACACCCTGACCGCGACGATCGAATCGAAAGATTTTTCTGGTAACGTCCGGGACACCGAAACGCTGGTGCTCACGGAGACTGGCTCCGACACCGGCATCTTCACCGGGCAGATCGAGCTCCAGACCAGCAACTACGCCTATCCCGGCGACGGTATCCTCCAGACCTGGTACTCGTATCCCGCTGGCACGCCGGTCCTGGACAGCCTCACGGTCACCTTGGATGCCGAGCAGAAGACGGTGCCGCTGCTGTACTCGCGAGCCCGGTTCCTCGACTCCGCGGGAGCTGACGCGACCCAGTACTTCGTCGGGGACCCGATCCGCATCCAGGTGGAGAGCGAGACGGACAACCAGTACCCCTACCCGGATTACACGTATGCCCGGATCGAATCGCTGACCACCGGCGATGTCGAATATGTGGCGTTGAACGAGACCGGACCCGACACGTCGATCTTCGAGGGCCAGACCTTCAGCTCCGCCAATCCGTCAGACATGTACGATGGGATTTTCTCCGTACAGGCGGGCGAGACGATCCGCCTGACGCACGGGGAGGGCTCCTCCGACGAGGCGACGATCCTTCAGAACCAGCCGCCCGTCGCCGGAGCCGACTCGGCGGAGCTCGATGAGGACACCTGGGTCACGATCCCGGTGCTCGCCAACGACTCCGATCCGGAAGGCTATCCGCTCTCTCTGGCCGGCATCGCGGTCGAGCCCGCCCATGGCCAGACCTCGATCGAGCCGGACGGCACGATCCGCTATACGCCGGCCTCCAACTATTCCGGCGCCGACTCGTTCCAGTATGAGATCAGCGACGGCTACGGCGAGTCCCTCGGCACAGTCACGATCACGATCCGTCCGTTCAACGATCCGCCCGACTCGCTGAGCCTCACGGAGACGACACCGGAGGATACCGCCCTTCGCTTCGCCTTCCAGGGCTCGGACCCGGACGGCGATCCCGTCGCGCTGAATTCCTTCACCTCGCCCACGAGCGGTCAGTTGTCCCTCGATCCTGACGGCGTCACCTTCGTCTACACGCCGGCGCCGAGCTTCAACGGCTCCGTGAGCTTCACCTACGACACTCAGGACCCCTCCGGCGCGACCGGAACCTCGTCGGTGATCATCAACGTTATACCCGTCCAGGATCCGCCGGTCGCGGTGAACGACGAAGCCACCACGGCGGAGGACACGCTGGTTTCGATCTACGTGCGGGATAACGACAGCGACGCCGACGGCGACACGATCTGGATCTCGAACGTCACCCAGGGCGCCCACGGACAGGTGGGAGCCAGCGCCACCTACATCAATTACCAGGCGGCGGCCAACTACTACGGCACCGACTCGTTCACCTACACGATCAACGACGGCAACGGCAATTACGCCACGGCGACCGTGACGGTGACCATCACGCCGGTCCAGGATCCGCCCACCGCGGTCAACGACAGCGCGAGCACCGTCGAGGATACGCCGGTCACCGTCGCCGTCCTCGCCAACGACAGCGATGTGGACGGCGACGCGATCTCGTTGATCGCCGTCACACAGGGCTTCAACGGCTCGGTGGTGATCAACGCGGACGGCACCGCCACCTATACGCCGAATCCCAACTACAACGACATTGACCGCTTCGATTACACGATCCGCGACAGCAACGGCAACACCGCCACGGGCCGGGTCAACCTCACCATCACAGCGGTCAACGATCCACCCAACGCCGTGGACGACACCGCCACCACGCAGGAGGACCGATCGGTCCCGATCTCCGTCAGAAGCAATGACAGCGACGTGGACGGCAATCCGCTGAGCGTCACCGCGGTGACCCAGGGAGCGCACGGGTCCGTAACCTTCAACTCGCTCGGAGTCACTTACACTCCCGCCGCCAACTACAACGGCACGGACAGCTTCACCTATACGCTGAGCGACGGCAGGGGTGGAACGGACACCGCGACCGTCACGGTCACGATCACTCCGGTGCAGGACCCGCCTGTCGCGGTCAACGACAGCGCGACGACTCCGGAGGAGACTCCTGTCGTCGTCGACGTCCTGGTCAACGACACGGATCCCGACGGCGACCCCTTGATCGTCTACTCGGTAACCCAGGGGGCTAACGGATCAGTCACCTTCAACCCCAACTACCTTACCTATGCTCCGAATGTGAACTTCACCGGCACGGATTCGTTCACCTATACCGTCCGCGACAGCGCCAATCAGGTCAGGACCGCGACGGTCACGGTCACGGTGACCGGCGTCAACGATCCTCCGGCCGCGGCGAACGACTCCGCCACGACCCCGGAGGATACGGCGGTCGCCATCCCGGTACTGAGCAACGACGTCGACGTCGACGGCGACTCGCTCGCCGTCTTCTCCGTCACCCAGGGCGCCCATGGGACCGTGACATTCACGGGGGGCGATGGGGAGCCGGTGACCTATACTCCGAACGCGAACTTCAACGGCAGCGATTCGTTCACCTACAGGCTCAGCGACGGCATGACCACCTTCGTCTCCGCCACGGTCACGGTCACGGTCACCCCGGTGAACGATCCGCCGGTGGTGGTCAACGATACGGCCACGACGCTGGAAGACACGCCGGTGACCATCGACGTGCTGGCCAACGACTCCGATCCGGACGGCGATGCGCTCACCGTAGTGAGCTATATGCTCGGCGGCGGCGCGCAGGGGACCCTGACGCTCAACCCCGACAAGACGCTGACCTACACGCCGGCCCTCAACTACAACGGCAACCTGGGATACATCATGTACCAGGCCTCGGACGGCAGTGCGCAGATCGGAGGCGTCGTCAGCCTGAGCATCACCCCCGTCAACGATCCTCCGGCCGCCCAGGACGACTCCGCCACGGCGACCGAGGACATTCCGGTCTGGGTCTTCGTGCTCGGCAACGACAGCGATCCTGACAATCATCCGCTCGCGGTGACCGCGGTCACCCAGGGCGCCAACGGCTCGGTCACCTTCGAAGCCGGCTCCGTCACCTATACGCCGAACGCCAACTTCAACGGCTGGGATTCGTTCACCTACACGATCGACGACGGCATCGACGGCACCGCGACTGCGACGGTTTCGATCACCGTCTCCGCCACCAACGACGATCCGGTCGCCGCCAACGACTCCAAGACGACCGCGGAGGACACCGCCACGACGATCAGCGTCCTGACCAACGACAACGATCTCGACGGCGACGAGCTCTCCGTCACCGCGGTCACCCAGGGCGCCAATGGGTCGGTCACCTTCGGCACCCGCTTCATCACCTATGCTCCGGCGGCCAACTTCAACGGCTCGGATTCGTTCACCTATACGATCGGCGACGGCAACGGCGGCACCGCGACGGCCACGGTCACCGTGAACGTCACGCCTGAGAACGACGCGCCCGTGGCGGTTGCCGACGCGGTCACCACGAACGAGGATTTGGCGGCCCTCATCCACGCGACGGACAACGACAGCGATCCCGACGGAGATCCGTTCGACGTCACCGAAGTGACCCAGCCCGCGAACGGGACCGCCTTCATCGACCCGGGCCTGTACATCCGCTACACCCCCAGAGCCGACTTCCACGGCACCGACAGCTTCGTCTACCGGGTGACCGATTCCACCGGGCTCTCCAGCACGGCGCAGGTCACCGTGACCGTGAGCCCCGTCGCCGATCCGCCGGAGGCGGCCGACGACGCGGTGACCACGAACGAGGACACGGCGGTCGGGATCTCCATCCTCGCCAACGACCGGGACGGGGACGGCGACACGCTCTCCATCAGCTCCGTCACGCAACCGGGATTCGGCTCCGTGGCGATCAACGCCGACCGCACTGTCACCTACACCCCGCAAGCCAACTACAACGGGAACGACACCTTCACCTACACTCTCTCAGATGGCAACGGCGGAACTGACACCGCCCGCGTCGATGTCACGGTCACGGCGGTCAACGATCCGCCGGTGGCGAACGATGACAGCATGATCCTGGACGAGGACACATATTTCACAACCGAGGTCCTGGCCAACGATACCGACGTCGACGGCGGGCCTGTGTCCCGTTCGGTGACCGCCGTCACTCAAGGCGCTCACGGGACTGTGGTGATCAATCCGGACAACACTGTCACCTACACACCGCAGGCGAGCTACAACGGCTCCGACTCCTTCACCTACACCGTATCCGACGGGATCGGCACCGATACGGCGACCGTCAGCGTGACGGTCAATCCCAGAAACGACGCGCCGGTCGCCGCCAACGATTCCGGCACCACGAGCGAGGACACGACCGTCACGATCAGCGTACTGACCAACGACAGCGATCTCGATGGCGACACGCTTTCGATCACCGCGGCCACCTCGGGCGCTAAGGGAGCGGTGACCTTCAACGTCACCTCCGTTACCTACACGCCCGCGGCGAACGCCAACGGTTCAGATTCCTTCACCTACACGGTTTCGGACGGCAACGGCGGAACCGCGACCGCGACGGTTTCGATCACCATCAGTGCCGCCAATGACTCACCGGTCGCGGGGAACGATTCGCGCAGCACGAACGAGGATACGGCGGTAACGATCAGCGTCCTGACCAACGACAGCGACCCCGACGGCGACACGCTCTCGATCAGCGCCGTAACCCAAGGCGCCAAGGGAGCGGTGACCTTCAACGCCAGCTCCGTCACCTACACGCCCGTGGCGAACGCCAACGGTTCCGATTCGTTCACCTATACGGTTTCGGACGGCAACGGCGGCTCCGCGAACGCGACGGTTTCGATCACCATCAACGCGGCCAACGACGCTCCCGACGCGGTCAACGACTCCGCGGCGACCAACGAGGACACGGCGGTCACCATCTCCGTCCTCTCCAATGACACGGATGTGGATGGCGAGGCGTTGACGATCATCGGCGTGACCCAGGGGACGCGCGGCTCCGTCGTCCAGAACGCGAACGGCACCGTCACCTACACGCCCAACCCGAACACGTTCGGATCCGACACGTTCACCTATACCGTGCGCGATGCAGCCGGCCTGACCGACACCGCGACCGTCAGCGTCAACGTCGTGGCGGTCAACGATCCGCCGGACGCGGTCAACGACAGCGCGACTACCACCGAGGGCACCGGCGTTGTCATCACCGTCTTCGCCAACGATACCGACCTGGAGGGCAACGCCCTCACCGTCACCGCGGTCTCGACTCCGGCTCACGGTACGGCCACGAAAAACGCCAACAACACGATCAGCTATGTGCCGGTCTCCACCTACAGCGGCTCCGACACGTTTACCTATACGATCAGCGACGGCACAGACACGGACACCGCCACCGTCACCGTTCAGATCAAGGACGTGATCGGCAACGTCGCGGTGCTCGGCACGCACAGTGTCTGGATTCAGGCTGGCGCGGACGTGCTCTCGGGCGATGTCATTGCCAACGATGCCGGCAGCGCGCCGTTCCTCAATGGAACCGAGTTGAGCATCGCCGGAACCACAGCGGCCGGGTGGGACGTGCAGGGCAACCGCGTTACCATCGCGAGCGGCGCCGGCGTGGCGAGCGACGTCTATTACAACCAGATCAGCGGCACGAGCGGCGGCGCGCAGTACACGCCGCTGAGCCTCCCGGTCTTCGCCACCCTGCCGGCCTTCCAGAGCGCGTCGCCGGGAAGCACCGACGTCAACGTCGCCAACAACGGCAACCGGACCCTGGCGCCGGGCAGCTACCGCGATCTGATCGTCGGGAGAAGGGGGACCGTGACCTTTACAGGCGGCACCTACCACTTCCGCTCGATCCGGGTGGACCGCGAAGCGAAGCTGCTCTTCTCGGCGGGCAGCACGGTCCGGGTGCAGCAGAAGATGAGCACCAGCAACCTGACCACCATCGGACCAAGCGCCGGCTCCTCGGCCACCGCGGCTTCCATCATCTTCCATGTCGGAGGCGTCAATGGCACGGGCGGCGGGCTGGCCGAGACTCCGAAGGCGGTCGAGATCGGCGTCGACAACACCGTCTCGGCCAACCTCTACGCGCCCAACGGCACGATCTGGCTGAAGGACCGCACCCAGGCCACGGGCGCCTACATCGGCCGCGACGTGCAGGTCGGCGTCGACGGACAAGTCACCCTGAGCAGCGCCTGGTAGAACCCTCACCTCCTAACCCCCTCTCCCGTCACCGGGAGAGGGGGAAACAGGTGGTAACCTCCCAAAGGATGAGCGGGAAGGCCCGGAGCCTGGAGAGCGCCGACCGCAGGCTGTTGCAGGTTATCGGCGAAGCGGTGGCGGAGGCCGCCGCGCGGGCCGGCGACCGTCTCGCCTGCCGGTCGGGCTGCACCGAGTGCTGCCACGGTCCCTTCCCGGTCAACGCGCTGGACGCCCGGCGCCTCCGCCGCGGCCTCGCCGAGATCGCGGTGCGCGATCCGGAGAGGGCCGCCGCGGTCGTCGAACGCGCCCGGGCGCAGATCCCGCTCCTGGCCCCCGGCTTCCCGGGCGATCCCGAGACCGGCCTGTTGACGGACGGAGAGGAGGCCGATCCGTATTTCGAGCGCCACGGCGCTCTCCCCTGCCCCGTGCTGGATCCAACGACCGGCCGTTGCGACCTCTACGCCTGGCGGCCGCTCTCCTGCCGCACTTTCGGCCCGCCGGTGCGGATCGGCGAGTCGGACCTCCCTCCCTGCCGGCTCTGCTTCCAGGGCTCCTCCGCAGAGGAGATCGAAGCCTGCCGGGTGGAGCCCGATCCGCACGGGATCGAGGACCGCGCGATCCTCCGCTTCCAGGCCGACGAGGAGACCCTCATCGCCTTCGTCATGGCAAAACACTTGCACGAAGATGCATAAGGGGGCTCGGAGAGCCCCTCGGAGACCCTTTGGGTCAAAGGAGGAATGGCGATGCTTGGAAGAACGACAAGCCGTATCGCGAGGGTGTTGGCGGTCGCCGCTTTCCTCTTGCTCCCCGGGCTGGCTCAGGCGGAAGTCGATTTCGGGGTGCGGGGCGGGCTGTACAGCGACGCCGAGGCGGGATTCATCGGCGGCGAGCTGCTGATGGACGTTACCCGGGCGTGGTACTTCAATCCGAATCTCGAGTACGTCTTCGTGGACGACGGGGACCTCTCCACGCTGAACCTGGACTTCCACTATGACTTTCCGACCCGCGCACGGTACTACCTCTGGGCGGGCGGCGGGCCGGCGGTGATCTTCCGCAGCACCGACGCGCCGGATTTCTGCCGCAACTGCGATGACGACAGCGAGACCGACCTCGGGATCAACCTGCTCGCGGGTATCGGTTTCGGCAAGGGTCAGGCGCTGCGGCCGTATCTCCAGGGGAAGGTGATCCTCTCGGACGAGACCGAGGCCGCGCTGGCGGTCGGAATCCGGTTCCACTAAAGGTCAGGGGATCCGCGTCGACTGCCAGACGGCCATCCGCCACTGACCGCCTTTTCTCACCCAGATATCGGTGAACCGGATGGGCAGGGTCATCTCCTGCTCTCCGGTCTTCACCTTCATCATGGAGCGGCCGGTCAGGATCGCCGTGTCCCCATAGATCCGCACCACCACCTCGGACGGCTCGATCGCCAGGTAGCGGAGCTTGCCGGACGACAGGGTCTCCAGAAATTGCGCCTTGTTCTCGACCTGCCCGGTCGAGTGGGTATAGGTGAGGTCGTCCGCCAGCAGCCCGGAGAGGGCCGCCGTGTCGACCTGAACCATCGCCGCGAAACGCCGCGCCTCCGCCGCACGGACCTCCTCCTCGGCCGTGGCCGCCAGGAGAGGGGCGGATACCAGGGCGAGCAGAAGGGCCGCGGTCTGGGCGCGGATCAGCAGAGGCTTTCTCCCGGTGTGCATGGCTCCACGCTAGCACGGGTCCCCGTCTGTGTTACCTTCCCGCCACCATGCGGCGTCTGTGGATTCCGGCCGGATTTGTGGCCCTGCTCGCCTTCGGCTCCTGCTCGCCGTCTCCCGAGGGGAAGCTGGCTCCCGTCCACGATCTCGTCGCGGAGCTCCCCTTGGCCGAGGTGCGCCGGGAGGTCGGGCGGATCGACTTCGGGACACCGGCCGGACGGGCCTATCTGAGAAGCGGCTGGCACGAGAACGAGAACACCCGGCACGGCACGTTCGTGTGGAGCAAGGGAGAGACCTCCGTCCTCGAATTCTTCCTGACCTCGCCGCGCGACCTCCGGGCGGAAATCCGTTGCATTCCGTACAGGTCTCCGGACGGCTCCCCCCAGGCCGTCTCCGTGGAGGCCAACGGACAGCAGGTCGCGGATCTGGAGCTCCGCCCGGGGCTGCAGGACTATACGGTCGAGCTTCCAGGCGAGGCGCTGACGGCCGGGACGAACCTCCTGTCTTTCCGCTACCGCCATGTCTCGCAGCCGCGGCGCGACAACGGCAGGCGGCGTCTCGCCGTGAAGTGGGACGTGTTGCGCTTCCGTCCCGCGCTCCAGCCCGGAGCGGAGGAGCCGCAGGCCCGCGCGAAGGGCTCCTCGCCCGCCGCTCTCTACCTCCCCTTCGGCGCCGAGGTCACGTACTACCTCGACCTGCCCTCCGCGGGCGTGCTCTCTCTGGAAGGGATGAAAGGGGATGGGGGATCGGAGGGGCGACTGGAGCTCTACGCTCAGGAGGAGGGCGAGGAGATCGACGAGATCGAGCCTCTGCGGCCGGGGACCCGCGCGCGGTCGATCGAGCTGCCGGGAGAGGGAGGGCACCTGCTCCGCCTGACGCTGCGCGCCGTGGCAGAGCGTCCCTCGTCCACCGGCGGCCTGCTCCTGGAGGCGCCGGCCGTGCTGGCCGTCCCACGGCCTGCGGCTGTGGCTGTGGCTGTGGCTCCGGCCGCGAAGCCCGCCGCCGGACGGCCGAACATCATCATTTATCTGGTCGATACTCTACGCGCCGATCACCTGGGCTGCTACGGCTCCGGGAAACCGCTGTCGCCGAACATCGACGCGTTCGCGGAGGGGGCAACGCTGTTCGAGGACGCCGTCGCGCAGGCGCCGTGGACGCGCCCTTCGGTCACGTCGATCCTGACCGGGCTCGGCCCTCTGGCTCACGGGGTCCAGAAGCTCCACGACCGGCTGCCGGACGCGGCGATCACCCTGCCCGAGCTGCTGCGCCAGGCGGGGTACCGCACGGCCGCGTTCAGCACCAACTGGCATATCAGCGAGGAGGCGGGCCTCTCCCAGGGATTCGACGACTTTTTCTTCTTCCCCGAGGACCCGCAGTCCGACGAGGTGACCCGGCGCGTCGTGCGGTGGCTGGACGCCAACGGCGGGAGGTCGCCGTTTTTCCTCTACATCCACAGCATCGATCCGCATGCGCCCTACACTCCGCCCGCCGACCTGCGGAAGCGGTTCGCGCCGTCGGTCCGGCTCGAAGCCGGCTACGAGTACGATCTGAAACGGGTCTACGAGGCCAAGGGGAAGGAGAGGGCGGAGCTCATCGCCGAGCTGTTGCCCCTCTACGACGCCGAGGTCGCCTCCAACGACCGGAGCTTCGGCGTCCTGGTGGACGCGCTGCGGGCGCGCGGGCTCTACGACGACGCGCTCATCCTCTTCGTCGCCGACCACGGCGAGGAGTTCGACGATCATGGAGAGTTCGGGCACGGCCACAACTTCTTCCGCGAAACGCTCAGCGTGCCGCTGATCGTGAAGAAGCCGCATCAGACCCGGGGAGAGCGCGTGGACCGCATCGCCCAGCACGCGGACCTGATGCCGACCCTTCTGGGGATCGCGGGGGTCCGGCCTCCGGACGGGCTGCACGGGGCCGACCTCTTCCGCCCCGCCGCCTCCGGGGACGACCGCAGAAGGGTGATCTCGCACCTGAGCTCCCGTGATCGCAGAGAGGGGATCTGCGTCACCCAGACCGGCTGGAAGCTCGTCCAGCCGCTGAATCGGGAGATGGGGCCGGCCACCGAGCTCTACGACCGCCTCCGCGACCCGGGCGAGCGCACCAACCGGATGGCGGACGATCCGGTGCGCGGCGGCTTTCTCCTCTCCCTGATCCGCGGCGAGATGCTGCGCAGCCGCAAGGGCCTGAAGGCGGAGGCCATGCAGATCGAGGGCGAGGCGAGGAAGGCGCTCGAAGCGCTGGGATACCTGTAAAGCTCGTCCTGCTTCGGCCTTTGCGGACCGGCTATGCTGGACCGGCTATGCAGTACGGGCCTCCCGCCGCCTCTCCAGCTCGAGGTTCCGGCGCTCTTCGAGCTGGCGGCGCGCGGCGTCGAACGCGTCGCGAATCGCCACCGGCAGCTCCGCTGCGGCCTGGTTGTTGACGACCAGCTCATTGCCCGGGACCGTCAGATCGATGCGCACATTGAAGAGCCCGCCATTGCGGTGGTGGCGCCCAGGCCCCTCCACAGTGACATGGCAGCCGATCACCCGGCCGTTGAACTTCTCCAGCTTCGTGGCTTTCTCGCGGATGACGGCTTCGATCGACTCGGGCAGCGTGATGTCGTGCGCAGCGATGGTCAGCGGGAGCTTCATGTTCGATTCTCCTTGACGATGAAACTGCATTGAGATCCTGGACTCGGCCCTGCCGCCGAATGCGACGCTCCCCGCCGGCGACGAGGCCAGCGTATCCACGGACGGGAGCCGGGCTCGACCACCGTCCGGGTGGCCCCTCCCCACGCGCGAAGGTGGGAACGGGGAAGCACGTTGTGTTCGGCGCATTGCCGTGCCTCCATTATGAACCACTCCGCGGCATCCTGCACCCGCTTGCAACGGCCGCTCCCCGGAGCTACACTTCTTGACTGGAGATCTCCCGGCAGTCAGGAGGCATCCTATGCCCCAGAAGCCATCGTTCCCGCAGGCACCCGCGCCACGGCCGCTCGCGCCGCACGTCCAGGCGATCGTCGCGCCCGCCGCCCAGGCCAAAACGCCGGCGCAACCCGCGCCCGGAGGGCGTCAGCCCGCGGCGCACGTCGCCGCTGCGACCCAGGGCCGCACCTCCGCTCCCGCGGCGGTGAAACCCACGGTCACCCAGGCGAAGCCCGGGGGCCCGCCCGCTCCCTCCCAGGCCTCTCCCCGGTCGAGCTTCCACATCGCCACGACGAGCGTGTCCGATTCGGCCCGGCAGATCCGCATCTCCGCCAACGGGCAGAGGGTCGGCTCGGTCGAGGTCCGCGTCGCGGGCCAGGACTCCGTCAAGGTCCTGAACCTGGAGGTCGACACCTCCCACCGCAAGCAGGGCGCCGGAATCCAGCTCATGAGGGCGGCGGTCACGGAAGGGGTCCGGATGGGCCGTTCGCGCGTGACCCTGGAGAGCCAGGACAACGGCACCGGAAAGCTCACCCGCTGGTATCAGCGCATGGGGTTCCAGCCGCGCGGGCGCAGCGACCGGGGTATGGTCGTGCTGGAGGCGCCCGCGGGCGCGCTCCGCTTCAACGCGGACTTCTAGGCTCCGCTTCCGCCGCTGGGGGTAAAGGCCTCGTCAGGCCCTCCAGGAAGGAGGTCCCGCCATGACGCAACGCACACCGCTCCTGATCGCCCTCTTTACCCTGCTTCTGATCCTTGCGCCGGCCAAGCTCTCGGGCGGCTAGAGGCGTCTCACCCCCCTACTGCTGCCCTCTTGCCGGGCACTGGACCTCGATCCAGCAGCCGTCGGCCGTCGCGCCTTCCGTCATCGACAGGGCGACCCGCCACCTCTTGCCGTCCCCGGCCCGGAGCTCGACGGCGGGGATCCGCTGCAGGTCCACGTTCCAGGCGCCCTCCGAGGTGACGACCTGGACCACCCCCTTCTCGCCGACTCCCACTTCCAGCGGCAGAGTCATCCCGCCACCATCCTGCAGCGTCACGCGGCCGAGGTCGATCCGCCATTCCGTGCCGCTCCCGCGCGTTCCGCGGATCGCGTAGCGGCGGCGGGTGGGCAGCAGGTCGTTCCGGTCGGTCGGGCATACCGGGAGGTATTGCAGGCAGATCGGACCGCCCAGCACTTCTCCCTGGGATGCGGAGAAGGAGGAGAGGTCCTGGATGACCAGGTTGTTCGAGGAGTCCGCGCTGAACGTCCAGGTGTTGGCGGCGGCTCCCGATTGGGCCAGGGAGCTGTCCGAGCTGAGGAATATGGCGATGACGAGCGAGAGAGCCAGCTTCTCGAACCGCGGCATGTAGGGGGACCTCCTGCCATAAATTACACCACAGAAGGGCTTTCCGGCTACTGTCTCGCGAGATCGGGCTCTCCGCAGCGCGCCAGGATCTCCGACCTCACGTCGTCCCGCAGCCGGACGGCCGCCTGCCAATCGGTCCCCGAGGGCGAGACCGGTGGGGCCGCGACGACCGTCGCAGTGCCGCGGCGGGGGAAGAAGTCGTCGCCCCGGAGCATCGAGCGGGTCCCCCGGATCGTCACCGGCACGACCGGCACGCCAGCCTCCGCCGCCACCAGGAAAGCCCCCATCCGGAAAGGCAGGAGACCGGGGGCGCGATGGAAGGTCCCCTCGGGGAAGATGACCACCGACTGGCCGTTGCGGAGAGCTTCGAGGAGCTTGCGGGCCTCCTCCATCCCCTGGCCGGCTTCGAACCGTTCCACGAACACCGTACCGAGGCGCCGCAGGAAGACGCGCGCGATGAAGCGCTCTTCAAGCTCCCGTTTGGCGACGAAGGCGAAGTCCGGCGGGAGCACGGCGGTGAGCACGAAGCCGTCGAGGTAGCTCTGGTGATTGGCGGCGACGATCCGAGGCCCGGGGCCGGAGAGGGCTTCCAGCCCCTCGGATTGGAGCTTCGTCCCGGTGAGCGCGGCGAGAGCGCGTCCGACCTGGCGGGCCAGACGCCTCCGCCGCGCGAGCCCCGGAGTCACGGCGAAGAGGAGCCAGAAGAAGGGCGCCACCAGACCGAAGGCCCCCCAGAACCAGCCGGCGTAGAGGAAATCCTCGCCCCTCCGGAGCGAGCGGGCCGCCTGCGATCGGGCTCCGGAGAGAGCGAGGCGCGCGAGCTGCCAGCCCACTGAAGAGCCGTGCCGGCCGATCCTCCCTTGCTCGTACAGCTCGCGGCTCGCGGCCCGCCGGATCTTGCCGCTGGAGGTCTTGGGCACGGCGTGCGGCGGCGCCAGGACCACCTCCTCCGCCGGAGCGCCGAGCAGGTCCACGGCCCGGCCCTGGATCTCCTCGCGCAGCCTCTCCAAAGTGGCCTCGTCCCGCTCGCGCGTCTCGGCCAGGATGACCAGGCGCTCCGTGCCCGTGGCCGGATCGGCGGCGCCGAAGACCGCGACGCACCCCTTGCGCACGCCCGGGATCTCGCCGACCGCCTCCTCCAGTTCCTGGGGATAGAGGTTGCGCCCGGCGCGGATGATGATGTCCTTGACCCGGCCGGTGACGTAGATCTCGCCGGCCGCGATGTAGGCCCGGTCGCCGGAGTCGATCCAGTCGCCGCGGACCAGCCGTTGCGTCGCCTCGGGGTTGCGGTAGTAGCCGCTGGTGGCCGAGGGGCCGCGGAATTCCAGCCGCCCCTCCTTGCGCTCCCCCACCTCCCGGCCGGCGTCGTCCACGATGCGCACTTCGTGACCGGGCAGCGGCACGCCGCAGGAGACGAAGCGCAGGGCCTGAAGGTCATCCCCGGCGGCCGGCGTTGCCCGGCCGGAGCCCTGGAACGTCTCGCGGTCGACGGCGTCGACGAGAGGGCCGCGCCCGAGCGGCGGAAAGGCCAGGGCCAGCGAGCACTCGGCGAGGCCGTAGACCGGCGCCATGGCGCGCGGATCGAAGCCGTAGCGTGAGAAGCGCTCGGTGAAGCGCTGGAGGGCGGCCGGGCTCACCGGCTCCGCGCCGTTCAGAGCGAAGCGCCAGGTGGAGAGGTCGAGCCCTTCGATCTCGGCGTCCTCGATCTTGCGCGCGCACAGCTCATAGGCGAAGTTCGGCGCCGGCGACAGCGTGGCCCGGTGGCGGTGGATCGCCCACAGCCAGCGCGACGGCCGGGCGAGGAAGCTGAGCGGCGACATCAGGACGAGCGGGATGCCGTAATAGAGCGGCGCCATCCACGAGCCGATCAATCCCATGTCGTGATAGAGCGGCAGCCAGCTCACCACCAGGTCGTCCGGCCGGATGTCGGCCCCCTGCGCGATCGCCCGCAGGTTGGCCAGCAGGTTGGCGTGGGTCAGGATCACCCCTTTGGGACTGCCCGTGCTGCCGGAGGTGAACTGGAGGAAGGCGACGTCGTCCTCCTGGACCGCCGGAAACGGAGTCCTCTCTTCCCTCTCCCCCGCCGACGACAGCTCGCCGACCGTCACCACCCGGCGCAGGCCCGGGAGCTGGGCGCGCAGGAGGCGGGCCAGGGGGAGTACCTCGGGAAAGGTCACCAGGATCGAGGACTCGGCGGTCTCCAGGATGCCGGCCTGCCGGCGCAGGTGATCCTCGATCTGGCTGCGGCGGGCGGGCGGATAGAGCGGGACCGGGACGCCGCCGGCGCGCAGGACGCCGCAGAACGCCGCGAAGTACTCCAGGCCGGTGGGGAGCATGATTCCGACCGTCTGCTTCGGCTCCAGCCCCAGGGCGGCCAGACCGGCGGCGACGGCGCGCGCCCGCCGGTCGAGGCCGCCGTACGTCAGCGGCTCGGGCTCGCCGTCTCCGGGATAGAAGAGGATGTGCCGCCGGTCGGGGTGACGCTGGACGTGCCAGTCGAGCACCTCCAGCAGCGTCCGCGTGCGCTCGGGAGCCGGCTCGCCCGCCCCCTGGTCCTCCAGCTCTTCGTCGAAGACCAGACCGGACGCTCCGCCGCCCGCCTGCAACGCCTTGAGCAGATCGCGCGGGCTCTCGGCCGCACCCAGCGTCTCCTCCGGCAGCTTCACCCCGAAGGTCCGCTCCAGCCGCTGCACGAGCTCGACCCGGCCCAGGCTGTCCAGCCCCAGGTCGCGCTCCAGCGACGAGTCCAGGGTCAGATACCGCGGCCTGCGCTGCGGCTGCAGCTCGCGCACGACCGCCTGGACGATCTCCAGGACCTCTGCCGGAGAGACCGCGGGAGCCTCGGCAGCGGCGTTTCTCTCGGGTGCACTGGGCATCTTTTCTCTGGAACCCGCTCCCTATCGGGGATTTCCGGGAAGGATAATAGGATAGAGATCTGTGCGGCAGTTATCCACCCATAGGAGAGAGCTTGTGCGCTACACCGTGATTCTCGAAGAAGGGCGTGAAGGGGGCTTTGTAGCTCTTTGCCCCGCGCTGCCGGGCTGCGTCTCGCAGGGAGTGACGAAAAAGGAAGCCCTGGAAAACATCCGCGAGGCCGCGGAGGTCTATATCGAAGCGCTCTTGGAGGACGGCTTGCCCGTGCCGAGCGAGCAGGGCCGGGAGATCGTTGAGATCGAGGTGGCAGCGAGTTGACGCGACTCCCACGCGGGCTCTCAGGACGCGAGGTTCGAAGGGCTCTCGAGCGCGCCGGGTTCTATCTCAAGCGGCAGAAGGGAAGCCATATGGTTCTACGACGGGATAAACCTTTCGCCCAAGTCGTGGTGCCGAATCACTCCAGCATCGATACCGGCACCCTCGCCTCGATCCTGAATGGCGCAGGCCTGTCCTCGGAAGAGTTCCTGAGCCTGCTCTGAACGCCTTCACTCCAGCTCCCGGACAGCCCGCCGGATCTTCTCCTGCGCCTCCCGCCGCGCGGCGTCGTCCTCGTAGGGAGACCGCTTCCAGATCATCTTGTAGGAGAACAGGCCGTCCCCTTTCCAGCGGGGGACGACGTGGACGTGCAGGTGCGGCACGCTCTGGCTGATCTTGTTGTTGATCGCCACGAACGAGCCTTCCGCTCCCATCCCCTTCTCCACCGCGCTGGAGATCATCCGGACGGTCCCGAAGAGCGGAGCGACCAGCCCGTCCGGAAGGTCCGGAAGGGTCTCGACGTGCGTCCGGGGGACGATCAGGCAGTGCCCGGGCAGGAGCGGCTTGTGGTCGAGGAAGACGACGGCCAGCTCGTCCTCGTAGACCCGCCAGGATTCGATGTCGCCGCGGACGATCGAGCAGAAGAGGCAGCCGGCGGCTGCCTTCGAACGGCTAGGCATGCGGCAGAGTCTATCTCGACACCGCCGCCCGGTCCCCGGTCTTCAGCAGCGCGCCCGGGAAGCGCGAGTTGCAGGCCATGACGTGCGTGATGGCCTCGGTGTCGTACTCGTCGCCCGAACGCCAAGTCTCGAAATAGCGGTTCAGCCGCTCCACCCGCTCCTCCCAGGCGTCGACGGCCTGGAGCCCCACGGAGACGCCGTAGTTCGTGAACGCGAAGCGGATCTCCGGATAGCCGGGCTGGCGGCAGAAATAGCCGGGCGGGTCGATCCACATCCGGTCGAGGACCGTCAGGCAGCGGTCCTTCTGGACGCGAGCCCACCGCTCGTCCGGGAAGAAGTGGCTCATCCACAGCATCATGCCGGTGCCGAGGTCCTGGGTGATCACCAGGTCGCGCCAGCTCTTCTCCACGATCCGCTTCATCTGCTCGATCTCGGTGCTCAGCCCTTCCGGATCGAGCAGGCGATAGACCACATAGCCCTGGAAGGCGTCGAGGCCGCCGAAGCCGTAGCCTGGATAGGGACCGCTCAGATCCTCCTGCATCTTCCACCAGACGCCGGTGTCCGGGACCACGAAGGCCGGATGAACCTGGCGGACCAGGTCGATCCCTTTCCGCCGGTACTCCGGCTCGACCTCTCCCAGGCGGTAGAGGGCATACATCCACATGGCGAGATAGTGGAAGTACTGCCCGTCGCGGTCGGGAGCCTCGCCGATGCGGATGCCGCGCGGCCGGCCGAGCACGCTCTCGACGTCGGCCACCACCTGTTTCGCCTCGCCGAGCCAGCGGTCCTCGCCCAGCTCGTAATACAGCGAGACGAGCAGGACGACCCCGAACGCGTCGGTCCACAGATAGCGCAGGCCGTTGGGCCAGATGCGCTGCTCGCGCATCCAGCGGAGGTGATCACGCACCCAGGAGACGTCGCGCTGCATCTTCTACTCCTTCCTTTCTCCCCCTTCACAACCCGAACGGATAGGTCTCCGGCATGCCGTGGATCTCCTCGCCGCCGAGCGGCGTCACCGCTCGGCTCTCGTCAAACCAGATGTACTCGTCGAACTGCCAGGGGAGGACCGCCTGGAAGTAGTGGCTCTGCAGCTCCGTTTCGGGGCGGTAGATGACGCCGATCGCCCGCTCGAGACGCGGGCTCTGCAGCTCCTCGCGGACCTCCTCCCGACTCGGCGCCCGCAGGTTCAGCAGAAAGGCCGATACGCCGGAGTCGTGGCAGAGGCGCTCGTAGCTCTCGGGATGGGACGGCCGGACGTTCTTGATCTGCATGTCCTCGTCCCAGTTCGTGGCCGCGGCCACGGTGCCGTGGTCGGTCCCGAATCCGACGAGATAGGCGCCCAGGCCGTACTCCTCGCGCACGAGCTGGCCGACGTTCAGCTCGCCGCGGGCGCCCATCTCGGTCGCCGCGGCGTTACCGATGTGCGAGTTGTGCTCCCAGACGACCGCCTTGGACTCCGGCCCGCGGAAGGCGAGCACGGTCTCCAGCGTGTCAAACATGTGCCGGTCGCGCAGATTCCAGGACTCGCGGGAGCCGTAGTACATGATCCGGTAGTAGCGCTCGGCGTTGGCCGCGATCCGCGCGTTCTGCACGGCGTCGAGGAAGCTCTCGCCGTCTTCCGTCTCATACTCCATCTGCTTCTTGAGCATGTCCAGCAGAGTGGCCACCACCCCGGGCTCGCAGGTCTCATAGCGGCCCATCAGCGCGGCTTGGCCGTAGAGCGCCGGGTCCTGCTCCCAGGGGGTGAGGCAGCCGTAGCGGATACGCGCGATCCGAGCCGCTTCGGGGTCGACCTCGTCCAGGTAGCGGGTCACGGCGTGGATCGACGAGTAGAGGCTGTAGAGGTCGAGCCCGTGGAAGCTGACCCGGCTCTCGGGCTCGCCCATTCCCTGGTTGTGATCGTGCAGCCAGTGGACGAAGTCGCGAACCTCGCGGTTGCGCCACATCCAGGTCGGGAAGCGGGCGAACGTCTGCAGGCCGTCCGACCGGACCGGCCGGGCGCGCGGACGGACATAGCGGTCGATCTTCGCCGCGTCCGGCCAGTCAGCCTCGACCGCCACGACGTTGAACCCCTTGCGGAGGATCAGCTCGCGAGTGATGCGGGCGCGCATGCGGTAGAACTCCGACGTGCCGTGCGTGGCCTCTCCCAGGAGGACCACCCGGCAGTCGCCGATCCGCTCCAGAAGCCCGCTGAGATCGGCCTCCTCGATGTCCTCGAACGGCTCGGCGGTCTCGCGGATCAGCTTCGAGATCTGCGCCGGGGAGCTCACCGCGCCCGCCTCCTTCACCCCTCGCCGCCGCGGCTTCTCCTCGGCCGGAGGCGCTTCGGGCGCGATCGGGACCTCCTCGGCGCGCCTGCCTTCCTCGGTCCATCCCTGGGCGCCGATCAGGGGCACGAAGCGGACGGCCCCGAGGTCCTCGCGTTCGGTCGTGCCGTCCTCGTTCTTGCGCACGCGCACGAGCTGCTGCAGGCGGGGATCCGGGCCGATCGGGATGACCAGGCTCCCGCCCGGGGCGAGCTGGTCGACGAGCGCCTGCGGCACGTCCGGCCCGCCCGCGGCGACCACGATCCCGTCGTACGGCGCGTGCCCGGGCAGACCGAGCGTGCCGTCCCCGTGGAGGATGTGGACGTTGCCGTACCCGAGCTTCTCCATCCTCTGGCGCGCGCTCTGGGCGAGCGCGGCGTGACGCTCGATGGCCCAGACCTCGCTGGCGATGCGGCCGAGCACAGCCGCGGCATAGCCCGATCCGGCTCCGACCTCCAGCACGCGATCGTCCGGCGACAGCTTCAGGGCCTCGGCCATGGCGGCCACGACATAGGGCTGCGAGATGGTCTGCTCTTCCTCGATGGGGAGCGGCGTGTCCTCGTAGGCGAACTCGGCCAGCCGCTCCGGCAGGAAAGCCTCGCGGGGGACCGTGTTCATGGCATCCAGGACGCGCTGGTCCCGGATGCCGCGGGCGGCGAGCTGGTGCTCGACCATGGCTCGCCGCAGGAATGCGAAGTTCGGCATAACCCCTCCTCTCCAGTAGCGAAGAGTTGCAAAGGGGGTGCCTCGGAGATCAGGCCCGTGCGCTTATCCGCCGCCAGGCCCGGGCGAGGCGCCTGGCCCCCTCGGCAAGCTCGTCCGGATCGAGCGCGGAAAAGCAGAGGCGCAGGGCGAGGGGATGGGAGGCGCGGTCGGGCCGGAAGCCGGAGCCCGGATCGAAGCTCACTCCCTCCTCGATCGCGGCCCGCAGAAGGCCCAGCTCGCCGCCGGGGCAGTCCGGCGCGTCCGGTTCGAGCCACAGCGCGAAGCCCCCTTCCGGGAAGCCGAACCGCCAGCCCGGCAGCTCGCGGCGGACGCCCGAAGCCAGCCGCCTGGCCCGGCGGCGATAGAAGGCCCGCAGCTTCTCCAACCGGCGCGCGAAATCATCTCCCTGTAAATAGCGCTCCACGATCGCCTGCCCGAGCCCGTTCGCCTGCAGGTCGGCGTCGCGCTTGGCCCGCACGGCCGCTTCCAGGAACCGCTCCGGCGGCACGAGCCAGCCCACGCGCAGGCCGGGCGCCAGGGTCTTGGAGAAGGTGCCGATGAAGAAGACGCGGTCGGCTGCGTCTGCGCAGAGCGGCCGGGGACCCGGTCCGTCGAAGCGGAGGTCGCCGTACGCGTCGTCCTCCAGGATCGGCAGCCCGCTCGCGAGCAGCCCGTGCCGCGCCTCCTCGCTCATCGCCACGCCGCGCGGATTCCCCACGGCGGGCATGACGTAGACGGCACAGGCATCCGGTGACGGCGCGCCCGTCCATGGAACCGGGGTGATCCCACGGGCCCGAAAGAGCTCCAGCGCGCCTGGGTACGTCTCCGGGTCGGTGAGGATCCGCGAGCCGCGCGGGCAGAGGAGCTGCGCGGCCACCATCAGGGCCTGCTGAGCGCCGCTCGTGACGAGGATGTGGTCAGGCTCGACCGCCGCGCCCCGCGAGCGCATGTGCTCCGCGATCCGCTCCCGAAGGCCTTCCGCACCCTCGGGCCAGGCGTATTGCAGCGCCTGGGGCGCCGGCTGGAGGACCACGTCGGCGAGCGCCTCGACGAGCGCGCGGCGCGGAAACTGCCGCGGCGAGGGGAGCCCTCCGCCCATGGCGATGACGTTGCGCTCGCCGGCGGCCTTCCGCAACAGGGTCTCGATCTCGTCGGGCACGAAGCTCCTCCTTCCTCTCGGCGCCTGCATTCGGCGTGCCTCATGTCGCCACCTGGCCTGGTTCCTGCAAAACAGATTCTCGCGAGAGGAGAGCCAGCAACATGAAACAGAGCCCCGCAGCAGCCCGCACGGATGACGCCGCAGCCTTGTGGCGCCGCTTCGCGATCTCAGCCGTGCTGATCCTTCTCCTCACCGGCCTGATCCCCGCCGCCCGCGCGTCAGACGGGATGGCGGGCGGAGGGACGAACGCCGCGCCGGCCGCCACGGATCCGGCGGAATGATCACGTTTCCGCCGGGCGTCAGACCGCGGCCATCAGCTTGAAGAGAAAACCGGTGTACTCGGACTCGATCTGCGAGAGGAGGCGCGAGCACTCCTCGTCGGTCGCCTCCCGGGTCATGTGCTCGAGCGTGGCGCAGAGCTGGGACAGGCGGGCCGCGCCCAGCATAGAGCTGCTCCCTTTGAGCGAATGGGCGTGGAACTGCAAGGCTTTGCGGTCCTGGTGGAGCAGCGCCGCGTGCATCTCGCTGATGTGAGGCCGGCTCCGGAACCCCTCGGCGAGCTGGCGCAGGAAATCGTGGCCCGACGCTCGCGCCAACTCGCGGAACTGATCAAAGAGGACTCGATCGATCCCCTCCGTTTCCGCGGAGGTTTCCGCGGCATCCACCGGAGCCTCCACCTCCGTCCCATCCCCCAGCCATCGATCGAGCTTCTGGCGGAGCGCCTCCTCGCGGAACGGTTTGGTGAGGTAATCGTTCATGCCGACGGCGAGGCACCTCTCCAGGTCTTCCCGGAGGGCGTGAGCCGTCAACGCGATGATCGGAATCCGGCCCGGATTTCCTGCCAACTGGCGGATCTGCTGGGTCGCCTGGTAGCCGTCCAGGACCGGCATCTGGCAGTCCATCAACGCGAGGTCGTACCGGCCCGTCTTCACGGCCTCCACGGCTTCCAGGCCGTTGCCGACAGGCGTGACCTCATAGCCGAGCGCCTTGAGCTCCTCGGCGACCACGAGCTGATTGATCAGGTTATCTTCCGCCGCGAGGATGCGGCGGCTGCGGACGGGGCGCTCCCCTGGGCGCTTCTCCATCTCCGGAGGCGCCGCCGGCTCCAGGACGACCGTGAACCAGAAAGTCGAGCCTTTTCCTGGCGTGCTCTCGAAGCCGATCTCGCCTCCCATCGCCTCGACGATCCGCTTGCTGATGGCGAGCCCGAGCCCCGTGCCGCCGTAGACCCGGGCGGTCGAGCCGTCGGCCTGGGAAAACAGCTCGAAGAGCCGCCCCTGGGCTTCGACAGGAACGCCGATCCCCGAGTCCTGGATCCGGACGTGGACTCTCCTCCCCGCTTCCGTCCGGGCGCTGACCCGGATCCATCCGTCCTCGGTGAACTTCACGGCGTTGCCCACGAGATTGAGCAGCACCTGCCGGAGCCGGCCAGGATCGCCGCTGACCCAGGAAGGCAGGTCCTCGGTCGTGTGCAGCTCGAGGGAGGTGCCCCGGGCCAGGGCGCCCAGACGCAGCAGCTCGACCGAATCGTGCAGCACCGCCTGCAGGTCGAAAGGCACGCTCTCGAAGCCGAGCTTGCCCGCTTCGATCTTCGAGAAATCCAGGATGTCGTCGATCACCCGCAGCAGCGACCCGGCCGAGGTGTGGATGAGCCGCGCGTACTCGCGCTGCCGGTCGCCGAGCTCGGTCTTGAGCAGCAGGTCCGTCACGCCGATGATGCCGGCCATGGGAGTCCGGATCTCATGGCTCATGTTGGCGAGGAACTGGGCCTTCGCCTGGGCGGTGCGTTCGGCGGCCTCCTTGGCCAGCCGCAGCTCTTCGGCCCGGCGCCTGTCGGTCACATCGCGATTGACGCTCAGGATGGCCGGCTTGCCCTCGTATTCGATCTTGGAAGCGTTGATCTCGAGGAAGATCTTGCTGCCGTCCTTGCGGAACTGGACGCTCTCGAACTTGTTGTAGACCCCCTCTTTCAGGGTCTCCTCGATCTGTTGCTCCCCCCGCTCCACATCCTCGGAGATCGACTTCAGGGAGAGACCGATGAGCTCCTCGCGCGGAAGGCCGTAGACCTCGCAGGCCCGGCGGTTGACGTTCAGGACCTTTTCGTCCTCGGGCCGGAAGATGAGGATCGGATCGTGGGCGTTCTCGAAGATCTCTCGATATTCCCGGCTCGTCCGCTCCAGCTCACGGGTGCGCTCGGCCACTTGGCGCTCGAGCTCGTCCCGGGCCTGCCGCAGCTCCACGTGGGCCCGTTCCAGATCGGCGGCGTGCAGAGCGAGCTGGTGGCTCGTGGCCAGAGCCTCCCAGCGCTCCCGATGCTGCTGCCCCGCGGTCCAGAATAGATAGACGACGTAGAGCGCGAGGCTCAATGCGATCGCGGGCTCCGTCAGACCCCAACCCGCCTGCGTCATCCCTGTCACCAAAGGCCCCAACAGCAACACATTGTTCACCCGTACAACCCAGAGGACGGGAGCGTAGACGAATACCGAAAGGGCCGACAGAGCGGCCGCCGCGCAGCCTGCGAATATCGAGAGAGGCGCCGATCCCGATTGCGCCACGATCCAGTAGATCACCCCTCCGACCGCGGCGAAGCTCGCCAACAGACCGCCGAAGAACCCGGCCTGCCAGAGCCTTGGAGAGCGGTCGTAGAGCGCGTCGAACTTCCAGATGAGCCAGTGCCGCGCCAAGGCCACGGAGAGGGTCAGCCCCAGAAGGCCGGCGAAAGCTGCAGGAGCGGTTCTCGGCAATCCCGCTCCCATGCACAGGAAGGTGATGATGAGAGGATAAGTGATAACCCCGCCGGAAGCCCGCGCGGCCATCTGCCGGCAAGCCGTCCGCCAGATTTCAGGAGAACGAGCAGTCACTGATTCCCGCAAAGGGGGTACACCTCACGTCTGCGCTGGATAGACCAGACGATACCTCCTTCCGCGGTGCCGCGTCAAATGATTGTATCTATTGCTGTTTACGAATTCGCGCGCGCCGCGCTCTCCCGGCTCATCGAGCCTCGAAGTCGATCCTCCGGATGTCCTGCCAGGGGAAGTATCGCGGCTCCTTCCGCCCCGGTTCGAAGACCAGCACCCCGGCGTTTTCGCGGCCGACGTCGACCGAGTCCTCCAGCCTCAGCTCCTGGCCGTTCCTGAGCACCACGCGGCTCGAGTCGGTCCTCTCGGGGAGGAGGAAGGCGATGCGGGCGAATGGAATGCTGTACTCGACGCCGCCCCGCCGGCCGTCGAGGAGGTCCATGGTCTCCGTTTCGTCGAGGTCGTAGACGAGGCGTCCGCGGTAGGTCTTGCCCTGGGCGGTGCTCACCTTGCCGAACAGGGGGCGGCCGGGACGGAAATCGGTATAGGCCGGACCGCTGTCGCCGGGAGGATCGAAATCGATGCGGCGGAAGGTCTCCCAGTTGACCAGCACCCGGCCGAAACGCGAGTCGCTGACGTAGATCCCCCGGTTGGAAGAATCGACGTCGTTGGTGCCCTTGAGCACGAGGGTGCGGCCCGTCCGCAAAACGACTTTCGAGCTGTCGCGGCCCTGCCGTTCGATCGACCGGATCTCACCCATTGGAAGCGACACCTCGCCGTCTTGGGTATTCCCGTCCAGCTCGTCGCTCGACAGGCACTCATCCTGGTCCCATTGGATGTAGCCGCGGAAGGTCCCGTTTTCGGTATCGACCGTCCCGCGCAGGCGGAAGGCCGGCACGGCAAGGTTGTCCGGAGTCGGCAGGAAGTCGATCGTGCGGATCTTGTTCCATCGCAGCCGCGTCTCACCGGCCTTGCGGTCCCAGACGGTGATCTCCGTGTCGCTGTCGAGGTCGTTCGAGCCGCCGCTCACCTCGTAGCGGGCGCCGCTCTTGAAGACTACCGTGGCATCATTACGCCTTTCGACTTCGATATGCCGGAGGTCTCCAAAACGGGCGCCGAGCTGGCGGCTTCCGTCGTCCTCATCCGAAATGCCGATCCGGATGCCGAAAATCTCGATCGAATCCCGGCGCCGCTCTCTCTGGGGGGCGTACTTGAGGTACGGCAAATCCTCCTTGCCCGCATTGAAGAAGTCTCCCCAGAACGCCTCTTCCTTGTTGTTCCAGCGGAGGCGGCCCTCGTAGACCGAGCCGCCGGTGGTGGTGATCCGGCCGTAGAGAAAGCCCCGGGGGTCCCGCGCCGGAGCGGCGGTCGCACTCAAAGCGAAGAGCACCCCGAGACCGAAGAGAAAGATTTTTTTCATGGTAGAGCCCTTTTGAACGAAAAATCCCGGGTGTCAGGAAAGCCGGCGCGATCCCTGCGGCCGCACGGCGGCGAGGTCGCGCAAGTCGTCGGATTGGCCCTCGTCCCCTTCCGGGAAGGGAGTGTCGTAATCGACCGGGGTCTCCCGCCGCCCGTCCCGCTCAGTGACGGCGGTCAGGACCTGGAGCATCTCCTGGTGGTAGCGGGAATCGGCGCGGAGGAGCTCGACGGTGAGATCGACGAACCGCTGCTCGGACATCCGGCCGCGGTCTTCCCCAAGAGCGACCTCGATCGGCTCACCCGGTGGGTGAAGCGTGGAACGCACGGCCGCAAAGGCTCCCCAAAGGCTGGCGATGAGGAGGACCGCCGCCGCGAGGCGCATCGCCCAGGGCCGGGTCCGCTCTGTGCGCGAGAGCGCGGGGGCCGCAGCCGCCTCGATACGGCGCCAGACCTCTTCGGGCGCCTCTCCGGGCGCGGATGCCGCGGATACTGAGAGATGCCGCGCGCCGCCGGCCGGGAGGGCCGCTGCGAGCGCCCGCACGTCGCGATAGAAAGCCTGGCAGGAGGGGCACCCGGCGAGGTGATCGATCGCCGGCAGCAGGTCTTCCGCGGGAAGCTCCCCGTCGGCCAGGGCTGAAATGGACATCTCGTAGGTCGCACAATCGCTCATGGTCTGCTCCTGGTCGCCTGCGGGAAGTGTTCGCGCAGCTCTTCGATAACCCGTTTGCGGGCGCGGTAGAGGTTCACCTTGACCTGCGCCAGGCTCCATCCGGTGAGCTGGGCGATCTCGCCGTAGCTGCGCTGCTCGAGAGCGCCCAGCTCGAACGCCCGGCGGTGCGGCTCGCTCAAGCCCGCGAGGACGCGCTGCAGCTCCTCGCGGAAGGCGCTCCAGGCGGTCTCCTGCTCGGGAGAGGCCGCCTCCGCCGGCACGTCGGCGAGAGAGGCGTCATTCTCGCCCGCCGTGGGGCCCGCCGCGGGGACGACCAGCCGCGGACGCCGCCGCCGGTTGACCCAGAGGTTGTGGGCGGTGCGCAGCAGGTAGGCGCGGAGGTTGTCCCCGTCGAAGGAGCCGCTGCGGATCGCCCGCACGAAAGTCTCCTGGAGCAGGTCTTCGGCGTCCTCGCGCCGTCCCAGGCGGTGCCGCAGGAAGGCGAGCACCGCCGGCGCGTGGGACTGGTACGCGGCCCGCCAGAATATCCGGTCCTGCTCGATGGCCTCGGTCAAGGTTCAGGTTCTCCCTCTGCTCGTCTACATCCTACCCATACACCTGAGGCGGTGGTTTGTTACAGGCAGGATGGGAGAGAGGAGCCGCAGTCAAAGTGTGTAGGGATTCGGCCGGCACTCTTGCAGGAGGTCTGTCAACCGCTCTGCCCCCGCAGCCATTCGACCTGCATCCGCCAATACTCGGGCTCGTAGCCCAGGTACCTGCGGGTTCCGTCCTGGGTCTCCTCGAAGCGCAGAATGCCGTGGTCTGCTTGCGGAAAGACGTGGATCTGGATGGGCCGGCCTTTCGAGCGGAGGTCTTCGAGCTTCTCCACCGTCCATTGCGTGGGCATGCTGTCGTCCTCGCCGCCGAAGATCCACAGGCTGGGGGTCTCGGTGAGGAAGGCCAGGGTGGGGACCGGATCGTAGAGCCGATCGACGAAGGGCTCGCCGCCGGTGGAACGGAACGCCCACCAGGCGTAGAGGCGCATGGCCCAGAGCGGCAGGCGGGTCCCGGCGACGAATCCCAGGGCCGAGTCGCTCCCCTTGACCGCTTCGAACCAGGGCTCGCCCTCGGCTTCGTCGAGCCGGCGGCCGAGCTCGTCCCAGCGGTCTTCGCCGTGGTCGACGATCGCTTCGATCACTCCGTTGATCCGGTCGGCCTGGCGGATCGCGTCCTCGCCGAAACCTTTTTTACGCAGGGCGTAGACGTAGCCCCAGCGGTCCTCGCCCGCGATGGGGACCATCGGGCCGTAGTTGATCAGCAGGCTCCGGATGCCCCGGGTCTTGGAAGCGGCCAAGGGCGCGATCCATCCTCCCTGGCTGTAGCCCGCCAGGTGGATCCGCGAGGGATCGACGTCAGAGCGTTTCCGCAGCCAGCCCACCGCCGCCAGGGCGTCCCGGGCCAGGACGTGGAAGTTCTGCGTGTACTTCCCCGCGGAGCCCCCGGTGCCGCGCTTGTCATAGATCAGGGTGGCGATCCCGTGGGAGGCGAAGAGGTAGGGCATGGAGTAGGCGTCCACGGCGCTCTCCTTGCCCGAGCCGTGGACCACGACCACCACGGGGAACGGACCCGGGCCGGCCGGCGTCACCAGCTTGCCACGCAGCGTGAGATCGCCGCTCGGGAAGGTGAAGACGGTCTCCGGGAGGTCCAGACGCCGGGCCTGCCCGGAGCCGTCCGGCCGCTTCCAGGTGAAGCCTGCAGAGCGTCCGTCAGGTCCGGGCGGCGAGAAGGTGACCTCCACCTCCGCCGGTTTCCGGTCGCTCCAGCCAGGCCCGGCTTCATAGGCATAATCCCCCGTGGGCCAGAGGGCGCGGCTCTCGCCGTTCATGAGGGCATAGCGGAGCGTATCTCCCTCCCGGGCCGTCACGACGACCAGACGGCCGTCCTCCAGCCGGTAGGCGCCGTTGAAGCGGGTATCCAGGGGCTCCGATCGGAACAGGGTGAAATAAGCAATCACGCCCGCGGCCGCGAGCACGGCGAGAACGATCCAACGCTTGCGCAGAGCCCGTTTCATCGCGTACTTCCTCCTGGCGAGATTGATGGTCCGCAGCCATTACGAACGGCGCGGCCTCCGCGTTTCAGAACAGCTATCCTTCTCCTATGGCGATCCCCTTCGATGACGACCTCCGCCTCCGGCTCCGGGACAACCTGGCCGGGTTCGAACGGCTCACCGTTCCCGAGGACGGCGGGGCCGGAGCGGCGGTGGCTCTGGTGGTTCTGCCGGATGCACGCGGCGAGGCGAACCTGCTGTTGACGCAGCGGGCGGCGGGGCTGCGGCGTCACAGCGGCCAGTGGGCCTGTCCGGGCGGGCGGCGCGACGCGGGCGAGACCGCCGAGGAGACTGCGCTCCGCGAGCTCGCCGAAGAGGTCGGCCTCGACCTCCCGTCCAGTCACGTGCTCGGATGCCTCGACGACTACCCCACTCGCTCGGGATTCGTCATCACGCCCGTGGCCATCTGGGGCGCGGAGGGCGCCCAGCTCCGCCCGGATCCCCGGGAGGTGGCCTCCATTCATCTCCTTCCGGTGTCCGACCTGCTGCGGCCCGAGAGCGTGGTGACCCATGCTATCTCCCAGAGCGACCGGCCGGTGCTGGCGCTGGCGATCCTCGGCACCCTCATCTACGCTCCCACGGCCGCGGTCCTCCACCAGTTCGCCGAAGTCGCGGTCCTCGGCCGGGCGACCCGCGTAGCCCATTACGAGCAGCCGCTGTTCGCCTGGCGGTGAAGTCCCAACGCCGAGAGAGAGTCTCATCTGTTCATCGCGGCGCGCAGCCCCCGCGCGGCTGCCGTGACCAGGCGGCGCGGGCTTTCGCGCGCGAGCAGCAGAGCGCTGCGCAGCGCGCGACGCCACTCTCCGGCACGCATCCGATCCTCTACATTCTCGACGAGACCGTCTCTGAAAATGTCGGTCAGCTTGGCAAGGCCGCGGCGGAAGGCTGCCTCGCCGGCGGCGTCTCCTTGCACCAGCGGCCACTGGCGCTCGTAGACGACGCGGATGCTGCGCAGCATCCGCTCTCCGTCGCGCGAGGAGCTGGCGCTGTAGCGGCGGTAGCGAGTCACCGCCGGATTCTCGTAGCACCAGCCAGGATACCGCTTGGCGACGCGGAGATAGAAATCCAGATCGTCGGCTCCCCATGGATCACGAAAGCCGCCGACGTCCTCCACGACATCGCGCCGGAACATCGCCGAGGAAGGTGGGATGATGTACCAGTCGAAGCCGAGCAGCGCGTTGTACATCCGCGTCTCGCGCGGCATGGCCGCCACCCCCCAGGGGACCGGAGCCCCTTCGTACGTCATCTCCTCGCGCCGGCCGATCGCGAACCCGCACTCCGGATGTTCGGCGAAGCAGCGCAGGCCCGCTTCGAGCGCGGGAGGCAGGAGGTGGTCGTCCGCGTCCAGGAATACCAGATACTGGCCACGGCTCGCCTTGATTCCGGTGTTCCGGGCCACGGCCGACCCGGCGTTGGCCTGCCGCAGCGTCACGGTCGCCGCGTGCCGGGCTGTGGCCGCGCCGACGTCGAGCGGGGATCCATCGTCCACGACGATGGTCTCGTAGTCTCTGCACGTCTGCCCCGCGACGGTGTCCAGTGTTTCATCGAGCAGCTCCGCCTGCTTCGGAGACGCGGCGTAGCACGGGATGATGATGGAAACGAGCGGTGCGGGCTGGGCTGACATGGCGTGTCCGAAGGAGCAGTACCTGGAGTGGCGGACGCCCCGCCGCCGTCAATAGCGATCATCCATGATGACCGCATCCTTGTCCAGCGGCCCTCACCCCCTGGCCCCTCTCCCGGAGGGAGAGGGGGAAAATGCGCAGGAAATTACAGGGCTTCTGACACCCTCTTACTCATACCTCAGCGCGATCAGCGGGTCCACGCGCGCCGCACGCCGCGCCGGGATGTAACAGGCGACCAAGGACACGAACGCGAGGAGCAGCACGATCGCCGTAAAGGTCGCCGGGTCTGTCGAGCCCACTCCGAAAAGGAGACCCGACATGAGGCGCGTCAGGGCCAGCGCGCCGGCCAGGCCGATGCCGATGCCGATCAAGGTGAGGAGCAGCCCCTGCTTCAGGATGAGCATCAGGACCTGGCCCTGCCTTGCGCCGAGCGCCACCCGGAGCCCGATCTCGCGGGTCTGCAGGGTCACCGAGTAGCTCATCACGCCGAAGATGCCGACCGCCGCCAGCAGCGTCGCCAGCCCCGCGAAGAGCCCGAGCAGGAGCGTGTTGAAGCGGGCGCGGCCCACGGTGTCGGCCATCACCTGATCCATCGTCCGCACGTCGGAGACGGGCTGGTTCGGGTCGATCTCATGCACCACGCCCTGCACCGTGGAGGCCATTTCCGCGGGATCGCCGGTGGTGCGAACGACGAAAGTCATGAACGGGTAGGTGAGCTCCGGGAGCGGGAAGTAGACGGTCGGCTGCGCCTCGTCCGTCAGGCTGTCGTACCGGACGTCGCCGACGACGCCGATGATCTCCGTCGGCCTGGGTTCCTCGAACATGAGGACGCTGATGCGCTTCCCGATCGGATTTTCTCCGGGAAAGTGCTGCCGCGCCATCGACTCGTTGACGAGCACGACCCGCCTCGGCTCTGTGGTCTCGCGGTCCGTGAAACTGCGGCCACGCAGCAGGGGGATGCCCATGGCACCGAAATAGTCGGAATCGGCCACGCGCACATCCGTGCTGGGTTCCTGGCCCGGCGGAGGCGCGGGCCGGCCCTCGACGGTGAAAGAGGTGGTTGTGCCGAGCCCGCCGTACAACGGCAGGTAGTTCACGATGCCGACGGAACGGACGCCGGGGAGCGTCCGAATGCGCTCCGTCGCCTGCCGGAAGAAGCCGACGACCTGCTCCATCGTCTGGTACTTGCCGGTCGGCAGATTCGCCACCAGGGTCAGCACGTTCTCGGTGTTGAACCCGGTGTCGATCTGTTGCAGGCGGACGAAGCTCTTCACCAGCAGTCCCGCGCTGGCCAGCAGCACGAGCGCCAGAGCGATCTCCGCGACCACGAGGATGTCCCGCAGGCGGCGGCTGCGGGCGCCCTTCCCTCCGGCGCCTTTGCCGCCTTCCTTGAGCGTCTCGTTGAGGTTCAGGCGCGTCGCCTCGAGGGCGGGCGCCAGGCCGAAGAGGATTCCGGTCGCCAGCGAAACGGCCACCGTCACGGCGAGCACCGGGAGGTTGAGGCCGACGCCCTGCAGATTGACGAGGTCGCGCGGGCTGATCGCCACGAGCGCCTGGATGCCCCACCACGCGAGCCCCAGACCGAGCAGACAGCCGAGCGCGGCGAGCAGCAGGCTCTCGGTGAGAAGCTGCCGGACGACACGAGCACGGCTCGCGCCGAGCGCCGTCCGCAGCGCGATCTCCTTCTCCCGGGCCGCGGCGCGAGAGAGCAGGAGGTTGGCGACGTTGGCGCACGCGATCAGCAGCACGAAGCCGACGGCGCCGAGAAGGACCAGGAGCGCGGGCCGGACGTTGCCGACGAATTGCTCGCGCAGCGGGATGACCTCCGCGCCCACCCCCTTGTTGTATCCCGGATCCTCCTGTTCGAGGCGGGCCGCGATGGTCTTCATCTCGGCCTCGGCCTGCTCAAGGGAGACGCCGGGCTTCAGGCGCGCCACCACTGAAAGGAACCGGCCTCGCGTGGCGGCGCCCCCCTCCGTGGGCATTGACAGCACCGTCCAGATTTCGGCAGCCTTCCCCGTGCGCGACCTCGATGCGATGTGCCACTGAAAACCCGCCGGGAGGACGCCGACCACGGTGAAAGGCTCGCCGTCGAGCGTGATGGGCCTGCCGATCACTTGCGGATCGCCCCCGAACCGCCGCCGCCAGAGACCGTGGCTCAGGACGGCGATCTCGGGCGCGTCGGGGCGGGCGTCCTCCTGCGTCAGGCTCCGGCCGAGGATCGGCGCGACGCCGAGGATCCGGAACAGCTCGGGATTGGCGGCCTGGACCGACACCACCTCCGGCTCGCCGTCGCCGGCCAGGCCGAGACGAAAGTCGGCGAACGCCGCCATGCCCTCGAAGGCCGTGCTCTGCTCGCGCCAGGCCCGGAAGTTGATGCGTGAAGTCGTGTTCTGGTGCCTGCCTTCCGGGGAGATCTCCCACAGCATGACGAGCCGCTCCGCGTCGCGGTAGGGCAGCGGGCGCAGGAGCAGCTCGTTGACGACCGAGAAGATGGCCGTGTTCGCCCCGATCCCCAGGGCGAGGGTGAGCACCGCGACCGTGGTGAAACCCATGTTCTTGGCGAGCACCCGCGCGCCGTACCGGACGTCCTGCACGAAAGCCTCGATCATCCCGCCTCCGCGAACCTCGTAGGCCCGCTCCCTGACGCTGTCGAAATTGCCGAAGCTCCTGAGGGCGGCCCGGCGCGCTTCCGCGGGTGGCATCCCCCGCCCGACGTTCGCCTCCGCCTCCATCTCCACGTGGAGGCGGAGCTCCTCGTCCATGTCACCGATGACGGCCTCGCGCCCGAACAGAGCGCGCAGCCGTGACGAGAGAATGTTGATCTGTCTCATACTGCAAAAAACTCCTAGGTGGCCTGCCGCATCTTGGAGATGGCGAGCACCAGGCGGTCCCAGCTCGCCTCCTCGGCTTCGAGCTGGGCCTTGCCGGCCTTGGTGAGCGTGTAGAACTTGGCGCGGCGGCCCGTCTCGTTCAGGTCCCACTTCGCGGAGACCCAGCCCCGCTGCTCGATCCGGTAGAGCGCCGGATAGACCGACCCCTGCTCCACTTCCAGCATCTCGTCGGACATCTGGCGGATGCGCTGGATGATGCCGTAGCCGTGCAGCGGGCCGAGCGAGACGGCCTTCAGGATGAGCATGTCGAGCGTGCCCTGCAGCAGGTCCGCTTTCTGTCTTGTCATTTCGTCTTACCTCCCGAGCCAGGCGGAGATGCCTAGAACGTCCAGGCATGATAGGGCGACATACCTAGAGTGTCAAGGCTTGATCGCGGGGACGTAGCTTCCTGAAACCTGCGCCGCGGGCTCCGCGTAGGGGCCGGGAAGGGAGAGGACCTCACCGCTCCCGTGGAAGGAGGGATCGATGAGCATCAAGGCGCTTCGGCACACCTGCCTGGCGATCAGCGCATTGCTGTTGACTGTGACCGGTTTGAGCGCTCAACCCAAGCCCGGCCCGGTCGCGACGAAGGAGCTCTTCGACGAGCTGGCGGAGAAGGACCGGATGCTCTTCGACTCCGTTTTCAATACCTGTGACCACCAGGCGCTCGGCGGCCTCGTGACCGACGACTTCGAGATGTACCACGACAAGGGCGGACTGGTCGCGACGTCCGGCGCCCAGTTCGTGGAGAACATCAAAGGAACGTGCGAGAGGCAGAAGACGGGCGAGGACTATCGGGCGAGAAGGGAGCTCGTCGAAGGCAGCCTGGAGGTTTACCCCCTCAACAACTACGGGGCCATCCAGGTGGGCGTCCACCGCTTCTATCGCAAGACAGAAGGCCAGCCGGACAAGCTGACGGAGACGGCCAAGTTCACCCATGTCTGGAAGAAAGACGGCAATGGGTGGAAACTCGCGCGAGTGCTGAGCTACGACCACAAGCTGACCGAGTGAGAAATCTACTCGCTGCGCAGGACGCTCGCCGGATCGAGGTGGGCGGCGCGCAGCGCGGGCACCATGCTCGCCAGGAGCGCCGTCGTCGTGAGCAGGAGCGCCACGGCGGCAAAGGTGGTGAGGTCGGTGGTGCCGATACCGAAGACGAGCCCCGACAGAAACCGTCCGAGCCACAGAGAGGCGAGCGCGCCGAGCGCCGCGCCGCCCGCGATCAGCGCCAGCCCTTGGCGCAACACCGAGCGGACGACGTGCTCGGCGCGCGCGCCGAGCGCCATCCGGATGCCGATCTCCTGCCGCCGCTGCACCACCGTGTAGCTGATCACGGCATAGAGACCCAGGGCGGCGAGCACCAGCGACAGCACCGAAAAGGCGCCGAAGAGCGACATGGCGAGCCGGCGTTCCCCGAGCCCCTCGGCCACCAGGTCCTCCAGCGTTCGCACCTCGGAGAGCGGCAGGTTGCGATCGAGCGAGGTCACGACCTGGCGCAGCGAAGGGACGATGGCCATCGGATCTCCGGTCGTGCGCACGACGAAATAGGCCCACTCCGTCGTGCGCTGTGCCAGCGGAATGTAGATCACCGGCTCGGCCGGCTGGTGGAGCGCCTGCTCCCGCACGTCTCCGACCACACCGACGATCTCCTGCATCCCGGTGGTCCCCCACCGGAAGTCGACGCGCTTGCCGAGCGCGCTCTCGCCGGGGAAGTAGCGCCGCGCGAAAGTCTGGTTGACCACGACCACCGCCGGCGCGCCCGCCCCATCCCGCTCGTTGAAGGTGCGCCCGGCGATGACCGGCGTGCGCATCGTCTCGAAGTAGCCCGGCGAGGCGATCCGCTTTTCGGCGAACGGCTGCGCGTTCGGCGGATACGTGCGGCCCTCGATGCCGAACCCTCCATTGGCTCCCCCCGTCATAGGCAGGTTGCTGACGTACGCCACGGCCTGCACGCCCGGGAGCGCCGCCACGCGCTCGCGCAGCTCGCGGAAAAACGCGACCTGCTGGTGCGCCTCGGCATAGCGGTTGGAAGGCAGGAGGACGAAGGCGCTGACCACGCGCTCGGCGTCGAACCCCTTGTCGACGGCGAGCAGCCGGTCGAGGCTGCGGATGAGCAGGCCGGCGCCGATGAGCAGCGCGAACGAGAGCGCCACCTCGGCCACGATGAGCGCGCCGCGCAGACGGTCGCGGGCGGGCCCGCCGACGGCGCCGGGCGCGCCGGTTTTCATGACCTCGGCGAGATCGGTGCGCGAGGCGCGCAACGCGGGAAGCAGCCCGAACAGCAGGCCGGTGAGCAGCGACAGGGCGAGCGCAAAGCCCAGCATGCGCGCGTCCACCGTCGCCTCGGCGAGCCGCGGCACGGTGGCGGGACCGAGCGCGCGCAGGCCCGCCACGCCGGCTTTCGCGACGAGCACGCCGGCGGCGCCGCCGAGCAACGCCAGAAGCAGCGTCTCCACCAGAAGCTGCCGCAGGATGCGGCCACGCGCCGCGCCGAGCGCCACGCGCACGGCGATCTCGCGCCGCCGCACCGCCGAGCGCGCCAGGAGCAGGTTCGCCACGTTCGTGCAGGCGATGAGGAGCACCATGACCGCGGCGCCGGCCAAAGCGACGAGGAGCGGACGCGCATCGCCGATCACGAGGCGCTCCAGCCGGCCGAGGCGAATACTGTCGTCCGTCACCCCGCTCTCTTGCAGCCGGCGCGCGAAGGCCTCGATGCGCTCCTCGGCCTGCGCGAAGTCGAGCCCGGGGCGCAGCCGTCCGATCACGTCCAGGAAGTTGAGGTCGCGCGGCGCGACTTCCGTATCGAGCCGCAGAGGGATCCAGGCGTCGATCTTCCGCGCCGTGGCCAGGTGGGTCGGAATGATCGAGCGCCGGCCCGGAGGGATGATCCCGATGACGGTATAGGGCTTGTCCCAGAGCGTGATGACGCGGCCGAGGATGCTCGCATCGCCGCCGAAACGGCGCCGCCACAGCTCTTCGCTCAGCATGGCGACGCGCTCGGCGCTCCGCGCATCCTCGCCCGGCGCGAACGCGCGGCCGACGCGTGGCAGGACGCCCAGCATCCGCGGCAGATTGTCCGACATCTGCACGACGTTGAGCATCTCCGGCTCGCCTCCGCCGGTCAGCGGGAGCGTCGTCGAAAAGTACGCGCCCAGGTCCTCGAAGACCTCCGTAGCCTGCTTCCAGTCCAGGTATTCCGGGAACGACGCCGGCACCTCGGTCTCTCCGAAGTCGTGGACCGCGACCAGGCGCTCGGGCTCGGGGTACGGCAACGGCCGCAGCAAGGCGGCGTCGAGCACGCTGAAAATCGCCGTCGTAGCCCCGATGCCGAGCGCGAGCACCAGCACCACGGCCAGAGTGAACCCCGGCCCTCGCCACAGCCTGCGCAACCCGTAGCGGGCGTCCTGCAACAGATCGCTCATCGCTTCAGTCCTCCTGTGCCGGCGGAGCTCACGGGTGTCGTGATCGCGCAGCCAGCGCGACACTTTGCCGGGGTCGCCGAAGCGGGCGAGAGCCTCCTCGCGGGCGGCGGCGGGCGGCAGGCCCGCGGCGAGGAAATCGCGCTCCAGCATGTCGAGGTGGAAGCGGAGCTCGTCGTCGACGTCCGCCGCGACGTCCGGTCCCCAGAAACGCAGATAACGGCGCCAGCGAGGCTGCTCGCGCACCGGTCAGCCCCTCAGACGACCGACGGCTCGGTCTCGAGCACGCGCATGACGGCGCGGGCGAAGCGCATCCACGTCGAGGCGTCGGCGTGCAGGTGCTGCCGGCCGGCGCGAGTGACCGCGTAATAGCGGGCACGGCGGTTGTTCTCGGAAAGCCCCCACCGCGACTCGACGAAGCCGCGGTCCTCCAGGCGCCGCAGCGCCGGGTACAGCGACCCTTCCTCGATCTGCACCACGTCGCCGGTGACCTCCTGGATCCAGCGCGCGATGCCGTAGCCGTGCCGCTCCTCGCCGGCGAGCGCTTTCAGGATCAGCAATCCCAGCGTGCCCTGCAAAAGATCTCCCGTATCGCGTCCCATCGCAGACTCCTCCATTTCCAGAGACACGGTACCTCACCTTTCCATAGTCTTGCAAGGGGTAGGAAAGATCCTCCCCGCTGTAGAGACGCCCCACGGGGCGTCTCTACAGTGGAGGGATGCGGCAGATCGCTCGACGGCAAAGTTAGCGCAGCGCCTCCAGCAGAAAATCCTTCGTCTCCTCCGTCAGGAGGGCTTCGAAGTGCCCTCCCCGGACACGCAGGGGCGGCAGGGCCAGGGCGGCCCGCTCCTGAGGCGACAGCCAGTCCTGGCTTGCCAGAGTCGCGTGCTCGTCCCCCCCGGCGGTGGCCAGCGCGCGGAGCACCGGACGCCGGCGCAGGGCCGCGTCTCCGGTGAAGAGCATCCGCCACCCCTCCCTCTTCCGCACCAGGACCGCCCGGTCCGGCGTCGGCTGGTCCGCGCTCCCCACGACATAGACCCGCGTCTGCCCGAAGCCGGGGGCGTCCGCCCGCAGGAGCTCCTGGAAACGCCGCGCCGCGGACAGAGTGCGGCGGAGCCAGGCGTCCCGTTCCGCCTCACTGCCGAGGAACCGCTCGGCGCCGCGCTCGCGCACGCGGCGGGCCGCGTCCTTTCCATAGATGGACCAGCCATACCGGCGCCAGCTTTCGGGATCGAAGAGGTCCACGTCCAGCGGCTTCCCTTCCGCGTCCAGGAACAGGTCGCGCCGGTAGATCGGGAGATCCTGGAAGAGCGACGGATAGGTGAACAGCACCTCGGGGCGCATCCAGCGGCCCACCAGCGGCACATAGCGCCGTCCGCGGTCGATCTCGCGGAGGATTCGCAGGCTCCCTCCGTTGGAGGACCCCACGAGGACGAGCCGGCGCACGACGAGAGTCGGAGGGAGAGCGCCCCGGCCCGCCGCGGCCTCGTCCAGCGGGACCCCTCCGTATTTCGCCAGATAGCGGCACAGGTGGGCTCCGCTCGACTGGCACACCAGATCCACCTCCAGCCGCTCCCGTCCCTGGACCCGGCGCAGCTCCTCCAACTGCCGGCGCAGCAGGCCAGCGCTCTCCGTCAGGTCCCGCCGCCAGTCGTAGTCGAAGAAGAAGAGGGACTCCCCCGGCCACGGCGACTCCAGCTCGCCCGGCACGTAACCGGCTCCGGCGAGAAGCCTTCGGATGGGACCGTAGATCGGCTTGTGGATGCCGAAGAGGGCGATCTGTTCAATGGGACCGACAGACTCGAGGACCGGCAGCCCGGAGCCCTGGCCCGCGACAGGGAGAGCCAGCCCGTAGCCGTCATCCCGGGGCCGCAGCAGGTTCCGGCCGAGCCCCCAGACCACCTCCTCCGTCGCAACATCGCGGAGAGCGACCCCCGTGACACCGGGTACGAAAACCACCGGCGGCCCGGCCGGCAAACCCTCCGGCGCCGAACGGGGCGCCACCCGCGGGCCGCAGGCGGCGAGCAGGAGGACGAGCGCCAGGGTGGATCGACGCAGGAACCGTTGCAGATCTTTGGTCAGCACAGACCCACTGCAAAGGGTTTGGTCTTCATATCTTCTCTTTGGTTGGGCAAGATGAGGACCCGCTCACGCAGGCGGCTTGCCGTCGATGAGCAAGGTCCCCTCATCCACCTCATCGACGCGCCAAAGCTGCCAACCCTTCGTCGTGCAGCGCCACCACTCGCGTTGAGTCACGGACGTGTCGATCTGGTGCAGGGCTCCATCCGCCAAACGTTGAGCCCTTGACGTCTCCTGGAGAACGGTCACGATCGCCGTGTCACCGTGAAGCTCCAGAGCGCGAATCGTCTCGCGGAGCGTGTCGAAGCGCTCGATACGTGCGAGAAAGGAACGCGTGCGTTCATGCATATCCTGGCGCGTCGAGAGCTTGCCGGTATGGTCGATCGTGTGGAAGTCAGGATGGCGCAATTCCATGACAGCCTCGGGATCGCGCGCCGCGAATGCGGCCCCATTCCGAGCGTAGGCTTGCTCGATCTCACGCCGCACCTGATCCGTAGCTGAGGGCGCAGTCGTGCACCGATGCTCGGC